>CATJSX010000113.1 GCA_949743265.1 uncultured Peptococcaceae bacterium
GCTCTTGACGAACAAGGCAAGCGGCAAAAGGGCACACTGGAAGCCACAGACAGTATTGACGCGGGAAAAATCCTGCAAAAAAGAGGTTGGTATTTGCTCTATTTAAAACAGCGTTTCGATTTTATTTCCCCAAAAACCGCTCGGCAGAAAACTTTAAAACCAGCAACATTAGCTAATTTCTGCTATCAATTGTCAATTTTATTGGCAAGCGGACTTTCTTTGCAAGAGAGTTTACCACTTTTGCGTACTGACGATGCCGATTTGCAAAATCGTTTAGTCATGGAAGTTTTGCTCAAAATGGAAAATGGTCTTAATTTTTCTAAAGCGTTAGCTGATAGCAGCATAGTTTTGCCGCCTCTCTTTATTGAATTAGTCGCTGTTGGTGAACAAATAGGGCAGCAGAGCGAAAGCATGGCGCAAGCATCGTTGTATTTTCAAAACGAAGCAAAATTCAAACAAACGCTATTAGCAGCGTTATTATATCCCATGCTTGTTTTCATCGTAATGGTTATTGCCATAACCGCTATGCTCTTTATAGTCGTTCCCTCGCTAGTGCAAACATATCAAAATCTTCAAGCGCCTATGCCGTTGGTAACACAAATCGTTGTAGCCTGCGGCTTATTTTTGCGCCGCTATGGACTGCCGTTATCATTCATTATAAGTTTAACAGTAATACTATTTATAATCGGTCGACGGTTTTTACCTGATTGGCAGCGTTTTCAACCGCAGCGCTTGTTTTATGCTTTACCTGTCGTGCGAAAACTTTTGCAGGAACATTTTTATAGCCGTTTTGCCCGCTCATTAAGTCAGCTATTAGATTGCGGCGTTGCATTAGAAGCTGGATTAGCTTTGCTTGTTCATAATGAACCGTCTGCCTTGTGGGCGCATGAAATCGCTATACTACGCTATGATGTACTGCGAGGACAAAGTTTGAGCCAAGCAGCAGAAAACTGTTCTTTTATTCCTGCTGATGGTCGCCAGATGATTCTAATCGGAGAAAAAAGCGGTAATCTTGCAGCAATGCTTTTACGAAGCAGCGATTTTCATTGGCATATTTTTGAAGAAAGAACACTGTGGCTGACTAAATTGGCAGAACCAGTGCTTATTGTCGTTTTAGGACTCTTTATTTTATTGATAGCCGCCAGTTTATTTCTGCCTATTATCACATCTTACCAATATATTGCTTAGGAGGTAGGCTGATTGTGAAAGAAAAGCGAGGTTTTACGCTAATCGAAATCATTGTAGCCTTAACCATTATGGGTATTTTAGGCACTTTAGTTGTTATCAACGTTCATGAAATATTGGCGCGTGAGCGCATTGTGCGTATCCAAACCGATATTATGCTGTTAGAAACAGCGGCAAATTGGTATTTGAGCGAACAAAGCCACCGTCAATCTATCAGTGAAATTAGCCAAAATCAATTGATTGACAGCGGTTTTTTAAGCAAACCTCTACGCTCGCCCTGCAAAGATTATGAGTATGAAATCCGTGTCGCTCATGATTTATCGGCACAAGTCGTTCTGACTGGCAAGGCAGGTGTCTATCATTGGGGAAACTTTACAGCAGACAGCCACGACGCCAATTTCCGCTAAAAAACACGAAAAAGCGAGGTTTTACGCTACCAGAAATTATTATTGTCCTAACAATTCTTGCTATTATGACGGCCATTGTAACGCCGCAATATACAGGCAGACTACAAAAGGAACGGTTTGATAATGCCCTTTATCAACTGCAAGGCGATCTACGTTGGGCACAATCGCAAGCTAAAAGCCGCGGCGAATTGGTAAAAGTCGCTTTTTATCCTAGCGCTGGACGGGATAGTTACCGAATTACAGCGCTAACGACGGCTCAATTATTAAAAAGCGTCATGCTGCCGCAAGGAGTCACTGTTAATTATTATGGAACAACGGAAATTATTTTTCAGTCTAACGGCGCTATTTTGCAGAATGGTCATTTTACGCTTTCTAGCAATGGTCGCAAACGCTATGTTTATTTTTATCAAACAGGAAGGATACGATTGACTAATGTATTGCGCAAAAATAACTAACCGCAAAAGTATGTCGCTGCCGGAAGTTGTGGTCAGCATGGCGCTAATCGCTTTGGTAATGCTCAGTTTTATGGAAGTATATCATCTTGTCCTATCAGCCCAAGAACATAGTCAAAAGCAACAAACTGTAGTTGCTTTAGCTGAAAAGCTCATGAGTGAAATAGACGCCGCCAAAGACGGCGATAGTTTTTCAGCTGATGGTTTTCTTTGCTCTTGGCAGGTTACCCGTCAATGGTCAGCGCCTATTGATGAAAAAACAATGGCGGATATTGATCAACTCATTTTGACCATTACCACAGAAGGAGGCGAGCAATCATGGCAGTTTATCACCAGCCGCAAAACATTGCACGCAACGGATTCACTTTTATAGAATTGGTAGCGACGTTAGCTTCCATAGGCGTTTTACTTTTGATACTTAGCGAACTTTTGATTGGACTATATCAACATAAGCAACTAACGATCCATGAAATTGAACTACGCGAAAATCTGGTCTTGGCGCTAGACGCTATTAGTAATGATTTGCGCATAGGACTAAGCGCCGTCAAAAACGGCGATAGTTTGCAGATTACCACAGCAGAAGGCAAAATCAGCTACTATCTAGCAAAAGATACTATGGCTTCTGAGCATCTTTTTGACTTAAAAGGCTTCGTACTTTATCGCCGCGTTGATGATTCTCAGCCGCAACCTATTGCCAACTTTATCGAACAACTGACGGAAAATATTCAGCCAGAAAAGAACGCTACCATTACGATCAGCGGTTATTTAGGCGAAGAAATCATTATGTATCAACGTACCATCGCTTTAGGTGGCAACCGCTATCATCTTCTGTATTAAAGGAGGCTCTATGAAAAAGCAACAGCTAATCATAACACATCGTCAAAATCAATGGCACTGTCAAAAAGCAAACGGCGAACAAATGTTAAGCTCATTGGCAGAGTTGCCGTTAACAATCGCTCAGCGCGGCGAATTGATCGTGCGGTTATCTGCCGCCGAGGTAACAGTCATTACGCAAAAGCTACCAATAGCCGACGAAGAAACGACAACAATTTTAATCGCTCGCTTGCTAGAGCAGCTCGAAGGTGCAGATGCCCTCTGCTATTTTGACTATCACATCATCAAAGAAGACCAGCAACAACTGGTTAGCATTATTTATGTCGCCGAAAAATATTTGAGCAATATTTTGAATGATTTGCCTAAACGAGCAAAAATCAGCCGTTTAACCAGTTCTTATGAATTATGGCAGCCCGATGGCGATTATCAGGCTGCGTTGGTCATGGTTTTGGAAGCCAAACAACTTTCAGCCGTTGTTTATCGGCACGGAAAGCTGTTTTTCGCCCAACAATTCCCTTCACCACCATCAGCGGAACATATTTTTCAAATTTATCAAAAAATCAGCGGCGCTTTAAATCGTCAATATGATTGGCTTGTTTTTGACGGCTGGTTTTTGTTTGCCGACAATATCCTTACACCAGATGATACACAGCTTTGGTGTCAACAGTTGAGTTACTTTACTAACGCTTTATGGCAGCCGCTAATTCCTGCCACAACTATTAGGGAAAACAATCTTAAATACCGAAGCAGTCAAAAAAAGCAGTCGCCTTTTCCATTGACCACGTTAGCAACCAAAAACAAGCTAACGTTCGCTGCGCTAATTTTGTTGACACTCTTATGGGCAAATAGTGAACTGAAATTGCAAGCAGCAATACAACAAGTTACTTCATTACCATCACCTGATGTTATCGTTCCGCAAAAAACGCCACAACTTTACGGCAAAGCCATCAACGATATTCTTTCCCAAACACAAAACGTTGTTATTACTGAAATTGCCTCTTCTGCACAAGGATTGACAATCTATGGTTACAGCGAAAATTTGGAACAGATTGCCGCTTTCAGCGAATACCTCAAAAAAGAGGGCGGTTTTAAGCAGATTACCATTCAATATATTGAACAAGCTGTCACCATCAGCAACCGCTCCAGCCAAAAACGGCTAGATTTTATGGCGACAGTATTTTAACAAAGCGAGGAATGAACCATGAAAGTTCGTCCAATTTTTTGGTATGGATTGATAGCCGCGCTAGCACTGGCGCTAATAGTAAAAACCGGCGAAAATTTTAACCAAATGGATCAATTAAATAAGCAACAACAATGGTCTACTGCAGAAATCATAACAAGTGCCACACCGTTTGACACCAGTGATTTTATTGCGCAACTAGCAATAAAAAGTCAAGATTTGCAACTAACGATGCAAACGTTTTATTTTAATGAAGATGCCACTCACTCTTCGGCGCAATTAGCCATTGATGGTAACTATGAAAATTTGGCTGTTTTTTTGGACTGGCTGACTGAACTGCCTAGCATCGAAAAAATTGAGAAATTTTCTTTGAAACAGCAAGAAAATTTAGCGTCAGGAGAGAATACTATGTATATGAGTTTGCTGGTCGATGTGACCGTTCAATAGTTATTGGAGGGTATTTATGGAAAAAAAATTGATCAAAGCAGCGCTAGAAACAGCACTGCAATACGGTGGGGAATTTGCAGAAGTTTATTGGGAACATAAAGAAAGTACTTCCGTCAGTTTGGATGGGGGCAAAGTTGAAAAAATCAATACAGGTATTGATCATGGTATAGGTATTCGCGTAATTACTGGTGATAATACGGCTTATGCTTATACAAACGATTTGTCGGCAGAAAATGTGCAGCAAGTGGCGCACTCCGCAGCCATAGCCGCCAAAAGCGATACTCATCAGGCAGTCATGGATTTTACCCATGCACCAAAAGCCATTAAATCCCCAATCGTTAAACGGCCTGATACGATAACGTTTGACGACAAAGTACAGCTTTTAAAAATTGCCGATCAAGCAGCGCGAGAATTAAACGACGCCATTAGTCAAGTCAGCGTCAGCTACAGCGATATTTGCCAAAATGTCACCATTGCCAATAGTTTGGGCACTTATGTGGAAGATGAACGCATCAGAACGCGTTTGTCTTGTCAAGCTATTGCCCGAAAAGAAGATCAGATTCAAACCGGTTTTGCTTCTTACGGCGCAACAACTGGTTTCGAACTTTTTGAAACAGAATCTCCAGACGCTATCGGTAAAGAAGCGGCGCAGCGAGCCATGACCTTGTTAAACGCTAAGCCTTGTCCTGCTGGCAAAATGCCAGTCGTTATGGCAGCAGAAGCCGGCGGCACCATGGTGCATGAAGCTTGTGGTCATGGTTTGGAAGGCGATCTGGTGCAAAAAGGTATGTCGGTTTACGCTGGTAAATTGGGCCAACAAGTCGCCAGTGAAAAAATCACGGTTATTGACGATGCAACTATTGCTGGCAAATATGGCAGTTTTGCTTTTGACGACGAAGGACATTTGGGACGGAAAAATATTTTGATTGAAAACGGCATTTTGAAACAGTATCTCTATGATTATCATACTGCCAAAAAAGCAGGCGTTTATTCCACTGGCAGCGGTCGACGTGAATCATATAAATGCAAACCAGTTACACGTATGTCCAATACTTATATCGCTCCCGGTAGTGATTCAGTAGAAGAAATCATGCGTTCTACCAAACGAGGTTTATTAGTCCGCAAAATGGGCGGCGGTCAAGTCAACAGCATCAATGGCGATTATGTATTCGACGTGACAGAAGGTTATTTGCTGGAAGACGGCGAAATTGCTTATGCTATTCGAGGCGCTACTTTGGCAGGCAACGGTCCTCAAAGCCTGCAAATGGTGGAAATGGTTGGCGATGATTTAGGCTATGCTGTCGGTACTTGCGGCAAAAGCGGTCAAAGCGCGCCAGTTGCCGATGCACAACCAACGTTGAAAATCAACGGTTTAACCGTTGGCGGAACTGGCGGCGAAGCAAATCATGACGAATTTGTCATCAAACGTCTTTAAACTGTCTAACCGTCAAGGAACCGTTTTGGTAGCAACTGTATGGTCCATTGCCTTGGCTATATCAGCCTTTTCTTTGCTATTGGTCATTACAAGCAACTATTTTCGTTTCAGCAACGAAACAATTACACGTCTTCAACATGATTATCTAGCGCAGGGCGCTATGACAGAGGCTATCGTATTGGCGCAAAACGCCTTATATCAAGGCAACAATCCGCCCCACCAGCTATTAGTGCGCGAGGAAACGGACTATACAATTTCCGCTTATTGGCAGTCAACCGCCAACGGACGGGCGACTATTGAAGCCACTGGCAGTGATATCAACGGTAAAGCGACAATAGGCGCCAGATTTTTGTTAGCAAATTTACCGGTGTCATTTTTAGCGAATGCGCCGGCAGTCGTTGTTAGCAATGAAATAGGTTATCGCACTGCATTGGTTAATGTCAGTGAAATGCACATTGTACTTTTAAAAGAGCATTTTTCTGGCATTTCGCTGAATGATGCGCCACACTTCAAGAAAAACTTGGCGATTATCGCTCATGACGGCGCTCTTGTAGTTAGCGCTGAGCAAATCAGCGGTGAAAAGATTTTTATCGATGGGGATTTACTTTTGACTAAAGCGCTTTATGCTCAACAACTAATCGTTACAGGCGATTTGCTATTAGCCAACGGCGTCATTGATTGCGCTGATATTACCGTTTATGGCGACGCTGTAATAACTGGTATGGCGCAAATCAACGGTATATTGCATTTAGGCGGTGAAGCGGCACTGGACAAAGAAGCACAAGCCGTTATTGATAAAGATAATTTGTCACCGTTAGTGCTGACACGTCATTTAGTCACCGAACGGATTTGGTAAGCTAAGGAGGATAATAATTGATGGAAGCAGGTTTTAAACAGTTTGTACAGCAAGGCATGATAAAAGCTAAAAAAATGGGCGCTACGGCGGTAGAATTTTATCTCGCTAAAAGCAAAGCTCAAGATATTCAGATCAAAAATAGCGCCGTCGAAGAAACGAAGCTGGCAGAAAATCGCGGCGTCAGCGTACGCCTCATCAAAGATAATCGATTGGGATTCTCTTTTTCTTCGGATTTCAGCGCTCAAGCGCTTGATCGTATGTTACATCAAGCTGTAACTAATGCGTGCTTCAGCGATCAAAATCGGTTTTTGGCAATGCCGTCAAAAACCGATTCTTATCCTCAAGCAGCAATTTATGATGAAACGCTAGCCAAGCGATCGCTGTCGGAAAAAATCGACTTGGCTTTGACGGTGGAAAACATCGCCCAAAAAGCCGATAAACGCATCATACAAATTGAACGTTCCGGATATGAAGATGGCGAAACAGAAGTTTGGCTAGCTAATTCAAACGGGCTGTACGGCTATCAGAAAAGCAGTTACTGCGGACTTTATGCGTTGGCTTTAGCCAGCGACGGCAATTCCCATGAAAGTGGCTATGGTATGGATATTGTTGTTGATTTTGATCAACTTTCGGCAAAAAAAGTAGGCGAAATGGCAGCGCTTAAAGCCACGCGATTGCTCGGCGCCAAAAATATCAAAACGCAATCGGCTGATTTAGTTCTGGATCCACAAGTTGCCACACAAATTTTAAACATTATTGCTTCAGGATTTTCTGGTGAAAATATGCTAAAAGGGCGCTCTTTATTTCACGAACGGCTACACCAACCAGTAGCCAGCCAATGGGTTACTATCATCGACGATGGTACGATGGATCATCATTTGGGTACCATAATATTTGACGGCGAAGGAACAGCGGCACAAAAAACCATATTGGTAGAAAACGGTGTGTTAAAAAATTATCTGCACAATGTGACTTCTGCCAATGAAGCCCATACACATTCCACTGGCAACGGTTTAAGAGGAAGTTATAAAGGTATGCCCAGCATCGGCGTTACCAACTATTATTTGGCAGCCGGCACTGTTCGTACAGAAACATTGATTCGTCAAGTCAAAACAGGGCTTTATGTAACGGAAATCTTAGGCGCTCATACAGCCGACGGCATTTCTGGCGATTTTTCTTTCGGTGCCAGCGGTTTATGGATTGAAAACGGTCATTTTGTCAAACCAATTCGCGGTGCAACCATCGCTGGCAATTTAAAAGATTTGCTCTTTAAAATCGATGGCGTTGCCGATGATTTGACTTTCTTCGGCGCTAGCGGCGCACCAACCATAAAAATTGCACAAATGATGATTAGTGGCGAGTAAACTACTCGGCGCTGGATACTTCCAAAAGAGGCTGTGTTTTCTGCACAGTCTCTTTTTAATTATACCGTTGATTGTAAATTATAATAAAAACGTATTTATTGCACGATATTTTTCATGAATATTGATAGATTATTTTTATCAATAATTCGGAACGCTAGTTTGCAATATAGTAATTTATGGTATATAATAGAAACAGAAAGTAACGTCAAGAAATCTTTTTGATTATATCATACCAATAGGAGGAAATTTTATGTCTAACGATAAAGAACTTACCAAACGTCAAACAATGATCTTGGACTATATTATTCGTCAGATAGATGCTAAAGGTTATCCACCATCAGTGCGCGAAATCGGCGAAGCGGTGGGTTTGCAGTCTACTTCGACAGTCCATAGCCATTTAACACAAATGGAACGCAAAGGCTATATTCGGCGGGATCCGACCAAACCCAGAGCCATTAACGTTTTAAAAGTCAATCGTGACATGGATGATTTTTATTCTGAATTAGAGGAACAAACACTTGACGATATTGTTAACATACCTGTTATTGGCGAAGTTGCTGCCGGTCAGCCTATTTTAGCCAGCGAAAACGTTACCGATACCATTCCTTTGCCTATGCGTTTTGTTCGACATGATAATTCTTTCATGTTGCGTGTCAAAGGGGAAAGTATGATCAACGTAGGAATTTTTGACGGCGATTTGATCGTTGTTTCGCCGCAAAAAGTAGCCAATAATGGTGATATCGTTGTTGCTTTGATTGGCGATGAAGCCACCGTTAAAACGCTTTACCGTGAAAAAGATCATATTCGCCTTCAGCCGGAAAACGATTCCATGGAGCCTATTATTGTAAAAGAAGTAGAACTAATCGGCAAAGTAACCAGCTTATTCCGTGTATTTTAAGATATTTCCCATTTTTGCAAGAAGGCTTTTACAAAAAAACGTCTGGTTCTATCAACAGATATTGTTGTAATAGACCAGACCAGACGTTTTTCTTTGTTTTTTTATGCAACATTATCTGTTATCGCTTCAAACTAAACTAACGCGAATCTTTTTGCGCTACGAAAGCATTATACACTTCCCGTTTAGGCAGATTGCCGTCTTTGGCTGCTTGCTTGATAGCTTCTTTTTCTGACATTCCGTCATCAATAAGCGTTTGCACACAAGCTAACGCCCACGCTATACTTTTAGGACTTTCTTCTTCTATTTCTGCACCGCTAACGACGAGTACAAATTCGCCTTTGATCTCTTTGGCGTTGAAATAGGCAATCGTTTCATCAAGACTTCCGCGAAAAGTTTCTTCAAACTTTTTGGTCAATTCTCGCGCTACCGCCATAGGACGATCAGCGCCAAAAATTTCTGCCATTGCCTGTAAGGAATCCAGTAAACGATGGGGCGCTTCATAAAAAATCATGGTTCGCGTTTCTTGAGCTAATTGTGTTAAACGTTGGCGACGTTGATTTTTTTGACGAGGCAAAAAACCTTCAAAACAGAATCGTTCACAGGAAAGCCCCGAAAGCACCAAGCCAGTTAAAGCAGCGTTAGCGCCGGGCAAAACGGTGTAAGTGATGCCATGCTGCAAACAATCCTGCGCCAATTCAAAACCGGGATCGGCGATGGCAGGCATACCAGCATCAGACACCAACGCCACATTCTTGCCTTCTAATAACTGAGCAATAATTTTTTCGCCTTTATAGCTTTTATTGTGCTCATAGTAACTGGTAACAGGTTTGCTGATATTGAAATGATTGAGCAGTTTTAACGTTTGACGGGTATCTTCACAAGCGATCAAATCAACCACTTGTAGCGTTTTCAATACACGCAAAGTAATATCGTCCAAATTGCCCATAGGTGTCGCGCATAAATAGAGTTTGCCGTAATCATTCATCACCTTCACCTCCATAATAACAGCGCATTTCCGCGCTGTACTGATCATTTTGGTAAATAAACAGCGGCTGCTCAATGCAAAGCCCGCTTCTCGCTCCTTTAACTGCTTCAAGAAGCAAAAATTTGGCAGGCTCATGGCTGACAGGATGGACAAAACGCAACCGTTTTGGTGTCAAATGGTATGTCCGACAGTGTGTCAACACATCATCTAAACGCTTAGCTTGATGAATTATCGCCAAACGTCCTGCTGATTTAAGCAATCGTGCACTGTGAGCAAGTACATCCTCAAGCGTACAAGCCACCTCATGCCGCGCGATAGCTGACCAATGATGGGGATTGATCTTGCCTGTCCCCAAAGGAAAATACGGTGGATTGACGACTACTAAATCATAGCGGTTGTTATACGCTTTCGGTAGCAATTTAAAATCATGGTTGATGATGCGAATTTGGTTCAGCTGATTCAATAAAACGCTGCGTGAAGCCATATCAGCTATTTCCGGCTGAATCTCAATGCCGTCAATACTCAATTGCGGCTGACGGCTTAAAAGCAAAAATGGAATAATGCCGCATCCCGTCCCCAAATCAGCCACTTGCCAGTCCTTTTTCAGTGGCGCAAAGTGTCCCAATAAGATGGCATCTACAGCAAAACGAAAACCTTGCTTTTTTTGCAAAACCTTCCATTGACCAATATTCAAATCAGTAAGTTCCTCATCACCATGCCGATACTTATTATTGTTCATGAAACAAAAAACCATGACACAAAATACATTCTCCATCACGCATTTGACCAAAGCATGTAGGGCAGATGTGATAGCCTTCATTGAAAAGCTGTAAAAGAGTATCGTTGATTTCTACTTGTTTGTTTTCCGGCGACGGCATTTCTACAGCTTTTAAATGAGCAGCCTGCACTTCTTTTCGCAATCGTTCATTTTCGGCGTTTAAGCGAGCCACTGTTTTTTTGAGATCGTCTAGCTGAATTAAAGCGTCATTTAAAGTTGTCGTGAGGTTATCCAATTGTTCGGCTAATCGCATTTACTCACCTTCGTTTCTATATAATCAATCTTCCAATTTGCTTAAATCAAAATTATCTTCGGGCTCTCCAGCTGCCGAAAGCGCTTCAAGGTTTTTGACTTTGTGGCTATTCATTTCTTTTCTATTTTGCACATATACATCGTTTTCATATTTTAAACAACATAAAAGCCGACCGCAAATACCGGATATTTTTGAAGGATTCAGTGACAGATTTTGTTCTTTCGCCATTTTAATACTTACTGGCGCAAATTCGCCTAAAAAACTGTAACAACATAACGGACGACCGCAAAAACCAATACCTCCCAGCATCTTCGCCTCATCTCTGACACCGATTTGCCGCAATTCGATACGAGTACGGAAAACCGTCGCCAAATCTTTGACCAATTCTCTGAAATCCACACGCCCTTCTGCCGTAAAGAAAAAAATAATTTTACTATTGTCAAAAGTATACTCTACTTCGATCAATTTCATAGGCAACCGATGTTTTTCAATTTTTTCTAAGCAAATATTAAAGGCTTGAACTTCTTTTTCTTTATTGAGCTGCACTTTTTGATCATCTTCTGGCGTGGCTTTACGCAGCACTTTTTTGAGCGGCGGTATCACCTCGTCTTCGCTTATCTCTCTGGGTGGTATAATCACTGTACCGTATTCGATACCCCGTGCGGTTTCTACAATAACATGATCATTCGTTTCAATCGCTAAATCATCGGGATCAAAATAATAAATTTTTCCGGCGGCTTTAAAATGCACGCCGATAACAATAGGCATAGACCTAAAAACTCCTTTCGAGATGACCTGCAAAACGAGTAAAATATGATTTTCACTCATTCCGCGGACAAACTATATCATAGCGATGTTCCCTTGTAAAGTACGTTTTATCTTAATCAGCGCAATTTCCAGTACCAAACGCGGCGCAGCATTAGTTTCCAGCTGCTCAATGGCTCTTTGTAAATTTTGAATAATGGGCGACAGCACAGCAATGGCATAAGGCGTTCGACCCATAAGCGCCAAATGATCATGATTGACGAGTAACGACTGATCGCCGCCAGCTGCCAGCAACAATAAATCACGATACCACATTTGCGCCAATTCCAACAGATTTTTGACGGCTGGACGGTCTTTATCAAACTGTTCGCACCAAAATAAAATGTCGCCAACACTTTGTTCTGTCAAATGCGCCAATAGCTGATACAACTGGTTGCGCTGTGACAAAAGCGTCTCATTGGTCAACAGTTCCTGAGCTCGTTTAACTGATCCGCCTGCCAAAGAAGCGGCTAATCGTATACGACTATCATACTGCGGATACTGTCGCTGCAAAACTTCACTGACAGCGTTTATTGCCAGCGGCTGAAAAACGATTTGCTGACAGCGGGATAAAATCGTGACAGGAAGCTGTTGAACATTGGCTGTCACTAAAATAAATACTGTATTTTCCGCTGGTTCTTCCAACGTCTTCAGCAAACTATTGGCAGCTTCAGCAGTCATCAAATGAGCGTTATCAATAATAATGACTTTATAAGCGCCTTCATAAGCCCGCAAAGCTACTTTTGCGTTTAACTGACGAATCTGTTCAATTTTGATGCTATTGCCACTAGGTTCAACGCGTATCAAATCAGGATGATCGGCATTGATATTTTTTAAGCAGCTAGGGCAAGCGCCGCAACTTTCCATCGTCTGCGAATCAATTTGACGACAATTAATGAATTGCGCTAATGCTAATGCTGCCATACGTTTGCCAACACCTTCGGGACCGCTGAAAAGATAAGCGTGAGCCAAGTGTTTGCGCAATACGGCGCTTTTAATCATAGCAACAGCTTGATCCTGACCGATAATTTCTTGAAACTGCATGATTGTCCCACCTTAAACATGATTGTTCTCTATCCTAGAGCGGCTATAAATACTGGCGAACATGGGCAAGTATTTCTTGATGAATATCATCAATGCTGCGCAAATTACCGCCTTGATCGGCACAAGTGATAATATGCCAGTTTTCCTCTCGTGCAATCTGGCAAGCAATCTCATAAGTTTTCTGCAAATAATCCAGATTGCTCTCATGAATATCTTTCGCTAAATCCCGCTTTAAATCCTGCCGTTGCTTACGCAATCGTTGGCTAATTTGTGGTGGTACTTCCAAAAAAATTACGCTGTCAGGTTTAGGCAGACAAAAACGCTCATATTCCAGCTCAATAAGCCAAGCGAGATACTCTTGCCTGTCTTCAACATCGGAAATTTTACTGCCTTGATGGATCATATTGCTGGTCGTATAGCGATCACACAATAAGAGTCCGCCTTCTTCATAAAATTGTGCCCACTGCTTTTGAAAAGTAGCAAAACGATCTACGGCATAAAATGCCGATGCGGCAAATGCGTTAACACTGTTGGCATTCTCGCCGAATTCACCGTTTAAGTACATTTTGATTAAACTAGATGAAGGACTATCATAGTTAGGAAAAGAAGTCCTCTGTACAGTATATCCCAACTGCGTCAGCGCTTGATGCAAAAGCGCTGTTTGTGTGGCTTTTCCGCTACCGTCTACGCCCTCTATAACTAATAATTTCCCCATTTTTTCACCTTACTTACACTAATACTTGTATCATGTCACTACTTTTTCCCTCGTTGGCAAGCCACAGCGCCAAAATATTATCATCAATTCGTTCACCGGGCACAGCTAGCGGGATGCCCGGCGGATATTTTAGCAAAAATTGCCCGCAAACTTTACCGACAGCTGATTGTATCGGCAGAAATTGTTTAGTCCGATAAAACGCTTCTGCCAACGAAACAGCCTGTTGAGGAATTGAACGACTGTAAAACGTCGGCGAAAGCGCAACGTCTGCCAATAAACTGCTGGCTTCATCAATAGCGACCAGCGCAGCATACAGCGATTCTAATTCATCTTGATTCACTTTTAAAGGCAAGATCAACAACACGCCAACCGAATCATTCATTTCTACATAAATGCGAAAACGTTCCCGCAAAAGCTCAGCTAATTCAGCGCCAGAATATTTGCTGGAAACAAGATATAACTTAAAGGGATCCTGACCATATTCGCTGCGGTAAAAACGTTTGATCGTATTTAAACACGCCAATTTTTGAAAAAATACGGTCAACTCATGCAAACTTTGCGCGATCATTTCTGCCCCTTCTTGTCCCATAAAAATACTGCCAGCTTCCAAAGACGCCATCAATAAATAAGACGGCGATGTTGATTGCAAAAGGCTCAAAATAGGCGCCAATTCAACACCTTGATAATCATATCCGGCATGAAGTACACTGCCTTGGGTCATTACTGGCAGCATTTTATGCCAACTTTGCACCACCAAATCAGCGCCTAAATCCAACATAGACATTGGCAGCTGCGGTGAAAAATGCAGGTGCGCACCGTGCGCTTCATCAACGATTACCGTCAAACCCGATGCTTTGGCTAATTTAATCAGTTTTTCATTTTCCCATGTCAGCCCCTGATAAGTAGGATTGACCATAAGCAATGTTTTGACTTCTGGATAACGCCTGATATAGTCAGCCAACGTTTCTGCCGCAACCCCCAAAGGCAACGACAATTCGTCATCAAGAGCGATGGGCAGATAAATAGGTTCTGCTTGCGCCAAAATTAAGCTGTGATAAATGCTGCGATGAACGTGACGAGGCACGAAAACTTTCTGTCCGCGACAGCACGCCATAATAGCCGCCTGTAAACCAACCGTTGTTCCATTAATCAAATAATACGTTTCTTTAACGTGCCATATTGCCGCCGCCTGCCGCTGACTTTCACGAATACAACCGGAAGCGAAATGCAAATTGTCCAAAGAATCAATCTCCGTCAAATCATACTGCCAAAAAGATTGACCCCATAAATTTTTTAATGCTTCCGGCGCTAACCGCCCGTTTTTATGTCCCGGCGTATGATAAGAAACGGCTTTTTTATCTACGATTGCACGCAGATTATTCAGCAAAAAATGTGTATAAGTCATCACGATGATCCTCTAATTAAAATCCCATATAGTTAATTCATTATAACACAACTAAAAAATCTTCTCTACGAAAAATCCTGTCAATCGCAAAATTTATCACTAAAAAACCTTTGCGCTTACGCTAAAGCCTGTTATAATTGAATAAAGAGGTGAAAGCGATGGAACCAACTATTGAGCAATGGCAGGCATTGTATGATGAAGCCATCAAAATAAAACGTCAAAAACCTTGGCAATGGATGAATTCCGGTCAATTATTTGCTATCGAAGATCCTGTGACTAAGATTAATTATTACTGCTCAATACAATCTGAAGAAGATACGGATTTTATTCAGATGTTTATCGGTGAAAAAGGATTAAATCGCATGCTCAATTTGGCGGACAAATTGGAATTGGACGAGTTAGACGAAATGGATATGCCGTTAACATTGGCAAGCTATATGAGCCATTTTGATGAAGAAAGCCTGAAATGTTTTTTTATCAATAAAGAAGCGCTGAGTCTTTACGAACGACGTAATATGGAACGCTTAGGACTAAATTTTCGTGGCAGCAAACAATGGATTGCCTTAAAAGAACAACGGCCGGGATTTGCCCCAGAAGCAATTCATACCAGTGAAAATGTACGCATTATGACGCTTTTATTAGCACAAATTTACAAAGTATGCAATTTAGAAAAGAAGGCGCCGTTTATCGGTGATTTTTTCCAAGACAATATATTAACTGAAATTTTTTGGTGGCGTTACGACAGCGACAAAAAACGCTGGCGCAGTGATCTATTAAAAACGGACGCTGTTTTGTCTAGTTTTCCCATTACCATTTACGAAAATCAATTCGAACTGCACAAGACCCGTAAACTGAGAACTAGTCAAAATGTCTATGAGCTTCTGCGCATTTATCTGCCAATTCCCGTGGAACATCTCGGCAAAGTGTGTTATCCGTGCGCCTATATTCTGCTTGATTTGGATACTGGTATGATTTCATGGAATCATATGGACGTTTACGAAGATGGCAGCGAACAGAAATTTCTAGGACAAGTCTGTCAATTCTTTCAAAGCGAAGGACGCAAACCCTCTAAAATCGTTACTGCTGATATCGTCGCATACCATTTAATCGTTGATTTTTGTGAAAAAGCTAAAATTTTTGTGGAGTATCTGGACTATACCCTAATGGGCGATGATGTTATCGAAAGTTTTATAGAATTTACTCGTAAGCAAATCTTGTCTGATGTTCTCAAAGATAAACACCATATTACCGAAGGTGACTTGCCGTTTGAGCAAATGATTGACGAATTATCTTTTGAACCGCCTTATGAAGAAGAACCGCCTAAACCGGCAAAAAAGCAAAGTAAAATTATTGATTTCAAAACAGGAAAACCCCTTTAACAAATTTTTTATCACAGAGCGCTCTGCTATAAAAAATCATTCCCCAATAATAGGCTTGCTGAAAACTCTTTTTCAGCAAGCCTAAATGATTTCAACACATTGCCATGGCTAAAATATCTTGTTATAATATTAAATGAAAACAAAATTGATAAAATCAACTTGTAGTCTCTTAAATAACAGCATGATTTGACCATCTGCAGACAATGTATATCAGGCGAAAGGGTTTGAAAAATGAAAACGGAGCATTTGGAATACTTTATTGACATAGCAATTAGCGGCTCTTTGAGCAAAACTGCTGAACGTTTTTTTACTTCTCATCAAATGATCAGAAAATCTATTAAAAGTTTAGAAAACGAACTCAACGTTAAACTGATTGCCACTAGCAATCAAGGTTCTTCATTAACAGAAGCCGGCGAGCGTTTTTTGCAGTATGCGCAAGCAGTGTGCCAACTGACCGATGATTTGCAAACAGAACTCATCCCCTTTACTTTAGTCAAGAAAAAATGCGAAAAGAAAATCATCGAATTTTATGTAACGCCATATCTAACTGACAATATGGTTTTAAATTTTGTTGATGAGTATCAAAATAGCAACTCAAAAGTCGTCATAGAATTACAGAGTTTACCTATAACCAATATTTATCATCAGTTGAATAAACCTTACGCTGTATCGCTTATTCCTACTATTGAAGAAGCGATTTTGGACGAAAAATTTTGTCGAGATTTGCAAAATAATGGATTGGATTATTTTATTTTAGCCAAACGTGCGCTCTATATTTGTACCTATGTGAAAACAGAGTGGGCTAAAAAAGATTTTTATACCCTTGCTGAATTTGAAAAAACGCCGTTATTAATCTCCAGCAACAGTACTTTGAATACGAATTTTATCTATAATAAAAATCAACAGTTAGTCAACAGCCTCAATGCTCAAAAAAATTTGCTCAAAAAGGGAACTGGTATTACGATTGTTACACAAAAAGAATTTGAATTTTATTACCCTAATGATGGAAAATATCTAACGATCCCTACAGAATTACAACCAATTTGGTATATTTGCCTTTATCCGCAAGGTATCAGCTTGCCAGAATATGTACAAGATTTTTTGAAACACTTAGAAAAGATCCTTTAAGATTGATTATCGTCAAAAAACTATTGTTTACCAGCGGCTCAAAAACCGCTGCTAATAGAACCATATCATTTTACAACAAAAATTCCTAGTGATGAAAAACGTCTTTTTTAAGGACATGCTGTATGAGTTTTTAAATAAATTCATAATAAAACTGCCGCCAGCATTTACGCTGACGGCAATTTTTACTGTACAATTTGACGATGATTAAATTTCTTCCAAACCTTCTGCTAAAATTTGATAAACTGGCGCTCCTTCGCATTGTTCTGGCATACGAATATTGCCCAAAACACACATAGTTGGTACTAAGTCGACTTGACGAATGATACGGTCAGTTGTATAAGATTTTTTGAGTCCTTTACCAGCCGCGATAAAGATTGGTGATACGGAAGTATCAGCATCACCCCAAGTAGTTGATAAACTATCGGTATGATCGGCATTATAACCTTCCGCTATCCAATAAATGATATCACCACATTGCGGACCACCCATACCAAGGAGTACTGCATCTTTATTACGCAATGCTAGCGCTACAACACGTTTACCAGTAGCTGGATTTTTGTAACCATATAAGCGCGTCATAATTTCTTCTTCCCATTCATACTGATCTTTTGGTTCAATGATGCCATGTTCATCTCTGCCTTTGATATTCAAATAAATTTGGTTGGAGCGGGGAGCAACAGCAACCGTTTTACTCCAATCAATTTCTGGCAAATCTTTGCCGCTCTCATCTTTTTTCAAAACAGTCAAGCCTAATTCTTTCATAACACCGACATTGATTCCGTTCATATCGCCTAAACCAACAACGTCATGGGCCGGACAAACTTGCGCATGATCAGAAACGATAAATACAGTCCAACCTTCGTCCAATAAATGCAGGAACTGACCAATATAATCATCAGCCGCTTTATAAACTTCTTCCATAAAGAACTCATAAACGGCTTCTGGATTTTTATTATATCCTTTGTCGCTCATAAAACGAATAAAATTGTGTTCCACTAAATCAATCATATGATAGTGAGAAAAAACCACTTCATAACCTAAATCATTCATACAATGATTCAAACATTTTGACTGATAAACGCCGGATAATTTCCATGTGTCCAACATACAATCAATGACCATTTCTTTATCATGGGAACCAAATGTAGATTGTGGCGGCGGATAACCAGCGACACTGACCAGTTCATCATATAAGCTGGCAGGATGGGTAACGTCACGCATAGCAGTGGTACTCATAGAACCAGAAATAAACATTCTGACATTGCTGCCGTCAGGCTCAATATCCAAAAGTTTCATAGCACGAGCAGTCAAGTCTTTTTCGCCTTTAAAATAAGAATCATCTATGATTTGATCAACCAGTTGTCCTTTGTAGAAAATAGCCATCGGTTCTGTATCTTTTTTCGTTTTATACATGGCTACATGGTCATAAACGCCATTTTCATTTGGCAAAATCAAGAAAGGTCTGCGTACCAATCCTTTACTGGTCAACAAAATCATTTCTTTAGCACCTTCGGGCGCATTAGCCCAACCGGTTGCCGGTTTGATGGTAGACTGCGCTGTCAAAATATTAGCACCTTCAAAAGTAGCTGCTAAGCCTTCAGAAGGATCCATAATCAAGCGCCCTTTCATACTCATATTTTCTTGACCAGAACGCATTTCAGCATGAGTCATCATATTTTCATCAACTTTTTCTGCTTCAACGCCTTTAATAACGCATTTAAGCATAGCTTCGCTGGCAGTCCCTTTAATCAGTGTGATTTCCTCAGCATCTTCACTAGCTTTAAAAATACACTCTTCATCACGGGTCGCTGTATTAGCGCCAACCACGCCGGGCGCTACCCCATCAACAACGGATAAATTGGGACTATCGCTAGTTGGGGGCCATGCACAACCGGGCCAATGCCAAACCAGCGTTTTTTTGCCTGCTTCGGCGAAACAATTCCATACAGGCTCTGCCCAACAAAGCCGTGAATTTAGATTATACATCATTTCATCAATAGCACTGCCTTGACGCCAAAAGCAAGTAACGCCATGCACATTGGAATAACAACCGCGAGATAACGTCGTCCACATCGAAGGCGTAACTGTAGGGTGTCCGCCCAAGAGCACCAAATCTTCTCTTTGGGCACCGGCTTCGATAAACTTTTTGGTGTTGGGCATGATACCCATTTCCACATACTTTTTGGTTAGACGAGGATCCATACCGTCTAAACCACAAACAAACATTTTTTCACTTCTTATTTTTGCCATGTTTTTTCGCTCCTTTTTTAGATATTTCTATATTTAAAAATTTTTTAAATAAGCCTTTTTAGTTCAATTCAAAATGACGGCATAATAATACCCCATAGCGGCATAAGTACCACAAGAATTAAAATCGTTATGCCTGTATAAATCCAACCAGCCATATAACCTGCTTTTGTGCTAATGTCCTTCGTGCCAAAAACTAAACCGGCAAACATACTGGAAGCAGGTGTTGCATAAGCGCTCATCAAACCTACAAAAATTGTAAACAAAAAGACATAAGGATTGCCGCCCATTTGAATAACAATAGGCGTCAGCATTGGAAGAAATACCGCACCACAAATCACATTATGGAGAACTTGCGTCAATACCGTCAAAACAATCGTACAAATAGCAATAAACATCGTTGGACTCATACCGCTGACTAAAGGCAGTAACCAAGCGCTGATAGCTCCCATAACGCCAGTGTCAGCAGACTGCAAAGCATCGCCTAAAGGAATAGTGATAGCAATCAACATAATAACCGGCCAAGGCGTTGCTGAAAAACATTTGATAATATCTAGGACAGGCTTTCCTTCTTTATCTTTCCAAATTGCAAAAATAGTCATATATAAAATAGAAAGACCGACAACACCGATTCCGTTGATGAAATTTGAAAGGATATTATTTTTAAAAATATTACTGAAAAGCAAGAGTCCAATATATACAGCCAATAAAATGATGCCAGCTTTTTGATATTTATTGGCTTTTTTCTGTGTATACTGTTTGGCAACTTCTTCTGTGATCAACAACCATGAAAAATCCATACGACAAATATATTTAAAAACCAACACGCACAAAATAATGGATAAGGCGCACCAGATTAAACCACCGTAAAATATATTCATGACAGGAATTTCTAAACCGCTAGCCCCTTTTTGCCAAAAGCCGCCAAAAAGCCAAATTGTATTTTGCCATGGTAGGATAAAACCAATCATGCCACAATACAAAACCATTGCCATCAAAATGCCTTTCAAAGTATCTTTTTCATCAACGCCATTAATACGGCAAATACTGCGAATCAGATCCCAAATGATAAAAATACAGGCCATTCCACCACCAGCGGCACTAATTAACGCTACACCAAACAATAATCCAAAAACCAAAACCATCGGCCGACCGACAAAAATTTTTCGCGAGATCAACCAAGCGGCGATAACATCGCTGGCACCAATTTGACTAAGTGCAACAGCGAAAGCCAAAAGTACTAAAATCATCATCACTGTCGAATTACCCAACCCTGCAACCAAACCCGGCAACAGCGTGATATAGCCTGTAAATTGTAAAAGTACAAATCCCAATAAACTAGTCCACATCAAATCGATAGTAATCCAGCCATACAATAACGCGATCGTCAGTCCTAACACTTTCATGCCCATTTCCGTAATGGAAGAAATGGGTGGAATGATATTAAAGACACCATAAATAATCAACATTATCGCAATATTAAAATACCACTTCTTATTACTTATCTGTTCGGCCATATTCCTTACCCCCTAAAAAACAGTAGCAGATAGATTTTATCTGTCTAATAAACTATAGTTTTTTAGACGGCAAAAAAAGCGCCAAAAAACGGCGAAACTTCGTTGCTTTTCGCGCCAAAATCGGCTGTCTAAGAAATCATGCTTTGTTATACACTGATAATGACGATATACCGACAAAGATTATACATTTTTAAGCAAATGATTGTAAAATATTATTTGTGTTATTCAGAACCATGATTCTTATTATCTATAAAATAGCACAATTTGTACTGTCAGAGAAGTAACGATTTTATCAGGTCATTTTGCCCCAACAAAATGTTACTGCGCTTAGCCTATTACCATCAAGAAAGTCATTCAAAAACGATTCTCTAATTTAGCAATGTCCAAAATTATTATTTCAGCACATTGCCAAGGCTAAAATATCTTGTTATAATATTAAACAAAGCAAAATAAAAATTTTGACGAGCGTATTTTTTAGCCGGTTAAGATCTTCTTAGCCGGCTAAAGTGTCATTTATTGTGCATTAACATATACTATTGGCAGAAAGAAATTATTTGTGCTGATAGGAGTGTTCATTATGGCTAGAGGCAACGTTATTTATACCATTAGAGAGATCAAACCGGCGGAGCATCGCTTGATTGCCGAGCAGATTAAATCTAGCGGAATGCGCATTATTTGGCAACAGTTTTTTGACGGTTTTCCGACTTATCGTCATTATGGCATTGATATTGGGGATGGAACGGCTGTGCATTTTCGTGGAACGCTTAATTTCATTCAGGCAGACGCTTCAATCCAAAGAACATCAATCCGAGATTTTGGAATGTCTGATAAAATCATCATTGCCAGAGATGTTCATCCTACTTATTCTCCCGATGAAATTGTGGCTCGCGCTTTGAGCAAAGTCGGCACTGATTTTGGCGGATACCATTTTTTATCCAATAACTGCGAACATTTTGCTAACTGGTGCGCTACTGGCAGACGCATTTCTCAGCAAGTTATGTTTAGAGAGGACGATTTTGATTGAAGATTTTATTTATCGGCGATATTGTTGGCAAAACAGGGCAGACAATGGCTATCAAAACCCTAAGGTCACTAAAACAAAAACATGCTATTGATATGGTTATTGCAAATGGCGAAAACATCGCTTCTCGCAATGGTATTACTGCTAAACTATACGATGAATTGATTTTTGCTGGTATCGATGTCGTAACACTAGGCAATCATACTTTTGATCATTTTGATATTTATCATTTTATTGACCATGCTCCTAATTTAGTGCGTCCATACAATTATCCTCAAGATACGCCCGGTAGAGGATATGTACTTTTAGATTGCGGTACCGTACAACTGGCAGTGATCAGTCTTATGGGCAATGTATTTATCAGCACATTATCTTCGCCTTTTGAAGTGATCGACAAATTGCTGACGAAAATTAGCGAACAAGGCTGTCGCCATATCATCGTTGATTTTCATGGCGAAGCAACCTCCGAAAAAATTGCTTTTGGTCGCTACGTCGATGGCAAAGTTAGCGCTGTACTTGGTACTCACACCCATGTGCAGACGGCTGATGAAAAAATCTTACCCAACGGAACGGCGTATCTCACCGATGTCGGCATGACAGGCGCTTATGATTCTGTGTTAGGCATCAAGACAGAATCTTCTATTCAGCGCTTTCGAACACAGCGACCCATCAAATTTGAGCAAGCAGAAGGAATTGGACAATTTAACGGTGTATTTCTCACCCTTGATGATCGCACCGGTTTGGCCCAAAACATTGAACGAATACAAATTGTCGATTTATGACGAAATAAATTTTCCATTTATTTACAGGAATTTTTTTCCTTTTAGAGAATAAATATACAATGTTACCGTACATTTCAATATTCTCAAGGAGGTTTTTATTGATGGAAGTTTTAAAGGTTTCAGCAAAATCCAGCCCAAATTCTGTTGCAGGTGCATTAGCAGGTGTCATTCGTGAGAGAGGCGGCGCAGAAATGCAAGCTATCGGAGCGGGTGCGTTAAATCAAGCTGTAAAAGCAGTCGCTATCGCCCGAGGATTCGTTGCGCCCAGCGGCATCGACTTGATTTGTATTCCGGCATTTACTGATATTTTGATTGACAGTGAAGAAAGAACGGCGATCAAATTGATCATTGAGCCGCGATAAATAGATAAATAAAAGAATAGCGTTTTAAAAAAGCTACTCTCATTCAGTTAAGCTGCACCGTATTTTACAGTGCAGCTTTTTAGTATGTAAATGATCGTATTAATACCAAATAAAGAAGACTCCCCATTTCAAGCCATAAGCATTCGCTTTATCTGCTCGAAAAAGGGGAGCCTACCAAAATGACTATTGTTCCATTTGCTTTGCCAAAAAAGAGGCTGCCGTTTCCGCCAGTTTCAATTCTAATTCGCCCATTTTCACATTAGGCTCTTTAGAAGCGACTAAAACAGCGCCGATGGGATCGCCTTCAGCAATAATCGGCGCAATAATCTGTGTCTGGAAAGAAGCTTCTATGACCGATTCGTCTTTTAAGCCGCGAAAATAAGGATGAATCGACGTATCCGTCACAATCAACGCTTTGCGTTCTTCCATAACTTTTTCTATGGCACTGCCAATAGACTTATTCAAATAATCCTTTTTTGAAGCGCCAGCGACAGCAATAATTTGATCACGATCACAAATAGCCGCAATATGTCCCGTTGCTTCATAAAGAGAATCAGCGTATTCTTTGGCAAATTCGCCCAACTCACCGATAGGCGAATATTTTTTTAAAATTACTTCGCCATCGTGATCAACGAAAATTTCCAGTGGATCCCCTTCGCGAATACGCAACGTGCGCCTAATCTCTTTGGGAATGACAACGCGTCCCAAATCATCAATCCGTCTTACAATACCTGTTGCTTTCATTAAGTTCAGTCCTTCCTCACCAATTTATTTCTTATCTTTTGAGCTTCACGGCTTCTAGTAGAAAGTATTTGTTATTAAACGAAATATATGTATCTAAAGCCACAACAATTTTTTCCTTTATTAGTGCAAAAATTTTATTTGGGCAAAATGAAAATGTATGATACATACCTATAACGTTAAAGGATAGAACCATAATTTTGAGCATTTTATCAGTATGAGCGAATAGATTGCGTTGTCTTTTGCTAACAATCATACTGAAATAGCGATAGATGCTACTACTTAGCAATCAAGTAGTACTTTTGTGGTATCGTTATGATGATTCAAAAGTTCGTGTAATATCAGTTTTTTATCACAATAAATCAATCAACTTCCAATAAGGAACCAGCACACATAAAAATCCCAAAAAATACAAGGCACATCTTAAGCAACTTGTTTTAATAAAATCTTTCATGCTAATCATGCCGAATGAATAAACGATTAAATAAGGAGTATATTCATATGGCATAATCACAGCTTCCGCACAATGAGCAAGCGCATAGACAAAGGTGGTCGGTTCTAAACCTAACGTTAAAGCGATTTGAATCGCCGATGCGGTAAATAACCCCCAGATGGCCATTGGCGTCATGATGAAATTCAACAAAAATACGATAAAAAAAATCCCAGCAAAAACAATAAAAACGTTATTGCCGGTCTGCTCAAAGAATGAAACAGCATATCGCGCAATCAAATCACCAAACCCCATACTACTGGCGATTGTGCCGATAGACAAACACGTTGCGACAAAAAAGATAATTTCAAAATTGACGGATTTGGCGACTTGTTCTGCGTCTTGCCCGAATATTGGCAACAAGGCAATCCAAGGGAGACAGATAAAGATAATGCCGTTGCTAATCCCATGGATAGATTCCGTGATCAACAACAAAAATATACTCACCAAAATAAATATCGCCATTTTTTCACGATAAGTGATTGAAGGCAGTTCTTTTTGTAAAGCAACAAAATAATCCCGTCCATTTAATGTACTATCTCCTTTGTACCATCTGCTAATGATCAATAAAATTCCTAAACTAACAACTGCCATTGGCCAGTTGTGCCCAATAGCGGATAAAAATGTCACATGAAAATCATTTAATAAACCTTGCGCAGCATTGCAAATTACAGCGTACATACTGACACAATACGTTGATGTTTTAGCTGAAATCGCTCCCAACATACATGCCCAACAAATGGATACAGACATTTTTGTACCAAGTATGTTTAAACTTTTACATAGCCCAAGACACAATGCCGCCAAGATGATATAGCCTCTGCCAAAGGTTAAAAC
>CATJSX010000114.1 GCA_949743265.1 uncultured Peptococcaceae bacterium
GTAGGATCGATAAAACAATCCACAGTATCTCCAACAGTATAGCATACAGTCCTTGGAGAGGGACTATAAACACTACTACTTTATAATACGAGGATTGATTATTTTGATAAAAGATTATACTCATGATGATATGCCTATTAAACGCGCCATTATTTTTGCAGCAATCGCTCATCAGCATCAATTTCGCAAAGGAACGAAAATCCCTTATATTGTTCATCCCTTTGAAGTAGCGCAAATATTAACCGCAGCCGGTGCTAATGATGAGCAAATTTGCGCTGGATTGTTGCACGACGTTGTAGAAGACACCGATTTTTCTATTGAAGATATTGGTGAACATTTCGGGCAAAAAGTTGCCCAATTAGTCAGCGATTGCTCCGAAAATAAAGCATGGAGCTGGGAGCGGCGCAAAGCAGAAACCATCCGTTTTTTAACAGAAGCTGCCGAGGAAGAAGTCTTACTGGTGGCATGTGCTGATAAATTGAGCAATTTGCGCAGCAACAAACAAGCCATAGAAGATATTGGGGATAAGTTATGGGAACGATTTAATCGTGGCTATGATGCACAAAAATGGTATTATACAGGATTAAAAAAAGCCTTTGAACGTATCGCACAGTATGAAATGGTAACAGAGTTCAATGCATTATATGAATGTGTTTTTAATCAATAAAGCAACTAAAATAACTTGGCTGCTTTATCAATAACATACTAATTACATTTTCTCTTTTTGATGCAACGTATTGTCAAGCAAATAAAAAAGAAAAATCTTTTTACATCGGAACTATTCCGATGTGCTTTGCAGTTAGTTAAGTTTATGCTGATGCTATTTTAGTGTCTACAGTATTTAAGAAAACTATGTTATAGACGTTGATGCGGAGCATCTAAAATCATTGACAGTGTTGTAAGTACCTTTATAATGATAACCTTTAGTAATTTTTATTCCTTCATGATAAAAATAGTTAAATGTTTGCAACGCTTTTCTATCTTTTTTGCTGATTGCCTTATTTGTTCATTTTTGACATTTTTCAAGCAAACGCCCATACTAGTATTGACAATACTAGTATGGGCGTTTATAATACTATTAAATTAAGTATTTATTAACAAAAATAAAAAGGGGTGTTTAATTATGAAAAAAATAACGGGCAGAGGATTAAAAGGGTTAAAAGCAGCACATTTTTTAGGTATTTTTGCATGGATGGGCGGTTGTATTGCTGCCTTAATATTGCTAACCCAAGTAAGCAATATGCCAGATACTGTTGGAATGATTTATTTATTGAAAGCTATGGAGCTTATTGATTGGTATGCCATCTGCACAGGAGCCATTTTTACAGTGTTATTGGGTTTATTTTATGGTTTTTTTACAAACTGGAGATTTTTTAAATTTCGTTGGCTAGTAAGCAAATGGATTTTATCATTAACTATTATTATTACAGGTTCTTGTTTTTATCTTCAAAATATCGAGAATATGCGAGAAATTCTTTTATTACACGGCATAGCAGCGATACAAAATGAATTATTTCAAATATATTTGCACAATCAATACTGCCTAATTTTGTGTCATCTTTTACTAATGGTTTTAATAACAATCATTTCCGTTTTTAAACCTTGGTCACGACCGCCAAAACCATCTTTCAAATCGTAACTATTGTTTGTATAATTACCTTATCAAGATCTACATGGTTATGTAAATCTAACTAAATAGTATATTAGGAGATGATAATATGTCAGATGTAGAATGTATTGTACTTGGTTTGCTACACATGGGGTGTTGTTATGGTCATGAGCTGGATAAATATTACAAAAAGCAGAAAATGAATCTTTGGACAAAATCAAATCGCGCTTCTATTTATCAGGCTTTGGCGCGTATTGAAAAAAAAGGCTGGGCTAATGTAACTATTGAAAAAAGTACTAATTTCCCCGATAGAAAAATTTATGCACTGACAGAACAAGGAAAAATAGCGCTACAAAAAATGATTAAACAAGGATTGGCTGCCAATGACTTAATGGAATTCAAAATCAGTGCTTATTTTACTTTTTTTGATGTTCTTCCGCTTGCCCAAGTCATTGAACAATTAGAACAGCGAAAAAAAGAACGTTTGCAGCTTTTAGACGTTATTGTTCCACTTACTGAAGAAGAATTGCAGCAGCACGCTTCAGACCAAAAATACTTTATCAAAAAACACAATGTAAAATTGATACGAGGATACTATTTATGGGAGGTTGAATGGCTAGAAGATCTCATCGATGAATTAAAAGATAAAATGAATTGACTGTCTATTTTCTGATTGGAATGACTAGAAAGATGTTATGGTTGCGAAATGAAAATTTGCAACCTTTTTCTTATGCAATGAAGTAAATCAAAACAAAATATCAAAATTATTGCCTACTAAACAATCTTTCTGTTACAAGACATTATTATATGAACACATAAGTTGCAAAAATTTTATCAGCGACCCTTGGTATCCAGAAAATTTTGTGGTATATTAGTGGCTATATTTAATGAATATGGCAGTAGAAGTAATGAGGTGATATAATGCGGACAGCGATTATCGGCGCCGGAAAGGTAGGCTATAATATTGCACAAGTCCTTTCCAAAGAAGGCCATGATGTCATTGTTATTGAGCATGATGAAGATCGTGGGAAAATTGTTGAAGAAAATCTTGATGTGCAGGTATTAGTTGGCAATGGTGCCAGCGCCAAAATTTTTGCTCAAATGGATATTGAGCATATTGATCTATTAGTAGCTGTTACGGAATTTGATGAACTGAACATGCTTTCCTGTATGCTGGCTAAACAGCATGGCGTCATGCGCACAGTGGCTAGAGTACGGGATCCTGATTATGCTGACGATGTGCAGCTGGCAAAGAACCCTCTGTTAGGAATTGATCTGTTGATCAATCCCGAAAAAGTAGCGGCTAAGGAGATTATGAAGTTAATCAAAATACCAGAAGCGCTCAACGTTAATTACTTTGCTGGCGGTATGATGCAAATGCTGGAATTGATGGTCCAGCCAGATAATAAAATGGTTGGCAAAGCCTTAAAAGACATTCGCGGACGCAGCCGTTTTTTGATAGTGGCAATTATTCGTCGTGAGCAGGTAATTATTCCGCGTGGTGATGATAAGTTAAAAACTGGCGATCGTTTATTTGTCATGGCAGAAACAGATAACATGAAAACCATTGAACGTTCTCTGGGTTTTGAGCGCGAAATGGCACATTCCGTGATGATTTTAGGCGGCAGCCGTATTGGGTTTTATTTGGCAACATTATTAGAAGGCAGCGGTTTGGAAGTTAAGATTGTAGAAAAGGATTACGCCCATTGCCGCAAACTGGCTGCTTTGTTGGATGAGACCATCATTTTGCACGGCGATGGTTCTGATGTCGATTTATTGCAAGAAGAAGGCATTAAAGATACCGATGTTTTGGTAGCATTAACAGAAGATGATAAATTGAATCTGTTGGTATCATTATTAGCTAAACGTCTGGGCGCTGGTAAAACCATTGCGCAAATACGCCGCTCCGATTATGTGCCGTTAATTGAAACTGTAGGCATTGACGTTGCTGTCAGTCCCCGAAGTCTAACAGCAGAAGCGATTTTACAATTTGTGCGCAAAGGCAACTTTTTATCTATTGCGATTTTAGAGCAAGGCCATGCAGAAGTTTATGAAGTGGTCATTACGCCGCAGATGAGCAAATTGGTTAATAAAGAAATCAAACAGATCAATTTTCCTAAAGGTTCTATTATCGCCGCTATTTTTCGCCAAGGACGAGCGATCATTCCCGGTGGACAGGATATTTTGATGGCAGGAGATCGCATTACTATTTTTGCAGCGGCTCATGTAGCTAATAAAATAGAAGGATTATTTCATTAAGGGGATTAGATTATGCAAAAAAAACTGATTTTATCCACATTGGGCAAAATCATGATCATTCTTGGTTTGAGCATGCTGATTCCCTTAGCGGTATCGGTAATTTATCGTGAAAGCCTCGCGTTCGTTTTTTTGGTCGTAGCACCTTTAACTGGCGGCGTTGGTTTTTTACTATATTATTGTTTCAAAACAGAAGATAGAATGCGCCCTAAAGATGGTTTCGCCGTCGTGACATACGGCTGGCTTATCGCCTCCGTTTTTGGCGCGCTGCCTTATCTATTCAGCGGCGCACTGCCTCATTTTGCCGACGCATTTTTTGAAACCATGTCTGGTTTTACTACTACTGGTTCTTCCGTTATTGACAATATTGAAATACTGCCCAAAGGACTTTTACTGTGGCGCAGCTTAACACAATGGTTAGGCGGCGTGGGTATTATCGTTTTGTTTGTGGCGCTTTTATCCACTTTGGGCGTCAGCGGTATGCAAATTTTTAAAGCCGAAATGACGGGACCTATTGCTGAAAAGATTCGTCCGCGTGCCAGTGATAGCGCCAAAAATATTTGGCTGATCTACATTGCTTTGACATTGATACAAACGATTTTGCTAGCATTATGCGGCATGGATTGGTTTGATGCGGTTAATCACGCGCTAGCGACTACTTCTACTGGTGGATTTTCAACGAAAAATAGTAGTCTAGGTTATTTTGATAATGCGCTCATCGAATGGATTACTATCATATTCATGCTTCTCTGTGGGGTGAATTTCTCTGTCCATTATCAGGTACTCAAGCAAAAATCCTTGGCGATTTTTTTTAAAACAAAAGTCACTCGTATCTATTTAATCATTATCGCGGCAGCTACAATTTTTATTGTTGTTGATATGTTGAGCGAAACGACAAACGGCTTAGGTGAAACGATTCGCTGTGCCGCTTTTCAAGTTGTCTCAGTTATCACTAGTACTGGTTTTATTACGGATGATTACGACCAATGGCCCCATCTGGCCATGGCGACCATTATCTTTTTAATGTTTATTGGCGGGTGTGCCGGCTCCACCAGCGGTGGTATGAAAGTTGACCGCTGGGTGATCCTTTTCGGTCAGGCTCGTCATGAACTGCAACGAACGCTACATCCGCGCATGGTCACGCGACTAAAAGTTAACGATTTACCTATTAGTGATCATGTTATTATCAATGTAGCCATATTTTTCTTTTTGTATATTTTTATTTGTATTATCTCTACACTGTTTATTGCCAGTTGCGGTATTGACTTTTTCAGCGCTTTTACGGCTGTAGCCGCTTCGCTAGGCAATGTCGGTCCCGCTTTGGGTGCTTTTGGACCAACTGAGTCTTTTGCGCAAGCACCGGTTTTAGCCAAATATTTATTTGCCTTTTTAATGCTTCTAGGACGTTTAGAAATTTTTACCGTATTGGTTATCGTTTTACCACAATTTCATTTTAACCGTCATGAACATCGCCAAAAACATTAGTATAAATACGCCCTTATTACATATGCTAAGAAAAACTTGAGCAAAGGTGGTATTCTGTTGGAGCGTTTGTGCAGTAATTTGGCTATTTACAGCTTTTTAGGCTGGCTGGTAGAAGGTATACACCATTTATGGACTTGCGGCAGTTTTAAAAAGCCTAATTTTAGTTGGGCGCCTTTCAAGCCGATGTACGGCATTGCTGCGATCTTATTGCTGTTCGTGCAAAAAATGGGACGAAAAATTTTTTACTTATCCGCTTTTATTTTGCCTTCTATTGTTGAATATATCAGCGGTTATTGGCTGGAAAAATCCTTTCATTTGCGCTACTGGGATTATAGTCAAGAAAAAGGCAATATCAGCGGGCTAATTTGTCCTAAATTTTCACTATACTGGGGAATTTTATCATCAATAACAGTACATTTTATCCAGCCTTTTCTGACAAATATTACCACAAAAAAACATTGGAAAAATTTTCGTCTTGCCATTGTTGCCATTTTTTTCTGCGATATGCTCTGTAATTTATGTCGGCGCTATCACAAAGCTTGAATAATCCTTATCTACAACGTATAATTAGAAAAAAATTGACAAATGAGGGAAAAGCAGTGGATTATACTTACTGGTCAGAACAATATCGAGAATTAAAACGAACGCCCAGCGACGCAACAACTTTTTATTTTGAAGCACTGGGTCCTAACCGTGTATCTTTAATGATTCGAGCAGCGACTGACGATGAAAATAAGGTAAAAGAACGATTGCGCGCTATTTTAACAGCTTTCGGCGGTACTTTTGAGCATCCGGTTAAATGGCTGTTTAAATCATATGGCGAAATTTTTGTCAGCAAATATCAGACGTCAGTACCAGAAGAAACGATTATGCTAGTTGCATTAAGTTTAGGCGCCCTTGATGTGGAATTCGCCCGTCATGATGTGGTGCGAATCTTAACGCCTGAAAAAAGATTAACAGAAACAGCAGAAATTTTAGAAACAGAAAATATTGAAGTGATCAGTCGGCAGATTTGCTATCAACCGATTGATTTAGTAGAAATCACCGACCAGACAGCTGCTGTTCAAATCATGCGATTGATGGAAACATTATTCGACGATGAAGCTGTAATGGATGTCAGCGCAGATTTTTATATCAATGACCTTTTAGGCAAAAAAATGGGACTAACAAAAGTTTAAATCATTATTTTTTTGGTCATACTACAGAAAAAGACCAAAGGAATGATGCGCATGAAAAACGCTAAAATTGTTTTAAGCATGATGGCAGCGGCTATTTTCGCTATGGCTGCTTATGCCGGTTATTATTTGGCTTCAGCAGAACCGCTGGCAAAACCACCAACTACATTAGCTAATACGCAAACACCGCTTGTTTCAGCCAAAAATATCATATTTGAAGAAGGAAATCGCATTTGTCTTGAATACGATCTCAATTGTATTAGTCGTCAAAAATCAACCGACGCAACTCTTGCTAAACTGTCTCTTAATGAATTAGCAGCGCTTTATCCTGCGCCAACATGGCAAATTAGTGAACAAAATGACACTATTTATTTAACCCAAGCTACTAACGAAGGGCTTTGTGATATGCATAAAACCATCAGACACTTAGGCGTCAATGAAAGCGGCGAATATTTGGCAGTACTTTATGGTCCGGCAATCGTTGGGCATGACGGCGGCGTCTATCAAGTAACAGATTTACGGCTAGATGCGTTGGACACACAGTGGCAGCAAGATATTTTAAGCAACCAGATTGAAATTCATTCTGATGATGAATTAATCGGTTTGTTGGATGGTTTGAGCGAACATCAATAAATTAAACCATCAAAAAGAGGAGCAAACTTTATGCTCCTCTTTTTGATATTATCTTATGTTTTTGGTCAAAAATTTCTCATAATACAACGACTTACAAAAAATGTTTAATCTCGATACTATAAGGAAAATTTTTTTCTCAGCAAAATGATTCACACTTAAATCATCAATCCTGCAGCAAAACCTTCTTGTATAGCTAAATAACCATTTCTAGCTTTTTTAGCGTCACCAATCGTTAATACTTCAACTACCACTCAAAGCTTCTGCCAAATCTTGATTAGCACGCACACCAATAGCGTTTGATTTATTTTTCGCACGTAAAAATTCGGAAAGCGACGAAAAATATAAAAATCATCAAAAAAAATCTGCTAAAGATTTTATTTCTTTGCAGATTTTTTTTGCATAATGTGATAGAATAAGTTAAAACTAATGTTCTTGACAATAAGGAGAGCGGTTATGGTCATTTTAGGCATTGATCCAGGCACAGCAACAACAGGTTTTGGATTGATTCGCGTCGTTGGCAACAAATTTAAAGCGGTACAATACGGCGTAATTACCACAGAGGCGCATATGCCAATGGAAAAACGTTTGCTTAAGTTGCATCATGAATTAAGCAATTTGATTGATACGTATAAACCTGATCATGTGGCAGTAGAAGAATTATTTTTTAATCGCAATATTACGACAGGGATTACCGTTGGGCAAGCTCGAGGCGTTATTCTTTTGGCTTGCGCCGAAAAAGAAATTGCCGTTTATGAGTATACGCCTTTAGAAGTGAAACAGGCTTTAGTTGGTTATGGGCGAGCGGATAAAAATCAAATTCAGCAGATGGTCAAACGATTTCTGGGACTGACAGCATTACCCAAACCCGATGATGCGGCTGACGGCTTAGCAATCGCTATTTGCCATGCTCATTATCATCAAACCAATACAAGGAGAACACGGTATGATCAGTTACATTAAAGGTGCCATTATTCATAAAACAGAACAATCCATCATGATTTCTGGCGGAATGATTGGCTATGAAGTTTTTTTACCTGTCAACCGACTGTTAAATTATAGTGTTGGCGAAGAAAGGGAATTTTATATATACTGTCATGTGCGTGAAGATGCGTTAAGTTTATATGGTTTCGATTCGTGGGAAGAACGAAATTTTTTTCTGCTGCTTTTAAACGTTTCAGGCGTGGGACCGAAAGGCGCCTTGGCCATTATTGGCGAAAGCACATTAAGCGGAATATATCAGGCTATCGCCGAAGAAAATATTGCTTACTTGACCAAGTTATCGGGTATCGGTAAAAAAACGGCACAGCGTTTGATTTTGGAATTAAAAGATAAATTACCACAACAAAGTTTTGCATCGCTCGCACAACCTATTGTCAGCGAAAGCAACGACAACCATGATGATATTTTGGCTGTATTGCTTTCGTTAGGCTATCACGAAAGCGAAATTCGTCGTATTTATCCCCAACTGCACGACGTGATGGCAGCAGGTGACGAACAGCAAATCATAAAAAAAGCTTTGCAACTTCTGGCAAAAATTTAGGAGGAATAGCTAATGGAAGAACGATTGGTATCGCCAGAAGTCGTCATGGACGATTGGGAAGACGGCAATACAATTCGCCCCAAAACTTTGGTGGGTTATATTGGACAAGAAAAAGTAAAAAGCAACCTCAATGTGTATATCGAAGCGGCTAAACTGCGCGGTGAAGCGTTGGATCATGTATTGCTTTATGGACCGCCGGGATTAGGCAAAACGACGCTGGCTAATATCATCGCTAATGAAATGAACGTCAATATCAAAGTAACCAGCGGTCCCGCTATTGAAAGACCAGGCGATTTAGCTGCGATTTTAACCAATTTAGAACCTCAAGACGTTTTATTCATTGATGAAATTCATCGCATTAACCGTAGTGTTGAAGAAGTATTATATCCAGCCATGGAAGATTTTGCCTTGGATATCATGATTGGTAAAGGTCCTAGTGCCCGCTCACTGCGTATTGATCTGCCGCCGTTTACACTAATTGGTGCAACGACCAAAGCCGGTATGTTGACATCGCCTTTAAGAGACCGCTTCGGCGTCATTGAACGTCTTGAATTTTATCAACCGAATGAATTGATGACTATTATCCGTCGCAGTGCAGAAATATTACAAGTACCGATTGATGAAGACGGCGCTTGGGAAATTGCCCGTCGTTCGCGGGGAACGCCGCGTATTGCCAACCGACTTTTGAAACGGGTACGAGATTTTGCACAAATTAAAGGCGATGGTCTAATTACCTCAGAAATTGCGCATTTAGCGCTGGGTCTACTCAATATTGATCAACTAGGACTAGATAAAACCGATCGTCGAATGTTAGAAACTATCATTTACAAGTTCAATGGCGGACCAGTAGGTTTGGAAACATTGGCAGCAACTATCAATGAAGAAAGCAGTACTATAGAGGACGTTTGCGAACCTTATCTGATGCAGCAAGGATTTTTAAGTCGTACCCCTAGAGGACGTATTTGTACACCGTTGGCATATGACCATTTAGGCGTCAAAAAAGAGGAGTGAGTCCATGAGCAGTTTAGGAAAATGGTTGATTATAGCAGGCATAGGATTCATTGCAGCAGGCATTGTCGTATGTATCTTGAGCAGATGGACAGCAATCGGACGCTTGCCCGGCGATATTTTTATCAAAAGCGAGCACGGCGCTTTTTATTTCCCAATTGTTAGCTGTTTGATCATCAGCATCGTTTTATCTATATTGCTGAATTTATTTCACCGTTAAAAACTATTAAATGAGGAAATGCCTATGAAAACAAAGGATTTTGATTTTGAATTACCAACTGAATTGATCGCCCAACATCCCTTGGAAAAAAGAGATAATTCACGGCTTTTAGTATTAAATAAAACAACTGGCGCTATCAGCCACAAACATTTTACCGACATTACCGATTACTTGCGTGCTGGCGATGTACTGGTGATCAATAATACCAAAGTTATTCCTGCCAGACTTTTTGGCATTAAACAAGGGGGCACAGCTCATATTGAAGTACTTTTATTGAAGCAAACAAACGAAAAAGATTGTTGGGAAGTTTTAGTCAAACCCGGCAAACGAGTAAAAACCGGCGCTATAATTGATTTTGGTAGTAAACTGATCGGAGAAATCATCAGCGAAACATCTTCTGGGCGCATTATTCGTTTTTATTACGAAGGTATTTTCACCGAAATTTTAGATGAGTTAGGTGCTATGCCTTTACCGCCTTATATCACAGAAAAATTGGAAGATCAAAACCGCTACCAAACAGTATATGCCAAATACGACGGCTCAGCAGCAGCGCCTACAGCAGGATTACATTTTACTCCAGAACTATTGGAAAAAATTAAGACAATGGGTGTTGAAGTGGTCGAAGTTCTGTTGCATGTGGGTCTAGGAACTTTTCGTCCGGTTCAAGCCGAGGAAATTAGTGATCATGAAATGCATAGCGAATATTATGATATATCGCCGCAAGCCGCCCAATGCATCAATAAAGCCAAAGAAGAAGGGCGTCGCGTTATTGCCGTCGGTACCACTTCCACCAGAACCTTAGAAAGCGTTGCCCAAAATGGACGTCTCAAAAGCGGCGATGGCTGGACGCAGATTTTTATTTATCCCGGCTATCAATTTCAAATTTTAGATGGTTTAATTACCAATTTTCATTTGCCAAAATCCACATTGGTGATGCTAGTCAGCGCTTTGGCGGGTAAAGAAAATGTTTTGCATGCCTATCATGAAGCAATAGCAGAAAAATATCGTTTCTTTTCTTTTGGTGATGCAATGCTGATTATTTAAAAGACATTTAAACAAATAGAAATTTAATAAAAAATGAGCCAACTATTATTAAAAATAGTTGGCTCAAATCGTATATATCGTCAATTTCATAATGCATTGCGCGTTACAAAAAATTGCCATTCTTATGCAGCAAGAAATGCTGAAAAATTAAAAAAGAACGCCAACTTTCGCTGACGTTCGACCAATCGGGGTGGCAGGATTCGAACCTGTGGCATCCACGTCCCGAACGTGGCACTCTACCAAACTGAGCTACACCCCGATGTTAAATATTCTATTATGAAAAAGTTATCTTGTCAATTACAATTTTGCATTTTAGTCAAAAATTTTACAGAATCACCATAGAAGCGAAACGAAAAAGTACGCCAAACGGCACATCTCAAGTTTTGCATAAATCCAAAAACGAATATCATGTTATACTATCACGGTATAATTATTTCTTAACTTCAATTTTATTACTTTTTTCATGCGTTTTCTGTGAATATTTGATGAAACCTCTTGCCAAATCGAAAAAGAAATGATAAAATATAATTCGTGCTAGAGATGATAACTCATTTCAAGCAAGAAGTGCCGGTGTAGCTCAATTGGCAGAGCAGCTGATTTGTAATCAGCAGGTTGCGGGTTCAAGTCCCATCACCGGCTTAATAGTGGGGGTATAGCTCAGCTGGGAGAGCACCTGCCTTGCAAGCAGGGGGTCAAGAGTTCGAATCTCTTTATCTCCATTAAATATGCGGAAGTGGCTCAGTGGTAGAGCATCGCCTTGCCAAGGCGAGGGTCGCGAGTTCGAATCTCGTTTTCCGCTTTATATAATAAAAAGGCTATCGCAGAGGAATATTTTCCAATGTGATAGCTTTTTTGTTTGACCGTATATTTATATATCCAAAACTACTTATAAACAATTTCTGTAAGATTTAAAAAGTGCGATATTCAAACGCTTTTATCATGCTATAACAGAGCATACAAGACAACTATGCTATGAAACACAGTAGCTGAAAAACGAATAAAGTTTTAAAAAATATTGGTCAACATACGTTCAGCAATAAACACATAATTGACGTTTTTTATACAACATGAAATACAATACACAAAATAAAAAAGGGCTTAACTAAGCCCTTTACTATGGAGCATAGGGGATTCGAACCCCTGACCCCCACACTGCCAGTGTGATGCGCTCCCAGCTGCGCTAATGCCCCCTTTTTTCATATTATATCATAGTTTGTAAGAGTTTAGCAAGTTTTTATTATCATTTTTTGAAACGAAAAAATCTCTTTACTATCTGACTGAATAAATTCTGTGAGTCGAATGTTTTTAGGTATCCATCTGTGTTAGAACGAAGCATTTATTCTTAAAAAAAACGTCGGAAGCCATTATAGTTTCCAACGTTTTGGTAGTTACTTATTAAAATAATGTTTAACACAATCGCATAATTCCTGATAAATAATACCTTCTGTATGTGCCCATTTGTCCCGCTTGCCTACTAAAGAAGCAATAATAATTTGCCGTTTCAAACGCTCTTCAATTTTTAAGGGAACAATACTGCCTGTCTGCACATAAATATCGTCGTTCATTGCCTTTTTAGAAGTAATAATGACGGCATTTTGCTTTTTAATTAACGCCTTTTTCAAATGTTCGCAATCCTCAAAGAAGTCTCCTTGCCTAAGCCCTTTAGGCACATGACCACTGAAATATTCCCATAACCGACGACGATTAGAACTAATCGGATAGTCTGTTAAATCCTCCGATACTACATACGTTGAAGCTGTCAATGGATGGTTTTTGCCCACAAATAAGCACAATTCATCCATTGCAACAAAACCATACATTAAATTAGCTTCCTCTGCGACTTGTCTGATGCGCTTTTCTTCCATTGCCCAAAAATCCACAATAGCTATATCAGCCTGTGCTTTAGCTAGTCCTTGGATACTTTTCATGACATCGCTTTCGATAAGTTTTAAACGAACCTTGGGATATTTTTCCTGAAAATACGTTACTAGATAATATCCTAAATCACTAGAAGACAAAAAAGGCAAAAAAACAGTCATCTCGCCTTCAATCTCTTGATCCGTTAATTTCTTAATTTCTCTTAGTTCCTCCACCATCTGCAAGATTGCAGCCGCTTTATCCAGCACAACTTGTCCCATCAATGTTGGCATAACCCCTTGCTTACCGCGAATAAAAATAGGAACGCCAATTTCCTGCTCTAAATTATTTAACGCCACGCTAAGCGATGGTTGCGATATAAAGAGCTCTCTTGCTGCTTTAGAAATAGATTGTTGACGCTCAATTTCTTTGATATACACTAATTGATCTAATCGCATGACCTATTTCCCCTTCTATACTCTCCAAGCAGCAACATCAATTATAGTACAAATTGTCACTAGGATAAACCGCATCACAAGTAACGTCAATTTCGAGCTTGCTAAAACATTCTTCGTCAGTGCGACTCAAAATCGTTGTCGAATGAGCCTGACAGCCTGACAATTTCCCTAATTGTTCCAAACAAATCTGCGCAGTTGGATTCGTAGCGGCACAAATAGTCAACGCAATAAGCATTTCTTCACTATTTAATCTTGGGTTTTTGCTGCCCAGCATTTCCGATTTCATTTTGCGAATCGGCTCCAAAATCACCGGCGAAATCAAATGAATTTCATCAGCTACATGCGCTAATTCCTTGATGGCATTAATCATCGCCGCCGAAGTTGCACTCATTAAATCAGAGCTTTTACCAGTAATAATCTTGCCGTTTTCCAACTCAATAGCAACAGCCGAACAAATGGGATTTTTCTCATTTCCACCTTGCTGTCGTATGCGTCCTTCCATTTCTGCGGCGGCAATCATAGCTGGAATAACCACATTGCGATCATAAGGTGCCAGCCCTAATTCACCCATAATCAATGTCACCCGCTCAAAAGTTTCCTTGTCCACATAGCCTTTCTTATACTCGCACGCCGTTTTAAAATATCGTCTTACAATTTCTTGACGAGAAGCTTCTTTGACCACTTCATCATCAATAATACCAAAACCGACCCGATTAACCCCCATATCAGTAGGAGATTTATATACCGCTTCCTCACCAGTAATTTTTTCTATAATGCGTTTAAGCACTGGAAACGCTTCAATATCCCGATTGTAATTAACAGCTACTTCACCATAAGCATCAACATGAAACGAATCAATCATATTGACGTCTTTCAAATCAGCCGTCGCCGCTTCATAAGCGATATTTAAGGGGTGCTTTAAAGGAACGTTCCATACGGGAAACGTTTCAAACTTGGAATACCCTGCCGTATTACCTCTAATCCATTCATGATATAGTTGGCTCAAACAAGTCGCCAATTTACCAGAGCCGGGACCGGGAGCTGTCACAACAACGATAGGTTTCGTTGTTTCAATATACGGATTTTGACCATAACCTTCTTCACTAACTACTGTATTCACATCAAAAGGATACCCTTTTGTCGCGTGGTGCTTGTACACTTTGATACCGCGCCGTTCCAACTTATTGATAAAAATTGTTGTTGCTGGCTGCTCATCATAGCGAGTAATCACCACACTATTCAAATCCAATTCCCACGCTCTCAAATCATCAATCAGCCGCAAAACATCCATATCATAAGTAATGCCAAAATCGCCGCGAATTTTGTTGCGTTCAATATCTCCAGCATAAACACAAATAATAATCTCCACTTTATCTTTCAGGCGATGCAACAATTTAATCTTGGCATTGGCGTCAAATCCCGGTAAAACCCTTTTGGCATGAAAATCGCCCAAAAGTTTACCGCCAAACTCCAAATAGAGCTTATCATAATCGTTTACCCGCTCCAAAATATACTTAGACTGTTCCTCTAAATACTTTTTCGGATCAAAACCTATTTTCATAAAATTCACCGTTCCCTTCGCTGGATTGCCGTTCGACAAGCAAATCGACGGCTTGCTCGCCGTCGATTATTTATTCTTCTTTATATTATACCGTGACTACTGAAAAAAAGGAAAGGAAATTTTTTATTTTAACATAAATTTTTCACACAATCACACTATCGTGGAAACTGTACCGGCTCCGTTTGAGCATCAATTAGCACGAATTTATAACCGTTCTCCAGCAAATAATCCAAAAGTTTGGGCAAATACTCTACTGTTTTCGGCGTATCATGAATTAAAATCACAGGCGTTTCTCCTTTAGTTTTTAAACGCTCAACTTGCGCAATCGTATGCGTGACGTACTCTTCACTGCGAAATTTCCAATCCAGAGAATCAACATTCCAATCCCACATAGACAATCCCTGATTGACAACGGCTTCTACATATTCATCAATCATATACGGCTTGCTGCCATAAGGAACACGAATCAGCGGCGTATATTTACCTGTCGTTTGATGAATAAATTCCTGCCCATAAAGCATTTCCCATAATACGCTATTGCTATCAGCATAAAATTTTTCCTTGCGATGCGTTACGCCATGCATTCCCGGCATATGTCCAGCTTGAACTAAACGAATTACTGATTCTTTATATCGTTCCATATTAGGCTCCAGCATAAAAAAAGTTGCTTTCACATCATAAGCCTCTAAAACGTCTAAAAGCGCTTCTGTCGAGGCTGAAGGACCATCGTCAATAGTCAAATAGACATGATTACTCCCATCATTATAACTTTTTGTATAAACCAAAGGCGCAGGCGACGGTATTTCTTCCGCCATATTTTCAGTAATAGACGTGCCGTCATTTTCTAGCGGTACATCTATAGACTTGTCCAACACTAAATCATCTTCTATTGGCAGACGATGACGTTCGTCGCGTTCTACTTTATCCATCATCGAAACTGAAGAAACCTCTGGTGATGAATTATTTGCTTCAAATCGTTCATTACCTAACCAATAAGCTGCTCCTAAAACCATAACGATTAAACCGCAACCCATAGAACGAAAAATCAACTTTCTTGTTCTTCGTTTATGCCGATCTTTGCGCTTTAATCGCGGCTGATGCTCCAATTCTTCCACTGCTGTTCTCCTTTCGCTCGCTTTAATTATTCATCCAATCGTATAACGTCTTCGCTCTCATTCATAATCTCTTAAAAATTCTCTTTCTTCATTTATCATAACGATTTGAACCGATAAATACAACACCCAAAAACTAACAGCTGTTGCTTATTGATTTTGTTTAGTCAATAAATACTCCTTCAAAAAATCGCCCACACAATAAAAACTCCCCTGCCCTTGCGCCAACAAATCGCCTTTTTGGTTATACACCTTAGCTTCCCCAAAAATAACGTTTTTGCCATTTTTGGTAACCGTTCCTACTGCTTTTAACACATCACCACGTCCAGCGCTCTTTAAAAAATTAACGCTCAATCCGGTAGTGGCGCCAACTTTATCTAAACTTTTTATCGCCATTCCCATAGCTGAATCAATTAAATTAGCGATAATTCCACCATGAACTGTTCCTTGAACATTAAGATGTCTTTTGCTAATAGGAATTTCCAGTTCAACTACCCCTTCGCCAACAGAAACAAAATAAAGATCAATCAAATCATGACAACCATTGGTTTCTTCTGATTCTAAAAGATAGCCGAACAAACGACAATCAATTCCTTTATTTTCAACTTCACGAAATAACATATCCTTCTCTCCTTATATCATGATAACAGCTAAATATTCTTGATCAAAAACAAAATCTGTTATATGAACAGTAATATTAAAAGACCTTTTTGCCAAACTATATTTTATTATTAGCAACTGCTTGATGCGTTATCTTTTTACAGAGCATTCTACAAGCAAAAACTATTCGTCATCAATATTCTTTAAAAAATTCCTAACAATGCGCTTAATAAACTTATCTTTTTAAACTTATCACCACTCTTTTATTCTGTCAATAGCTCTTCGTCAAACTTTTACAAAACCTGAATATTTTTCAACTCTACTAAATTTTTAATCGTCGCCATCAGCAAAAATTTTGATTATAATCAAATAAATTGCATTATTTTTATCAAAAATTATCGACGAACAAAATTTTAAATTTTTCTTGCCAAAAAAAAGCTCCGTTGTTATAATAGAAGCAATTATATTAGACAGTTCGCGACCATCCTGTCTATAAACAAAACTACGGGCTTCGTTTTAAGTGTGATTGTCCTCCGCTTAAGACGATTTATGATGGGCGCAAAATGAAGCGCCCATTTTTTATTGCTAGAAAGGGGTATTTTATTTGACACATTCATTTAATCCAATTCGCTACAGTGTCATTCATGACAAAAACAAACGAGAAATTGTTATGCTTAGAGGCAGTGGCTGCCAGTGGCGTCGTTGTCGTTTCTGCGATTATCACCTTGATTTTAGTCAGGATAAAACTGCTAATTTTGTGCTTAATCAAACAACTTTAACACAAATAACCGGCTGTTACGGCAAGCTAGAGGTTATCAATTCGGGAAGTTTTATTGATTTAGATGAGCAAACAATGGCACTGATTGAAGAAATTTGTTTAGCCAAACCAATCAACGAAGTGCATTTTGAATGCCACTGGCAGCATCGCGATGCGATTGCGCCGCTTAAGGAACGGTTCGGTCGTCACCATATTGCCGTCAAAGTCAAAATTGGCGTTGAAACCTTTGATCCCATTTTTCGCGAAAGTTATTTGGACAAAGGTATTGATGGTACGGTAGAAGAAATCGCACAATATTTTGATGAAATCTGTCTTTTGCAAGGATTAGCCGGACAGACTGTCGGTTCAATGCTTAGCGACATTGCTATCGGATTACAATATTTTGAACGTGTCTGCATCAATATTATGCAACGCAATCAAAAGCCGATTAAACCTGATGCGAAAGTTATTGAACAATTTCAGCAGCATATTTTACCTATTTATCAAGACGATTGGCGCGTCGATATTTTAATGGAAAACACTGCTTTTGGTGTAGGAGGGGTGGTGACTTGTGATGACTAACGAATTGCTACTAATCTTGAGTATTATTGTTCTTTTCAGCGCAGTCGTAGCATTTTACTATTTTTTTGATATACAAGGATTGTTTTGTTGGACAGTATTAGCAACAATCGCTGCTAATATTGAAGTTTTGATTTTGGTGAATGCTTTTGGTATGGAACAAACATTGGGCAATATTTTATTTGCCTCCACTTTTTTGGTCACTGATATTCTAAGCGAAGTTGCTGGACGAAAAGAAGCGAACAAAGCGGTCAATATTGGTATCATGACGTCATTGATGTTTATGGTTATCAGCCAGTCTTGGCTGTTATATACGCCTAATGCAAATGATTGGGTATTCCCACACATACAAGCTGTCTTTTCTAATACCCCTCGGTTAATGCTGGTAGGATTAGTAGTGTACGCACTTGTACAACGTTTTGATGTCTGGTTGTACCATTGGTGCTGGGCGCTATCCACTAAACTCTTTCAAGATGAGCGTCGTTTTTTGTGGCTGCGCAATAATGGCTCCACCATGATTTCTCAGTTGCTCAACACCCTTTTATTCACATTTGGCGCTTTTTGGGGAATTTATCCATTAAAAGATTTATTTAATATTGCTTTTGCTAGCTACGTGATTTTCTTTGTAACCAGTTTAGCAGATACGCCCGCCGTCTATTGGGCACGCTATATCAAAGAACATCATAAAACAACACTGCCGTCATAAAAAATGCTGTGCTGCCAAATCAGCTATTGGATAAGTTAAGATCAAAAACTGATATAACTGCTTATGCCGAAATTATCTTTGCTATTTCTCATATGACAAAAAATAAAATCTTTTGACATACGAAAAATTACTATTGTGATTTTTATCATTTCCTAGTAAAATTTAAAGAAAGTGATTTTCGTCACGAAAGAAATTTAAAATCTGTTTAGGAAATAAAAAACTATCAAATGACATAGTTTTTTTATCGTTAGGCTTAAATTTTCTACTATAGCATTGCATAACGTTGCACGACAAAAAGACAAGTCAGTGGTAGTTTAAAAAATTTCGAACAGATTTACAACAGAAAGGATTGTTGATTATGGCAGATTCCGCACGTGAAGGTATTGTACAAAACGACCAAAAAACACTCGCTATTGTTCCTGAAATCAAATTTGGATTAGTTACCGCTGAACTATTAGAGAAAATTGCGTCCGTTACGCGTAAATACGATATTCCCATCGTTAAAATTACATCAGCGCAACGCATTGCACTTGTTGGTATCAAACCCGAAGACATTGATCATGTTTGGCAGGATCTTGGTATGGAAGTGGGCTATGCTGTAGGCGAGGCAATTCACTACATTCAGTCTTGTCCCGGTACGGAAGTTTGTCGTTTAGGACAGAAAGACTCTTTAGGATTAGCTGGCAGAATTGACGAAGCTATCAAAGATTTACCTATTCCAGCGAAAACCAAAATCGGTATTTCTGGTTGTCCTTTGAGTTGTGGCGAAGGCATTATTCGCGATATTGGTTTATTCGGCAAAAAAGCTACCGGCTGGACAATCTCCATTGGCGGCAATTCGGGCATCAACGCTCGTTTCGGCGATACGCTAGCAACAGAACTTGATGACGATGCTGCTGTTGATGCGGTGGTGCGCTTGTTAAAATATTATAAAGAAAACGCAAAACCTAAAGAACGACTTTATCGTTTCGTACCTCGTATTGGCATTGAAAACATTAAAGAAGCGTTAGGATTTTGAACATTTAAACCAACACGCATGATAACAGGCAACTGCTCGCAAAAGCAGTTGCCTGTTATTTTCTAACGGCTAATCCCTCTCTAAGTAAAAATTGAAGCATGAACATACGGAAGTAAAGCAAAAAATTTATAAAAAATAGATAATCATAAATAGCTATTGATGCATATGATTATCTTATCGTTCGCTACTCTTGATTTTAGCATAATTTTTCTCAAATCAAGAATGTGTACTATATGAAATTTTATGATAGCCTTTCTAAAGAACTTCCTTCACGTTCTTCATCTATATAAACGGTTTTTCCAAAAGATTATAACTGTTTCTTTAAAATAATATTGTTTTAATATGATTCTTCCGCAGCAAATCTCTGCTATACGCTATTCAAATCATTATATGAAATACAGTCGTTATTTTTAAAATACTTGCATTTTCTTTTATTTTTCCCTATTACATTTTACCGAACATATGGGTTGACTTTGCGCTCATAAGCCATTGTCGTTTCTGGTCCATGTCCTGGATAAACAACCGTATCGTCATCAACAATACTTAAGCGCTTACGTACGGATTCCAAAATAGCGCTGTAATCCCCACCATATAAATCAGTGCGTCCTACAGTACCTTTAAAAAGCGTATCGCCGGAGAAACAAATTTTTTCGTTTAATTCATAATAACAACAACTGCCTTTAGTATGACCGGGCGTATAAATAACTTGCAACTGATAAGCGCCAAAATTGATAATATCGCCGTTACGCAACAATACATCGGCTGGTTTTATACTTCGGCTGCCCATGTTTTTTTTAGTGTCCGTTAACATTTCATGATCGTCAACATGGATCATCACCGACGCTTTAGTAACGGCACGAATATCATCAACGGCGTCAATATGGTCATAGTGACCGTGCGTTAACAAAATATATTTGATATCCAAATTTTCATGAGCAATAACTTTTAAAATTAAATCGCTTTCATCGCCGGGATCAATCACTATCGTTTCTTTAGTGTTTTCATCATAAACAATATAGCAATTTGCCTGTATAGTGCCTACGCTTAAGGTCTTTACCTTCACAAACATCTCCTCCTAAAAATTTTTCTTGCTGTCTAAAAGTATGGTTACTGGTCCATCATTGCTCAAAGTAACGGTCATATGCGTTTGAAAACGACCGCTGGCAACCGCTATGCCTTCTTGTTTTAAATAAGTATTGAACTGATCGTATAATTGATTTGCTTTTTCTGCTTTTGCCGCTTCGGTAAAACTGGGACGCCGCCCTTTGCGGCAATCGCCATACAACGTAAATTGGCTAACGGACAAAATACTGCCGCCAATATCCACTACTGAACGGTTCATTTTACCGTCCTCATCTTCAAAAATGCGAAGATGAGCAATTTTATCCGCTAAATAGCGGCAATCTTCATGGCTATCATTTTCAGCAACGCCCAATAAAACCAACAATCCGTGAGCAATTTCGCCAACAGTTTCTTCGGCAACTGACACTTTGCTCGCCGTTACTCGCTGTACAACTGCCCGCATGGATACTCCTCCTTTTATTGATGGGAAATAGTTCGTTTAACCTCTAATACATCTTGAATACTTTTAATTTTATCCAGCATGATATTAAGCTGATTCAAATCGTTAACTTCAATGTCCATATCCATAAAAGTCTGATCGTTTTTCACTCTTGAAGTAATAGCAGTAATATGCACTTTGGCGTCGTTAATCAACGCCATTACTTCCGGCGTAATCTTGGGGCGATCTAATGCCACAACTAAAAGCTGTACAGAAAAAATTTGATCGGTATCTAATTGCCACTGCGCTTCTACCAAACGATCTGATTCATAATTTTTCAAATTGGGACATTGGCTATGATGAATTTTGATGCCACGCCCACGAGTAATATAACCAGTAATAGGATCCCCCGGCAGCGGTTTGCAGCACTGAGCGATAGTTACCTCAATATCGTCCATACCAGCAATAGAAACGCCGCTGTTATTTTTATTTTTTTTGAGAGGCTTAGTTACTTTACGAGCGTCCTTATTACTCTTGCCGTTTAAAAGTTCGTTGATATTTTTAGCTGGTTCATCTCTTTGAAATTCATCTTTAATGCGGTTGATTACTTGCATAGCAGTCAAAGAGTTGTCGCCAATAGCGGCAATAGTATCTTCCCAGTTGTTATAGCCTACTTTACGCGAAATTTGTTGGATATGACTACGATTGGTATAAAAAGCCATTTCGAGATTTTGCTTTTTGATCTCTTTTTCCAAAATCTCCTGACCTTTCATTAGATTTTCTTCTCGTTTATCTCTCTTAAACCATTGACGAATGCGATTTTTAGCTTGAGACGTTTTAGCAATGTTAATCCAATCCTGCCCGGGACCATTGGCAACTTTAGAAGTCAAAATTTCCACAATGTCGCCAGTCTTCAACTGATAATCAAGGGATACTATTTTATTATTGACTTTACTACCAATGCAACGATTGCCGACTTGTGTATGCACGCGATAAGCAAAATCAATGGGCGTTGAGCCTACTGGTAATTCAAAAACATCGCCGCCGGGTGAAAAAACAAATACCGAATCGGAAAATAAATCAATTTTAATAGACTCCATAAACTCCTTATTGTCTTTTGCTTCCTGCTGCATTTCCTTAAGCTGCTCCAACCAACTCAGCTGACTGGAGCTTTTTTTCATATCACTGCCGCCGCTTTCTTTATATACCCAGTGAGCAGCAATACCGTATTCAGCAGTTTTGTGCATTTCATAGGTACGAATTTGAATTTCAAAAGGTTCGCCGCCGGGACCAATTACCGTTGTATGCAGTGATTGATACATATTAGGTTTAGGCATAGCAATGTAATCTTTAAATCTGCCGGGAATTGGCTTCCATAAAGTATGTACTATCCCCAATACCGCATAACAATCCTTAACGGTATCGACTAAAATGCGTACTGCAATCAAATCATAAAGTTCGTTCAGATCTTTATTCTGCTTAATCATTTTATTGTAAATGCTATAGAAATGTTTAGGGCGACCAGCAATTTCTACTGTCAATTCAGCTTTAGTCAATTCTTTTTGCAAAATATCAATAACGTGATTGATGTATTCCTCACGTTCAATGCGTTTCATGGAAATACGCGCTACTAAATCATAATATTTATCTGGCTCTAAATATCGCAGAGACAAATCTTCCAATTCCCATTTCAATTTAGAAATCCCTAAACGATTAGCGATAGGTGCATAAATTTCCAATGTTTCTCTAGCAATTTCTTTTTGTTTTTCTGGCGCTTGATGCTTCAGCGTGCGCATATTGTGCAAACGGTCTGCCAATTTGATCATAATAACCCGTACATCTTCAGCCATAGCCAAAAACATCTTGCGATAGCTTTCCAATTGCCGTTCTTCTTTAGAATTACACTCCAATTTCCCCAGTTTAGTCACACCATCAACCAAAAAAGCAATTTCGTCGCCAAAATTGTTGCGCACACAGTTCATTTTGCAATCAGTATCTTCGGCAACATCATGCAAAAGACCAGCAGCAATAGCATTTTCATCTAATCCTAATTCTGCTAGTGTTACCGCAACATACAACGGATGAATAATGTACGGTTCCCCTGATTTGCGCACTTGACCTTTATGCAAATCTTCTGCGAAACGATAAACTTCTTCCAAAGTTTCCAAATCAGCTTTAGGATTGTTTTCGTAGGTAATATCCAATAGATCCTTAAATTTCATGACTATTCCCCCCTGTGCTAAAGCCAACTAGCTGGAAAGATTGGTCGATTGACTGCTTCCAGCAGCTGGTCGTGATCGCAATGAAAGGCAATCTGCAAATATCGTTCAAAATCATCTAACTCTGCAATACCTTCACGAAAACGCAGCGATCGTTCCAAATCAACCTTTTGCGGATGGTGTATCATCGCGATACGTCGCTTATTGCCAACACGCTCCCGCTCCAATAACCCTAGTTCCTCAAATATTCCTAACCAATGACTAGCAGTATTTTCGCTAAAACCAACGATTTTCTCTTTATCAGCATACTCTGCTAACTGTAAATTAGTCATTTCCAGCGCCTGTTTATTTGCTGATAGCTTCATAAGCAATTTATAAAACTGCACCAAATTTTCCCGCTTGGGACAGCTTCCTTCCAATAAAACACGATTTAATCCTTCATCGCGCTGATTATATAATAAATGAATAATGGCTTCTTCACCGTTTCGCCCCGCTCTCCCCGCTAATTGATTGTATTCTTCCGCTGAAAAACTTAAATGATATAAAACTACATTTTTAATATCAGGAATATCAATTCCTTCCCCAAAAGCGCTGGTTGTCACAATTAAACGCAAACTGCCTTCTTTAAAAGCGGTTTCAATAGCTAAGCGATCGCTATTGGAGAGTCCTCCGTGATAATAACAAATTTGCTGCGCTATAACCGACGGCATCTTTTCGCGCAAACTTTGCGCGATTTTAACTGCTTGTTTGCGGCTATTAACATAAACTACGGTTTTTTCGCCTCTTGTGGCCAACTTTTGCAAATAAGCCATTTTATCCGTATTCTGCCGCTGGTCTTCCAAACGCAAATTTTCTCTAACATGACTGTCCAACAAAAATTCGTCCAACACTAATCCTTCGGTAATCGCTTTTGCAGCCGCTTCATTAGCCGTTGCCGTTACAGCCAATATTTGTAACTGTCCAATTTGTCTAAGCGTTTGCGGCAGTTGTCGATAACCTTGCCGCCGACTTGCTAAATGATGAGCTTCATCAACTACGATTAAACCGATTCGTTCACTAATGGTGCTAAAACGCTGTTGATTATAAACTAAAAACTCCGGCGTTGTTAAAACAATATCGACCTTGCCTTCACGAAGTTGAGCAAAAAATTCCGCTCGTTCATCGCTCTCCAAAGCGCCAGTACCCTTGACAATATTCAGTCCCAACGGCGCTAATTTTTTCTTTAAAGATAAAAATTGATCATTCACCAACGCCCGCAACGGATAAACGATAATGGTTGCCAGTTGTCGTTTTAAGGCTAAATAAGCGCTGTACGTTTGAAAAATTGCCGACTTTCCTCTTCCAGTTCCCAGTACCGCCAACAAACTTTTACCTTCTATCAACATTTGTATGGCTTCTCGTTGCTTCGGACGATAATCGTTCTCGCCAATCAATGATTCTTTAATTACTTTATGCAGATCATTATCGCTTAGCGACGACAGTATTTCCCGACGCGCCTGTGTCGCTTTAGCTACATTATGATCGGCAACTTTTTTGATCAAAATATTGACACCATAATTTTTAGTTCCGCCGCCAGTAACTTGCTCTACTACTCCTTCATAAAGATGACCATTGTCTAAAAGCGGCGCAATATTTTTGGCTAATTCTTTGCGCAGAAAGCCCAATGTTTGTTCGTTTTTTTGTACCATTACAGCGTTTTCATCATGAGGATTGTCTTTTTGGCGCACCAATTGCAACCGATCGCCTTCCTGAAGTTTGCTGATGTAACTCTGTCGTTGGTCAAAAGTTACGCCAACAATTTTTGTATAAAAACTATCCATCTCAGCAATATTTTGATATGGCGCTATTTTGAGGTATTCTTTATAGTAATGAAACAAGCGATCGACAAAACTCATATCATCTGGTCTTCGAAACGATTTAATATCTTTGATCAGCAGCTGCAAACTGGTTTTGCCATTAAACGTATTTTTATCCAGCGAAAAAGCAATATCCACTGAACCTTCAGAAAGCAAATTTTCTAATTCTGCTTTTTTAAAACCAATACCGACAATTTCTCCCTGATTTGTTTTCAGCTTGATGCGTAAATGTTCGCCATTAGTACCAACCGTTCTGACTTCTGTTGTGGTCTGTCCTCGACAGATAAAAACTGGCGACGGATTGCTCATACCAGTAGGTTGAATTTTATTGATCTCCTCAAAAATTTCATAATTTAGTTCATTAAGATTGATTTCGCCGTCAATAGCAATTTGCGGAATAAAAGAGTCATTTGTTGTTCGCTCTGCTACAGTTTGAGCAAATTTTACCCGAAAAGCAGCTAAATTTTCTAGTTTTAAACTCAATCCCGCCGCTTGAGCGTGACCGCCATAACTTTCCAGATATTCTTCACATTCGGACAAAGCCTGCTGCAAATGAAAGCCTTCAATACTACGACCAGAACCTTTATAAATGCCGTTCGTACGCGTAAGCACAATAGTCGGCGTATAAAACCGCTCAACTAAACGGGAAGCTACAATGCCAATAACACCGGGATGCCAATCTTCACCAACAACCACTAATCCGGCTTGAATTTCATCATGACTGCCTTCTACAATAGCCAACGCTTCTTCAAAAATCTGCCGTTCAATAGCTTGACGTTTTTTATTTTCTTCATCAAGCGAACGAGCAATGTCTATTGCTTCCTTCTCATCAGTAGTAGTTAATAACCTCAATCCTAATCGTACATCACCTACGCGACCGCAAGCATTTAAGCGAGGCGCTAAATTAAATCCTAAAGCTGTAGCGTTTAACGTTGCTTTATCATTGCGACTAACCTCACACAAAGCAGCCATTCCCGCTCGTTCACCAGTTTTAATTTGCTCCAAACCAAATTTGACGAGAATGCGATTATCGCCTTTTAATGCTACAATATCAGCTACTGTTGCCAACGCTACCAAATCCAAATAAGGTCGCATACGCTCCATAATATTTTCTCGCCCAAAATTGTGCTCAAATAATCCTTGTACCAATTTGAATGCAACGCCAGCTCCACACAAATTACGCCAAGCAGCAGCCCCTTCCAGATTTTCACTCATAACTGGATCAACGATTAACGTTTGCGGCAAAGTAGGTGGTAGCTGATGATGATCAGTAACAATGACTTCTAAACCAAAAGTCTTAGCTTCCTCTACTTCTTGATAAGAAGAAATTCCACAATCCACCGTCACAACCAAATCAGCGCCTTTTTGCCGAATATTTTTCAGCGCCGCTACATTGATGCCATAACCTTCTTCCAAACGATCAGGCACATAATAATCCACTTTAGCCCCTAACGCGCTTAACCCCTGATAAAGAATCACACTGGCGCAAATTCCGTCAACATCATAATCACCATAAACGACAATACCTTTTTGCTCATGCACAAAAGATAGAATCCGCTCAACAACCGCCCCCATATTTAAAAGTTCAAAAGGCGAAGACAAATTTTCCAGCTGAGGCGAGAGAAAATCCCGAATTTCTGACGGTTCCCGATAACCGCGATTAAGCAGAAGATTTGCTAATATAGGCGAAATTTCTAACTGATCTACTAGCCGCTCAATCTGCTTTTGATCGTTTTCTCGAATGATCCATTTATTTTTATGCAAAACTCTTCCCTCCCTTGCTGCTATCAATCTGATTTAAAAATAACTTTTTTCATTTTCAAGCAGATTTATTGAGCAAAAAATATTCATAATTTATATAATACCACAACAATACACTATTCGACTATACTTATTGCTAATTTTTCATCAAAATAGCCAAAAAATTATTCAATTTACCTTTTAAAATAGTCTTTTGATGCGCAATTCCTTTTCCTTTACAAAATATTATCTGCATTTGATTATTTTGTGCTATAATATTAAACATAGTCTGAGCATTTTTAATCTACGCACTTAAACGTACGCTACAATTTTATGATTATCATATGTAGGAGATGATTCTGTGAGTCGCAATCATTTAAACAATTCTTTGCGTTATCAACGCTATTTAACCAATAACACCAGCTGCCTAACTTGCGCAATTCAACAATCACTGTCTGTCAATCAGCCGCTTATCAAAACCAGCTATCGTTGTTTAAACTGTCAACAAGTTACTGTTTTCGGAAGTTGTGAAAAAATCATTTGTCCCAACTGCCAAAGTGAACATATGGAAAAGTTGTCATAAAGGTTGATTCAAATTCATATAATCAAAATACCTTAGTTAAAGGAGGAATTTTGATGCGCAAACCTACTGCCGCAAAACCCACCACCAATAAACTTTATCAATCGCCAGAAAATTATCCGCCTATTGCCGTCAAAGAATGTAATTTGCAATACGCCGCTCTTCTTTCAAATAACTTTGCTTCAACATTCAGTGAAACCACTGCCATTATGCAGTATAATTATCAAAAATGGGCTTTAGCGGCTTCAAATTTAAAACTTTCGCAAACGTTAGGTCATATCGCTATGGTGGAAATGAAACATCTTGATTTTTTAGGTCAACTTATCGTACTCTTAGGCGGCTCCCCTCAATATATTGCTGTTAATAAAAACCGTCCAACCTATTGGAACAGCCGTATGATTTTTGCTGATACTACGCTTCCTAGCGTTTTGCAACGCAATATTCAAAGTGAACAATACGCTATAGATGCTTACCAAAACCAAATTAGCCTCATTCAAGATGAATTTGTCACAGCAATTTTAGCGCGTATTATCTTAGATGAACAAGTACATCTGGAAATATTTAAAACGTTTCTAGAAAATTGCTAATCATTTTGACCAAACCACAGAAATTCAATTTGATAATATTTAGCAAAAACTATTGTTCACCAACACAAACCATCACTATTTTTTACGCGATCGGATTGATTCAAAATTTTTTGCATTGCTTTTTGAATTTCTAATAAAAAGAACGCATTATCGGCTATCAATTTTTTTAACTAACTTCAAAGCCTTGTCGGTTCATTCAAACTGATCTGATGCCGATCAATTAAATCGCATAAATAACATGAGAAAGTACAAAAAATAAGCATGATTTCGTGAAATATTCTGTACTGGAAACTTCAGATTGCAAAAATAGAGAAAAAAGGAGCTTCGACAAATATGTCGAAGCTCCTTTTTTCTCTATTTTTACTATAAATTATTTTAAAGTAATTTTACCATAAACCTTTTACCAACTACTAAAAATTCAAAAACAACATTTAGCATCTATCTGACTAAGTAACGCTACTAAATTTTTCCTTCAGCAATTTTGCGTCCAGTAGAAAGCATCAATTTTAAACGATTCTCTTGATTAACTTTAGTCGCGCTGGCATCATAGTCAATGGGTACAATATTGGCTTCGGGAAAACATTCTTTAATCTTGCGAATCATACCGCGACCGCAAATGTGATTAGGCAGACAACCAAAGGGCTGAGTGCAAACAATATTATTGACACCTTGATCGATCAATTCCAGCATTTCTGCTGTCAATAACCAGCCTTCGCCCATTTTCGCGCCATAGCCAATAAAACCTTTTGCTAAAGATTTGGTATGACTAAAATTAGAAGGCGGCGTCAGCTGCGGAAAATCCTTGATTACAGCAATCATATCTTTTTGAATGTTTTCAAAGTAATTGAGCAGATACTGGCTAACGTATTTTTTTAACCGTGAACCGCCATATAAGCGATAATCTTCAATGCCTGTATCAATAGTATATAAAAGGAAATCCAATAATCCGGGAATGACGACTTCCGCATCTTCATTACGCAAAAATTCTTCTAAATTATTATTACCTAGTGGAGCAAATTTAACATAAATTTCGCCAACAACGCCTACTTTAATTTTATGACGCTCACTGGACAAAAGCGCTACAAAATCAGCTGTTATCTGCCGCATTTTTTGACGTAACGCTTTTTTGCCCATACTCTTATTTTGAGCAAAATCATGCAGCAGAATTTGCACATGCTTATCAATTAAGCGGTCAACACTGCCTGCTTCTCTCTCATATGGCAACGTTTGATTGCGCAAAAGCATAAATAAATCGCCATAAATGACAGCATGAGCCAATTTTTTGACCATTGACAGCGTAATTTTGAAGCCGGGATTATCCTCTAAACCGTTAAAATTCAACGATACTACTGGTATTTGAGCCAAACCTGCTTTTGCTAATGCCTTGCGCAACAAACTAACATAATTTGAAGCTCGGCAGCCGCCGCCAGTCTGTGTCATCATCAACGCCACTTTATTCAAATCATATTTGCCGCTTTGCAGTGCATCCATTAGCTGCCCAATGACCAACTGAGCAGGATAACAAATATCATTATGCGTATATTTCAAGCCATTTTCGATAATATTAGCATTTTGCGTATTGATAATTTCCAAATGATAACCTTCAGCAGTAAAAATGGGTTTAAATAACTCGAAATGAACCGGCAGCATCATTGGCACCAAAATCGTATAGGTTTCTTTCATTTCTTCAGTAAAAATAACGCGACCATTATCATCGTATTGCAGCTGAGTCATCAGCAGTCACCGCCTTTCTTTGTTGCTCAATAGCAGCAAATAAACTGCGCAGACGAATTTTGACAGCGCCTAAATTGTTAATTTCATCAATTTTTATTTGCGTATAAATATGATTTTCTCTTTCCAAGATTTCTCGTACTTCGTCAGTCGTCACCGCATCTAAACCACAGCCAAAAGACACCAACTGAACCAAATACATATCGTCTTGCTGCGCAATGTATCGAGCAGCATTATACAATCGAGCATGATAAGTCCATTGATTAAGCACTCGCGTTTTAGGCTTATCTTGCGCTAAAGGCAAACAATCTTCGGAAATAACAACGGCGCCAAAACTGGTAATGAGCTGATCAATGCCATGATTGATTTCAGGATCAATATGGTACGGGCGTCCAGCCAAGACAATAATCGGCAAATTGTGATTTCTGGCATAAGTGATTGCTTCCATACCATAATCTTTTAACGTTTTTAAATACGATTCATACGATTCATAAGCCGTGTTGACAGCTTTTTTCATCGTAAAATAATTGATATGGCCAAAAGACAGCAGCGCTTGCTGCATAGCTTTGAGAAAATGCTTAGGGTTATGAGGCCCTAAATAGTCCATAATGAAATTCTTTTCGTTCAACGTTTTCATATTGGCTTTCAAAACTTCGGGATAATACGCTACTACCGGACAGTTATAATGATTATCACTGATTTTTTCGTCGAAATTATAAGCCATACAGGGATAAAATATACCATCCAAATTTTGCTTAAGCAGATATTCCAAATGACCATGCATCAACTTTGCCGGATAGCAAACCGTATCAGAAGGCACGGTGTGCTGACCTTCCAGATACAACGCACGACTGCCAAAAGGTGAACGCACTACTTCAAAATCCAGCGCCGTTAATAGTGCATGATAAAAATGGTAATTCTCATACATATTTAACCCCATCGGTAATCCCATGCGACCGCGAGATGCGTTTTTTTTCGCTATTCGTTTCTGAATCTGCTGGCGCTTAAATTGATAGGCATTGTAAACGACCGTTTCTTTGACAACCGTATGTTGATTGAGAGGTCTTTCGCAACGGTTGCCAGCAATGAGTCGACCATGAATGAATTGATTGATAGTCAGCTGACAATGATTACCACAAAGCTGGCAAATTTCATTAGTAACTTGATGAGTAAATGTCTTTAATTGTTCTGCTGTCAAAATTTGCGATTGTGATAGCTTTTGATTTTTGGCATACAGCGCAGCGCCGTAAGCGCCCATAAGACCAGCAATCGTTGGTCTTATGACTTCGCTCTGAACTTCCATTTCAAAAGCACGTAAAATAGAGTCGTTTAAAAAAGTGCCGCCTTGCACAACAATATGATGTCCCAAATCCTCTTTAGAATTAGCGCGAATGACTTTATACAGTGCATTTTTAACAACACTGATAGACAGTCCCGCCGAGATATCCTCCACGCTGGCGCCCTTTTTCTGCGCTTGTTTCACCGATGAATTCATAAATACAGTACAACGCGAACCTAAGTCCACCGGATTTTTAGCAAAAAGCCCCATTTGCGCAAATTCTTCTACGCCATACCCTAAAGCAGTGGCAAAAGTAGATATAAAAGAGCCGCAGCCGGAAGAACAAGCTTCGTTAAGAAAAATCGTATCAATAATATGGTTTTTAATTTTAAAGCATTTGATATCCTGCCCACCAATATCAATAATAAAATCAACTTCCGGCATAAAACGCTGTGCCGCCGTCAAATGCGCCACTGTTTCCACCAAGCCAAAATCTAAATTAAAAGCTTGGCGAACCAATTCTTCGCCATAGCCAGTAGCCGCCGCTGATGCAATTTGAACTGCCGGATTTTCCTGATAAATTGCTAATAACGCCTCGCGAACAATTTGAATGGGATTGCCGTCACTAGTAGCATAATGACCAAATAGCAACTCGCCGTTTTCGCCAACCGCGACAATTTTTGCCGTTGTCGAACCAGCGTCAATACCTAAATAAACTTTTTTTGAATAAGTAGCCAAATCATCCCTTGCAATGTCATGAGCTTGATGACGAGCAACAAAAGTACGATATTCATTTTCATCAGCAAAAAGCGGTGATAAATGACCCTGATAATGATTAGCATCGCTTTGCTGTCTCATGACACCCAATAATTGAGCAATATCAATACCGTGTTCTTTATCACTGTAAAGAGCAGCGCCGTAAGCCACATAATATTGTGCATTTTCAGGAAAAATCCCCATTTCTGGCGTTAATTTCAACGTATTAACGAAACTTTTCTGCAAACTTTTAAAAAACGTCAGCGGACCGCCTAAAAACATCATCCGTCCTACTAAATCTCGCCCTTGTGCTAAACCGCCAATAGTTTGATTGACTACCGCTTGAAAAATGCTAGCGGCAACGTTTTCTTTAGACGCTCCTTGATTTAAAAGCGGCTGAATATCACTTTTAGCAAACACGCCGCAGCGAGAAGCAATGGGATAAATGCAATCAGCTTGACTTGCCAATTGATCCATTTCTTCCAACTCCACGTTGAGCAAAACTGCCATCTGGTCAATAAAAGCACCTGTCCCACCAGCACAAGAACCGTTCATACGCACTTCGACACCGTTAGTCAAAAACAAAATTTTGGCGTCTTCGCCGCCTAGTTCAATGACCACATCAATAGGCTCGGAATAATTTTCAACAGCTTCTTGCGTAGCGATAACTTCTTGGACAAAAGGAATAGAAAATTTTTCTGCTATTCCTAAAGCCGCCGAACCGGTAATAGCCAATTGAACAGGCTGATGATGAGTAATTTCTTGATCGATATAAGTTAATACTTCTTCTGTTTTCTCTTTAATTTGCGCTCGATGCCGCTGATAGGATTGATAGACTAATTTTCCGTTTTCTTCAAGCACGACACATTTAATGGTCGTCGATCCGATATCCAACCCAATTCTATACATATTGCCTCCTATTTTAGTGATATTTCTTTATGTACTTGCTAATATTATTCTTTTTATCTTACGCTGTTTATTGATATGTTAAAATAGCGTCTCAATATTTAGAGCATACCTAAAAATCAATAATGGCAAACTTTTTATCAATCTATAATTAAATAGACCAATTATTTTGGGTTGAAAAGTGATGGCATTTCATCATTTTCAACTCTTTTTTATATTTTTTTGCCTGTCTAATCAACTATAGTTTGTCAGATAACAAAAATTGTTCCAAATAAACTGTCTCACAAACAATATCAACACTATCTAACGCTTACCTTATCACTTAAATCATAAATGAGCAAGCGACAATATGAATAAAATTATTATACCATTATCTATAAAACAGCGCTTAGCTTTAATTACCCATTAACCGTTTCTTTTTAAACTGCTGAAAGTTGGAATATCTATACGAAAAGCCCTGCGCCTAAAGGCAACAGGGCTTTTATGATTATTTGGTTTCGTTTTGCTGTGCTTCCTTGAGCAATTCTTTACGGGAAAGGTTGACGCGCCCCTGCTTGTCAATCTCAATGACCTTTACCATAATTTCATCACCAATCTTAACTACATCTTCTACTTTTTTCACTCTTTCTAGTGCCAACTGAGAAATATGCACCAGTCCGTCTTTACCTGGCAGAAGTTCAACGAAAGCGCCAAATTCCATGATACGTACAACTTTGCCTAAATAAATCTCACCAACTTCTACTTCTTTCGTCAAGTTGGTAATAATTTTAATAGCTTCTTGTGCAGCTATCGCATCGTTAGACATGATAGAAACCTTGCCATCGTCTTCAATGTCAATTTTTACGCCCGTATCTTCCACAATCTTTTTGATCACTTTACCGCCCGGTCCAATAACATCTCGAATTTTATCAGGATTAATCATCATCGTATGCACTCTGGGCGCGTATTCGGATAGACTCTCTCTCGGTTTATTGATGGCTTCCATCATTTTACCCATAATAAACATTCGCCCATCTCTGGCTTGTGCCAACGCTTGTTTTAAAATCGCTTTGTTAATGCCAGCAATTTTAATATCCATTTGAATAGCCGTAACGCCTACTTCCGTACCAGCCACTTTGAAATCCATATCGCCTAATGCATCTTCCAAACCCTGCAAATCAGTCAGTACGGTAAATTCGTCGCCTTCTCTAATCAAACCCATTGCCACGCCGGAAACTGGTCGCTTTAAAGGTACGCCTGCCGCCATTAGAGACAGCGTACTGCCGCAAACGCTACCCATAGATGTAGAACCGTTCGATTCAATAGCTTCAGAAACGACACGAATCGTATAAGGAAATGTTTCATCATCAGGAATCATCGGTTCCAAAGCACGTTCGGCCAAAGCGCCATGCCCAATCTCACGACGACCCGGACCACGCATCGGTTTTGCTTCGCCAACGCTGTAAGGTGGAAAATTGTAATGATGAAGATAACGTTTGCTGCTTTCCGCTTCTAAGCCATCCAGCATTTGTTCCTCTCTAGCAGCGCCTAAAGTAACTACAGAAAGAATCTGTGTCTGTCCGCGTGTAAAGAGTGCACTGCCATGGGCTCTCGGCAAAATATCAACTTCACAGGTGATAGGGCGCACTTCATCAAGCGCACGACCATCCGGTCTAATTTTATCATCGGTAATCAAATGCCGTACGATAGATTTCATTAAATTATCCAACGCCAAACGAATATTATTTTCTTCTTCAGGAAAAATGGTTAAGAAATGTTCTACAGCTTCAGCCTTTACAGCTTCCGCAGCGTCATCTCTGGCGTGTTTTTCTTTAATACGAATTGCTTCTAATAAATGATCGTGAGCATATTCATTAACCGCATTGGTTATTTCATCAGGAATATTGATCAAAACGGGAGTTTCTTTTTCCTTGGCCAAGCCCAATTCTAACGCTTCACGGCGGAAATCTTCAATCAAGGCAACAATTTTTTGTACTTCTTCATGTCCACGCATGATCGCATCTAAAATAACCATTTCGGGAACTTCTTTGGCACCTGCTTCTACCATCATGACTGCATCAGCTGTCCCAGCAACCACTAAATGCAATGTACTTTGAGCCGCTTGCTCTACTGTTGGATTGATCACAAATTCGCCGTCAACCAAACCTACCGAAACAGCTGCTGTCGGTCCCATAAATGGAATCTGCGAAATATGAAGAGCTGCTGAAGCGCCAACCATCGCCAATACATCTGGAGCATTATCTTGATCCACTGACAAGATAGTCGCTACAATTTGCACATCATTGCGATAGCCTTTAGGAAACAGCGGTCGAATAGGACGGTCAATCAAACGACTGGAAAGAATAGCTTTTTCACTGGGACGTCCTTCCCGCTTGATAAAACCGCCAGGAATTTTACCTACAGCATAAAGTCTTTCTTCATAATCGACAGTTAACGGAAAAAAATCAATGCCTTCCCGCGGCTCTTTAGTACCAGTAGCAGTAGCTAAAACTGCCGTATCACCATAAGTGATAAAGACAGCTCCGCTGGCTTGCTTCGCCATACGACCAGTTTCTAACGTCATAGTTCTGCCACCGACGTCAATAGATTTTCTTAAAACAGTTGTCATCATTTACCTCCAAAAAAAAATTATTTTCGACCAATAATTAACATCTAACAACAAGCAAAATCGTCTGCTTACTCTTAGCTATTAATTACCGGTCGAAACGATGTTTCAAAAGAAACTTATTCTACTAATTTTACCACATTTTCAAACAAATACAAGCCTTTAAAATAGGATTTTTATAGATGTCTTCTGTGAAATAGAAGACAATAAAAGCTATTAAGCAAACAAAGCCAACTTTTCAATAGTTTAGTTGTTTAGTTAGACAGTTTATTCCTTACACCTGTTTCATAAAAATGTAAAGCAGATAAGAAATTTGCAGAATGCCATTTCTCTGTTTATGATTTGATTTTGCATGCGTTTTGGTTTTCAGTTTTTCTGTGTGATGCTGATTAATTTATAAATCAATATTACAAATCTTTTTGCTTTTCCTTCCAAGAATAAATTAGAAAACGCTTTTATTCCAACACTTGTGTATAGATTGTTGATTGTTTTGGCATAATTTATTTTGTATACTAATCTTATAGTTCAATAAACAATTAAAAAGAAAGGAAAGATCATAATGGCAAATTCTAAAATCGTAAAAACCAATGAGAGAATAGCAGAGAAAGTTGTTAATACGTTTGAAAAAATCGAAGATACTGTTGTTAGTGGTTATACAAAAATTGAGGATACAGTCGTTGACGGCTATACAAAAATCGAAGACGCTTTCGTTGATCGCTATCTTACAAGGGAAGGCGAATCCATAGCAGACGCTAAAGAACGTTTGAAAAAGAACAAGAATTAAATGATAATTCGATCGGTCGCTGCCGCACTTACTTATAACAGTGTTTTTAACTAATGTTTTCCGCTTCGTTCATGCGTAAACTTGAGTTTATGCCACAAAAAACTTGACAATTTTTTTATGGTAAGTTATACTATAAACATTGTTAGGGCGGTTAGCTCAGGTGGTTAGAGTACTTGCTTGACATGCAAGGGGTCGTAGGTTCGAGTCCTATACCGCCCATAGCGATTTGAAGCGTGTTTCCGATTCTGTGGAGACACGCTTTTTTGTAGTTTTCCTGTTTATATGATTAACTTTTTATATGGCGGCTTTTTTGTGCTGTATAGTCAATGTCTGCTGGGAGCCACCCTATCTTGGTTGGTAAGACGGCTCCCAGCAGACCTCAGCTATTGCTTGCCAAATTAGAGAAAGCCCCGCAATAGAGATTGAATCTCGGCTGGCTTTATGCTATATTTTAATAAGTACACAACATTAAAACGATAATTTATGAGGATGGGTATAAATGACAACAGAAGAAATTTTTTGTGACCTGTTCGATAAATATGGTGAAGATTTTAACTGGTATATGGTACCACTATCACAGTCAAATGGTGCATTTGTTGAGGAATTGAAAAAGGAGATTGGAGAAAAACACTTTTTATATCATAAAAAAGTTTGGGCAGTAGCAAAATGTGAATCTAATGATGATGTTTTATATGTTGCTGACGGAGAATGGGGTGCAGACATTTATTATATTTTTCATCTGACTTATTCAAAACAAAATTTAGAGGGCTTTCCTAAGTATGAGAAATTTGCAGACATACATGCAGTAAAAGAATTTATTGAACAAACATTTATTAAAAACTATATGGGATAAATTGAATTTCCAGTTTATTGAAAAGCTCAATTTACTAGTAGACCATGAAACAACTTGAAAGATGCCTGTAAAATAAATTTCAGACAAGTTTGGGACAAAATGTCCCAAAGCTGGAGCGGTATTTTTCACAGTGCCACCTCTTTTTCCTAATGTGACGCAATCATATAATTACTTGTTATGACACATTCGTTTATGCTTGCAAGCGCTTTTATATCTTATTTCAAGTTGACTGTCTTAATTAAGCTCTTTGCTATTTATTTTTCAGAAAGCTTTCTTTAATTGCTCTTAGCATAAAAACAAAAAAATACCGCAAAAGCTGATTGCTTTGCGGTATTTTAAAATTGTCTTAGCCAATAATAGAATCAATCTTATCTCTATATTCTTGTTCGTCTTTTTTACCAGCCATTTTACCCAAAAATTCGCCTTCGTTAAAGAATAACACTTGTGGTACGCCTTTCAAAGAAAATCTCTGAAACAATGCTTTTTGTTCTTCAACGTCTACATGATAGAAACCAAATTTACCTTCGTAGTCTGGTTCAATAGTGTCTAAAATCGGATGGACTTCCTGACAAACATGGCAAGAAGTTCTGGAGAAAATAACCAAGCAAGGATCTCCATTGTCATAAATAATTTCTTCAAATGTGTTTGCATCTAAATTTTGCATTTTGCGTCACTCCTATTTTACTTTTGAATTTTTTGCAGATAACTCTGCAATAGTTATTATTGTTAATATACCACAATTGCACATCATTTGCAAACCTTATTTACAAAATTTTTGTCCAAATGGCGAAAAAATTTCTGGAAATTAACAAAAGCCTCTTAAATAAATTTCAGATTAAAAATCAAACGAAATGCAGCTATGGAACACAGAAAAAATAGAAACCATTTAATCATTCATTATTTTAAAATAGGAAATTGAGCGTTTTCTTCAACCAGTATAGGTTCATACGTATCAGCAAAAACACCATCTTGAATATATTGATAGCAATAATAACGCAATTTTTGTTCAGCGTAATCACTCTGATAAAGTTCCTGTTTGACTAACGGGTAACTATTGCGTCGCATTTGAAATGTATAGACAGTTAAGCTGGCATCTTTTACTAAAGCGTCTTGCTGAAACTGCTGATAAAAATTGAGTCCTGTCGTTTGAGCAAGCTCGTTATTTTCGTCGAGATAATAGCAAACGCCAATTTTTTCTGCTTGATTAGGCATTATCGGCGGCAGATTGGTTGCTGGTGACCATAAAAGCCAATCCATTTGAGCAGATGTTTCATTTAATTCTGCTAATAATTGCTGAAAATGTTGTTCATCAATTGTATATTGCGCTAAATCTCCCCATATTTCCCTCGCTTGATGACGGTTTAAACTGCCCCGAACCGAAGTGCCATCATTAAGCGCTACTTCAAAACAAACTTCATTTAAATTATCTACTAGCGTTAATAAAATCACGCTGTTTTGATACAATTCCCCTGCATAAGTAGTTTGCTGACTTCCTCGCAAGTCGTACTGTTTGATAATTTGATAGCCTTCATTATTTTCTACAATTGCCATTTTGCCGCCATAAGACGCTAAATTTAATTGTCCTATAATATTGCCCACTGCGCTAGCGTTGCCAACGTATGGCGTATGGGCATCCAGCAACTTTTCTTCTGGTGATATATTTGACGACGGTTGTTTTAAATAATAGGTTAATGCTTCCCATTGCTGAGCTAATGGCATTTTATTGGTTGTAGAGCCTGTTAAAAGCAATCCGCCAGCAAAGATAAGAATTAGCGTGCCTATTGTTGCCATAAACAAATGATGTTTTTGCCATTTTGCAGCATGAACAATATGTTTGAGACGAGCGCGCATTTGGCGATAGTCACCGCTTAACGTTAATAACTGCATTTGACAACATTCTGCCATTTTAAGCAGTGTTCTGCCATAAGCTTTATACTCTTGTCCTTGCAGGTAACGAAGCGCTCTATGGTCACAAGCAATTTCCATATCTTGCCGCATCATGCCATAGCATAGCCACAAAATTGGATTAAACCAATGGATGACCAAAAAGAATAACCATAAACTATTGAACCAAAGATCACCGCTTTTGACGTGCATGATTTCATGCAGCAAAATATGTTTTTTCTCCTTTGAAGTCATTTCTGCTACATCTGGCGTCAATAAAATCACCGGTTTTAGCCAGCCAAAAAGTGCTGGCGAAGTGATTATTGACTGAAAACAAAGGGAAAGATTGGGTTTTAATGCTGTTTCTATCCGCAGCTGTGTAAAAATCATCACCGTTTCATCATCGACACACCAACTATGTTTTTGAAGCTTTCGGCTAAGCAATAAATGACCACTGCCAAAATAGAATAGACAAGCAACCATACCGATTAACCAAATAATCGCTAAGCAATCAGTAAAAGTAACTGCTATTGTTGCTGGTGGAGCAACACTTGGCACAGCCTCAGATGTTTTGGTCACAGTTTCCACAATTTTTGACGGTATTTCTGAAGCAATAGATGGTAGAAACTGCTGTTCAAAAGGTATCGTTGCATTGAAAATACTGACGCTGCTTGCCGGTCCAAGTGGAACTAACAGTTTAAAAAGAACAAGTAACCATAGCAAATAACGCCATTGTGGTGCTAAATAGTTCTTTAATAGTTGTTGCAACAACAAAACAATTATGCCAACAACTGCTCCATAAAATGAAGCTTTTAAGCACCAAGCAAAAATTAACGCGATCATAATTCTTCCTCCTCTAGGATAGTGCGCAAAGATTTTATTTCTTCTGCTGATAATTTTTTCGTTTTTACAAAGCCTGCTACCAAGTGATAGAGAGAGCCGTCATATACTTTATCAACAAAATGCGTGCTGGCGGCTAATTTGTACTCGTCTTCTCCAATCAAAGGACGATAACAGTAATTTCTGCCCTCGCCTTTTTCAGCGCTGACAGCTCCTTTTTGCACCAAACGATTGAGCATAGTTTGAATCGTTTTGCTTTTCCATGAACTTTTGGGCAAAAGCGTTTGAACAATAATTCCGCTGCTTGCTTCGCCCAGCTGCCATAAAACTTTCATTACTTCCAGTTCTCCTTGAGAAATTTGCGGCAAATAATTGTCTTGATTGGTCATTGTTAGGACTCCTTTTTGGATTACATTTGTAAGATATAGTTAAAGATTACACTTGTAAGAAATAATTGTCAAGATATTTCTTATAAAACATAAACTATTTCGATGATATTGACAGCGGCTATTTAAGCGCCTTCGTGCAATAAAAGGCTGCGCAGACGACTGCTTTAATGCATTGGATAAACGATTGTAATCCTTAATGGCTGAAATCTCGCCATTATCCAGTAAAAAAGGTTTGAAAAGTTAGTCCAGTTTGGTATATTATAAATGTAATCACATTTTGCCGATGAAAGGAGCGCGAAAGAAAGTCTTTTGCAAGTAGCACCCTCTTTTTATCAAGCAGGATTTAAAAATTTAACAAAAAATGAGGAGGTACAAGTATGTTTTTAACAATTTTTTGCTGGGTCGCTCTGATCTGTTTTTTTGGCGCATCATTTTACAAAGCGTATAAATTCGCCAAAATGCCTATGCATGGCAGACAAGATCTTTATCCGATCCCATTAGAAACAAACGAAAGAATGCATTATGGCGGTTCTTATTATGAAGATGACAAATGGTATGAAAAACCTAGACACCATAATTTAAAAGGTGAAATCATTGATATGTTGGCTGAAATGCTTTTTATCAAAAAGCTTTTCATTCACCAAAACAGTTTATGGTGGATTTCTTATGCGTTGCATTTGGGTATTTATGCCGCTTTAGGTTGGACGGTGTTATTGTTTATTGGCGCATTTGTCGGTCCTGCTAGCGTATTTGGCAGTATCATTTATTTATTGACAATTGTTGCCGGAATTATGGCTGGCGTTTTAATGACTGTTGGTGCTATCGGTTTGATTTTAAAACGTTTAATAAAACCTGAATTCAAAAATTATACTACGCCACAGGAATATTTCAATTTATTCTTCTTGTTGTGCGTTTCTGCTAGTGGTTTATTGGTATGGCTTGGCGATAAAAGTTTTGAATATGGTCGCAATATTACCAGAGCAATGTTAGGCATTAAATCTTTTGCCGAGTCTTATCCTGAAGGAATGCCAATCATTTTAATTGTCCACATTCTTTTATTGGGCGCCGTCATGATTTATATTCCATTTACCAAAATGAGTCATTATGTGGGCAAATACTTCACTTTCCACAAAGTTATCTGGGACAACGAACCGAATTTACCCGGCAGCAAAATAGAAAGTGAAATCATCAAACAATCTAAAGATCCGAAACCAAGTAATCAATGGTCTGCGCCGCACTATCAACCGCAACCAGCTAGTGAAGAAGCTGTACAAAAATAAAATCGAAGATGGGAGGATATTATTGTGATAAACGGTAAAGATTTAAAACCTCGTGATATTAGCACGATAGGTGGTCAGCTAACCAAAATCGAATTGATGCCACTGCCAGCGCCATTCGATAAACCGGGTATGGCGCCGGAATTAAAAGAAGCTAAACCGGAATGGGCTGAAAAATATTGTGCAGAATTAGATGGTATCATTGCTATTGATACTTTTGAAACGCCAAAAACCAAAGAAGAACAAGACGCACTAGTCCAAAAGTTCCTGCGTGGTGTAGAAAAAATGCTCTCTGAAGAAACTAACAAAGGGATCATTCAAGCGCTCAATTTATCAATGGAATACTGTGCAAAATGTAATACTTGCTCAGAAGCGTGTCATATTTTCCAAGCAACTAATCATAATGAATTATATAGACCAACTTATCGGGCAGAAGTTTTGCGCATGATCGTCAAAAAATATTTCGATAAAAACGGCAAATTGATTCCCGGCGGCAAAAAAGGCGTTATGGTGAAATTTATCGGCGGCGATATCGATTTGAATTGGGAAACAGTCGCTCGTTTAGGCGAATTATCCTACCGCTGCAATTTATGTCGTCGTTGTGCGCAAGTATGTCCACTAGCTTTGGATAATAGTTATTTTGCCAAAGAAGTGCGCAAAATTTTCAGCCAAGAAATGGGCTTAGCGCCAAAACCGCTCCATGATAAAGGCTCTCAGCTACAATTAAAAACAGGATCATCTACTGGTGTTACCAAAGCTGCTTTCTTGGATACGATTGAATTCTTAGATGATGACTGTGAAGATTTGATGGGTACTCGTTATGTAACACCAATCGATAAAGAAGGCGCGGATATTCTTTTGATTCACAATGCCGGTGAATTTATGGCTTGGCCAGAAAATCCAACCGCTTTCAATATTCTTTTTAATGAAGCAGGATTGGATTGGACGCTTAGTAGTGATTTAATGGGCTATGATAACGTCAATTACGGTATTTGGTATGACGATTTGCAGGCCAAAAAAGTAGCGATTGCTCAGAACGAAGCTGCTAAAAAATTAGGCGTTAAACGTATCGTTATCGCTGAGTGTGGTCATGCCCACAAAGCTGCAGCAGTCGTTGCCGACCGTTTTTATCCGGGCAGCGATCGCGTACCGGTACAAAGTTTCTTGCCTCTATTGCGCGATTTAATTATGGCGGGTAAATTTGATTTAGATCCCAGTCGTAACGATTTCCCAGTGGTGTTACATGATCCTTGTAATGTTGTTCGTCAAATGGGGATTGTAAAACCACAACGTGATATTTTAAAAGCCGTTATGAAGGATAGCAAATATTATGAAATGAAAGATCATGGCGTTAATAACTATTGCTGTGGCGGTGGCTCAGGCTTTGCTATCATGAGCGCTATGAACTTTGCTTCCTATCGCGATAACGTTGCTTCTCGTATGAAATTGAAACAAATTTTGGAAGCATGGGGCGAAGACGTTGTTTTAAGCGAAGGACCGAAATATATTTGTGCACCATGTTCTAATTGCAAAGGCGCTATGCGCGAGATTATTCACAATTATGGTTTAAGCCGCTATAACATTCATTACGGCGGTTTAGTTGAATTAGTTGTCAACGCAATGACCAAATTCGATACGCCATATATGGAATTTTTGAGAGATGAATAAATCAAAATAAGTTTGTAATAAAAAACAGCGGCGAGCTATCTTTAATGATGCTCGCCGCTGTTTTAGTTGCAATCAAAAGCACACCATACAAAATCGAAAGGGATTTCTTAGCAAAACTTAAACAAAAAATTAAGAAAATCCCCACCTCAAAGACAGTGGTGGAGATTTTCTGCTCTAAGAAACAAAAAAGTAATGAATAATAATAAAAATGAAATTTTGACTGTCATTACTTTTTAACGCTGTTTCAATTTTATCAACTTATAAAAACAGACAAGATAAAGGATAGCCTACAAAGACAATGACCAGTAAAAAAACAATACAAGATATAAGGGTATAACCCCAATGTTTCTTGTTATCAATCAGTTCGTGACCAAAAATCATAGCAGAGGTCGGCGAAGCTGACGGTAAAATGAAAGCAATATTGACCGCAAAACAAAGTAAACATGTTAAGCCCATGATATTGATTGATGTGATAGACAAGCTAAAAGTTGCCGCAATCGGTGTCAAAACAAGAGCTACAACCATATTATTACCAATATTGGTCAAAATTGTTGCTACAGTAAGAAAGATCGCTATAAAAGCTATAGGGCTGAGTTCGCCAAAAAGCGGCTCCAAAACTTGCATTAAAGCTGCTTTAATGCCTGTGGTATCATCTAAAAGAATCGTGGATAAACACATAGCAACAGATAGCAAAAAGACGATACTCCACATTACATTACTGGAAGCCAATTCTTGAAATCTTAGCAATGGTTTGCCGTCTACTTTAATAACGCACAATATGACGAACATAACGATGACGATCCCAATAGTGCTGATATTCGCATACTTCTGCGCCAGCCAACTAGTCTTCGGAATAAACCCCGGCAAAGCGAGAAAGAAAATATAGCAGAAGAAAAAACCTAACAAAAATTTCTGCACGTTTGTCATTGGTGCCATATCTTTTTTAAAAAATTCAGCGTTAATATTTTTCAAATTGCTGACATCAGCTCGAAAAACAAAACGCATTAACAAAACATAGGCAATAATAGCCACCAATATAGGAAAAGCAGTGCATAAATAACCAGCAATATCAACACTAGCGCCAGTAACAGCTTTTACCGAACCCAGTAAATATAACGGCAACCCTTTAAAAGGAATTAAAGCGCCAGCAAAACCAGCGGCAGCACCAGTACCCAATACCATCAAATGTGCCCAAGTATCACCTTTTTGATAGCCTAAACGTCCGCATAACGGCACCAGTATTGCCCACATAACTAAAACAGTAACCATAGGATTTCCTGTAAAAATAGTGAATAAAGCAGTAGAAACTAACCACATCGTTGTAAATACCCATGGACGACCATTACAAATCTTTCGAGTCAATAAAAAAGTAATAATGTGATCATTAACGCCAGCGTGGTCAATAACGCCTAAAACAGCCATGGCCAAGACACAAATCCATACGGTATCATTGCCTAGCGATATAGTCAAAATGGCTGGCAATTTACTATATCCAACAAAAGAAAAAGCAAATAATGCTAGTAAACTCGGCCAAAGCAAATCAACGGCTGACCATAAAAAATGACACCAATAAAAACGCCTAACACGCGCATACCCAATGGTGTAATCGGTGCTATTGGCGGCAAAAAACCAAAACCAAACATAATGGCAATGCCTATAAGAGAAAGAATGTAATAGTTTGTATCTTTATTTGTTACTTGTTTTGTCAATTCAGACACCTCCAAA
>CATJSX010000115.1 GCA_949743265.1 uncultured Peptococcaceae bacterium
GTCACGGATACGGCTTTCTGCTGCGGTCAAGTTTTCACTGGTAGTATTCAAGCTGTTGATGGTGTGTTCCAAACGGTTCTGCATAGCACCGAGATTAGCGCGGGTAGCAGATACGGTATTGATAGCTTTATCCACGATATCAATAGCGGCATTAGCAGAATCAGCGGTCAAAATATTGACAGCGTTTACACCGATACCTTTGGAGCTCATATCGTCAATGCTCATAGATACACGTTGGTCAGCATCGCCGTTAGCGCCAATTTGGAAGGTCAATTTGCCAGTACCAGCACCGCCGTTTGTTCCCGGGGTTGACAAGAATTCTAATTTTGTGCCATTGACACGAACATTAGTGCCTGTTTTTTCTTTAATACGTTCTGCCATGTTGATAACGTCTACTTCTGAAACGGGAACGTTGACTTGACCTTCGGTATTATCATCACTATTGATGGTAACGACATTCAAGCTGTTGCCATAGATAGCGGTTGCTTTAGCGATAGCATCATCAGTGATGGATTGGTTTTTAGCATCTTGTTTAACGAACAAGAATTTTTCACCATTGACTTCAAAGACATGGTCGGCAATATCATCACCGTCAGCACCGGGGTTCCAAGCGTAAATTTTGGACATATCATATGATTCATAGCGATCGGTAGCTGTTGTGGTTGATTGCGCTTTATAAGTAACAGAATCCGTACCAGTGCCAATAATGCCGCCTTTGATTGCGGTTCCTCCAGCAGGTGTATAGACGAACTGATTCATAATTGATTCAATATCATTGCGCATACTGTTTGTTGTATTACCTAAGTGTTGGTCTAAAGTCAACGTAAGCACTGACTTATCACCAGCAGCAGAAGTTATCGTTGCGTTAGCAGTACCTGTAGCAGCTGGATCGGATAAAGTGGTCAATGCCGCATCATTACCATCGAGCGCTGTAATGATAGCTTTAGCTAATTCATCAGTCGTGGTGATATTATTGAGATAGATTGTACCACCTACAGCTTTCGATGTTGTCGTTGCATCAACGTCAAAGGTGATGGTTTGGTCGCCAATTTTTAAGGTATCGCCGTCTTTCAGCTTGCTCAAATCAACATTACTGAGGTCGACAGTAACGACAGTTCCGCCTACTTCACCGTGACCAACGGCTTTAGAAGTAGCGCCTGTACTGCGTACAGAAATATTGTCAATAGCAGCTGCGCCTGTACCAGCTTCTTTTGCAGTAAATTTCAAACCGTCGTTTGTACCATTAAGTTCAATTTTGAATTTATCACCCAAACCGCTCTTTTCCAAAGCAGCTTGTAATGCTTTAACCGTTTCGTCAACAGTTGCTGAAGTACTAGCAGTATCACCTAACTTATTGCCGTTAGCATCAACGATTTTCTTATTAACAGAGTCAAACTTCAAGCTGACCGTTTCTGTTTTGGTAGTACCGTCATCATCTTTATAAGTGATGCTGTATTCGTTGGTTGCATCAGCTTGAATAGCTGCCATGGGTTCATTGCCATTAACATTGGTTTCATAAACGCCCTTTTCTGCTTTATGAATGGTCATAGCACCAGCGGACAAAGCGGCGTCGGAAACTTTTACGGTAGCAGCAGCTTTACCAGCGGTGCCATTAGCACCACCAGCGGACAAAGAGCCGTCCAATAATTGAATTTTGTTAAAATGAGTAGAAGAAGCGATACGGTCTAATTCGGATTTCAATGCTTGAATTTCCAAATCGGTGTTAGCACGGTCTTCATCTTGATAA
>CATJSX010000116.1 GCA_949743265.1 uncultured Peptococcaceae bacterium
AAAAACAACTAAAGGACAAATCGAAGGTGTCCTACGTATGATTGATGACGACCGCTACTGTATTGATATTTCCAATCAAATTCTAGCCTGCGAAGCGCTCTTGCGTAAAGCTAATAAAATAGTTTTAAAAGGGCATTTAACGCATTGTGTCAAAGAAACTTTTCTCTCTGGTCAAAATGAACAGGAGAAAATTGATGAAATCATGAATGTTCTGGAAAAAATGAACAAATAAATAAAATTTCTTACCTAAATGTGTATCTGTCTTTTATTAGGCAGACGGAGCGATTATCAAAAAAGAGGTATTACACACAGGAATCATATTGTAGATGGCTAATTATGCTGCTCTACAATTTATTCCGTTTCACAGTATTGAAATCTCCCAAAATGAAACTACGTTAGCTAATGTATCCGTTTATACGAATCATCATCAACTAAAATTTAAGAGAGATTGATCGTATGGTGATAATATTATTACAATAGATTTCATAGGAACAGCATATAAACATGAACTTGAAAAAATCATGAATTGATAAGCTGTTGCTAAAAATATTTTTGCTGAAAAAGAAATTCTTTCTAAAAATAAATTAAAACTATCACCTTACGCAGAAAGTCGTCCTTGAAAACAGGGCGGCTTTTTTGTGCGATATGGCTAGAATATCTTGATTAACAAGGTGATCTCCAGCAAATCACGATCATTACCACTTAGCTGCTTTGAGATGAAATGTTCCAAAGGACCGGATTTTGGGAGAAGTTCCTCAGCAAAAATTTCGGAGTGCGACTAGCTATACTCAAGTTGCTTGTTGTTTGTGCATTTTCCCTATACATGACGTAAAAATAGATACTACATTATCTCTATAGCCTCTGCTACATATATATTTTCAGTTGCTCTGATGGAAAAAGCAACAATGTTAATTAGCGTTGCTTGTAGCAACGGGCCGTTCTGCCTATAATAAGGGTATTACAGAAAGGAGGTTATCCCTGATGCTCAACGAAAATATTAAAGCAATCAGAAAATCAAAAGGACTTTCTCAACAAGAGCTTGCTGTCAAACTGAACGTGGTGCGACAAACAGTTTCTAAATGGGAGCAAGGATTGTCAGTTCCCGATTCTGATATGTTGCTCTCCATATCAGAAGCACTTGAAACACCCGTGAGTACGTTGCTTGGAGAAAATATCATTGAGTCGGAAGTTGATGATTTAAAAGCCATTTCCGCAAAGCTGGAGGTGATAAACTTGCAACTTGCACAGAGAAAAACTACAATGAAAAGGATTCTACAGGGAATTCTTATTACATTATGTGTAGTCACCACAGCAATTTTTGCAATCTTATTGACATTAGAAAGTTCTTACTTGGGTTGGGATTATAGTGATCCCGAAACTGCTATTCTTGGAGTAACCTTTCACTCATTTGAATGGCTATTTGTCAGAATAGCACCGATTATCCTTATTGGTGCAGTCATTGGGATTTTCTTGACATGGAAGAAAGCATAAAACAATATAAGCTGCCCAACAAGCTTACAATTCTCAAAAGCAGGCTAACAAAACCCAGCGATAAAATAAAAATTTAACAGTTGTTAGATTGATAAACAGGAGGATCTTCTAAAATGATTAAAAAAGATTCAGGATAGCATTACAATGGTGATTGTACTGGGATTAGGCTTCGTATTATACTAGCAAACAATTCCCAATGAATGTGCTTAAAGCAAACTTTTTTACCTTCTGTATGTATAATCCAGCGCTGACGTTTAGGCGAATATATCCATCTCCAAAGAGAATTTGAGAAAGAAAAGGACGACGGCAACAGCGTGAAAAACAAGCTCCAGTTTGCAGAGGAATTTCACCTAAAAGATGAAATCCCTCTGCAAACTGGAGCTTGTTTATTTGTCCTCGTCCGGCTTGAATACTTTCAAATATGCGGGACAACCCTCCGTCTCCTCGCCATAGACATATAGGGTGTCGCTTTCCTTATCCAAGCATGTGTGGGCAAAGTGACCACCGGGGAAAGGGTATGGCTCACACAATCGCTGAAAGTCTACATTGCCCTCGGACAGACCTTTTGTATTTCGGCGAGGTTCTCGATCTCGTCCGGTTCAACCACTGCCTCCAGATTTTCAAGTACCATGGACAAAAGGATTTTGTTGACCAGTGCCAATTGTTTACATGCTTACTTGCCTATTGCTTAAAAAGTATTATATATTTTTTATCTTGTGATTCCCTGTTTAACGCGTATAAAATTATGACGATTTATGCACTATTGTTGTTCAATTTTTTCTTTATGCGCCAGTACTGTCTGTACGTATTTATCGTCCACGATGCCGTTTTGATCAATATACTTTTGACAGCCGCCGAGCCCTCGATTGTAGCTTATTAGCATCAAGCCAAATACATCTTCATCGCCATATCCTTGTTCCCGCCAATAAGTACGCATATTATACAAATGATAAATGCCGGCTCTGGCATTATCTTCAAAATCAAAAATGTCAAAATCATTTATTGCCAGATCATTTGCCAAACCAGCAGCCGTATTTTTATTTAACTGCATTAGTCCTTGTCCGCCTCTGCTATTGGCAGAAGGATTGAAATCGCTTTCTGTTTTGATCACACCATAAACCAGCGTATAAGCCAAATCATATTTTTGGCATTCTTTTTTGAGATATTCTGTTTGTTCTTTTGTCGGTTCATTTCCAAAAGCAGTTGCTTCTACAAATAAACACATGATCAACAATAAAATAACCAGCAAATTTCGGGGTCTCATTGTTCATCTTCCTTTCTCATTTTTTTATTTTTCATGATAAAAAATAATTTAGTGCATACAGCGTTTGTTAATTTTCCGCTTATTATTATATTCGCCCATTTTCGATGTTTTTCAAGAAATTTTGTCAGAGATTCTATGAATTGAAGATACTGCTCATGAAAACAAACTCTCTACAGATAACAAGCATGATTTTTCTCGCACACGCTAATATATCGTTGAAATAACGTTAAAAATTTAAAGAATATGTATGAATGAAACTGACCAAACGTTATCGACGCAATAATCCAGAAATAAAAAACAGATGCCGTTTCATACGAACGACATCTGTTTTTACGATTTATAATAATTCTTTGCGCAATTCCTCACCACTTTTTGGCGAAAGCATAGCTGGTGGAATATCAAATACCGTCTTAGCGCCGTAATGACGAATTTGTGCCATTTTATAAGCGGCGCGAGCGTAAGCCACCAGAACACTAGCAGTAAATTCGGGATTAGAATCCAATTTTAGCGAGTATTCCATAATATGATGATTTTCACCCGCTTTTCCAGTGTTACCACTGCGAATAACGAAGCCGCCATGAGGAATACCGCTGTGTTTTTCATTTAATTCTTCTTGAGAAATAAAATGTACCGTCGTATCGTATTCATCAAAATAATTGGGCATCGTTTTGATCGTTTGCTCAATTTTAGCTTTGTCAGCGCCTTCTTTGGCAACCACAAAACATTCTCGCAAGTGCTTTTCTCTGGAAGTAAATGTTGGACGTTCTCCGCGACGCACCGCCTCAATAGCGCTCTCCACAGGAATTGTATACTGTCGCGCGTCTTGCACACCTTCTATGCGGCGTATAGCGTCAGAATGTCCTTGGCTAACACCTTTGCCCCAAAAAGTATAGTCGTCGCCATCTGGTAAGATAGCACTACTGTATAGACGATTGAGAGAAAATAAGCCCGGGTCCCAGCCTACAGAAAAAATAGCAACCTTTTGATGTTTTTTTGCCTGCTCTTCCACAGCTTGAAAATGCTCTGGAATTTTAGCGTGGGTATCAAAACTATCTACAACATTAAAATATTGAGCAAAATATGGCGTTTGTTGTGGCAAATCGTTAGCTGAGCCGCCACACAGAATCAACACATCAAGATCGTCTTGTTTATTGATTGCTTCATCAATGCTGTAAACCGGCGCGCCAAAAGTTTTGATAGTTTCTGGCGCTCTGCGGCTGAAAACTGCATCGACGGTCATATCCTTTGTCTGCGCTACAGCCAGTTCAACACCTCTTCCCAGATTACCATAGCCTACAATACCGATTCTTATTTTTTCCATGATTTTCTCTCCTTTGCAATCTTGTTATCGTCACGATTTTATCACATTTGCCGCCGCATTAAAATGATAAAATCCATGTATACAATATTTTATAGGCTCCTATTAAATATTGTATCTGTGCAAAAAACGTATTTTTATGAGAATTTCACCGTTGTAATTTAGTAGAACAGTGATTATAGATTCTTAGTTACTTATACCCAATAAACGCCAGCCAGTCGATAATATTGTTTTATACGCTTATGCAATCAATTACCGAATAAATTTGCTTGCTAATTGATAGACCTGCCGAATCTCTTTAGTCGATAAATCCCACGAAGCCAATTCCTGTGCTATCAGCTCAGCATGTTTCTTACTGATGTCTTTCAACGCATTACCAATAGATTTTCGTGCATATTCACTGTCATCATTTTTGTTCGCTGCCAGCAAATTGATGGCTATTTGAGGATTTTCTTTAAAATATGGTCGACTAGTCCACACTCTCAAACCTTCTGAAACAGCTCGACGTACTGTAGCACGATCACTCGTCAACCATGCTTTAATCAATGGTAACGCTGTTTCATAACCAATAATTTTACAGTGTTGATCAAAAGCCATTGCCAAAACTTCCTGAACCTTCCAGCTATCGTGCTGGCTTACCGTATCTCGTAAAAAAATTAACGCATCTTCATGAGCATGAGCCGCATAGCCCAAAAGTAAAACGCCTACTTCCTGAATTTGAAAATTTTCTGCTTGATACAGTTGGAGCCCCATAATGTAACATTCTTGTAAAGAATGGGTCTCATAATACTGCTTAGCTTCTGTTTTAACCAACTTCAAACTATCTTTCTCTGGTATCAATGCTGCTAAATAACGCGCATAATCACTCATCGTTATCCCCTTCCGATATAACAACAGCGTCGGCAAAATATGAGAATTTGCCGACGCTGTTGTTTTCTTAGTCTTGCACAATCTTGGTCAAATCAGCAATATCTTTAGTCAAATTACTAACACGTACCAAAAGCGCTAAACGATTGTTTTTAATATTTTCGTTTTCATCCATAACCAAAACGCCATCAAAAAATTGACTGATGGACTCCTCTAACGTAGAAACTGTCACCAAACTTTCTTGATACTGCCGTTTCTGGTTAAAATTACCAATAGCTTTTTCAGCAAATTGAATATCCTGCCATAAAATCTTTTCTGCCTCATGAACCAAATATTCTTCATTTACTTGATCGTTTTCTGCTTTTTTAGCCAGATTGTTGGCTCGAGTAAACGCTGTTAACAATTTTGCGAAAGAGTCGGTGGCTTTAAGTTTATTAACTGCTTCCGCTCTTAAAACGGTTTCTGTTAAATTATCGTAACCACAAGCGATAACCGCTTCAATGACATCATAACGATAACCCCTGTCCGTAAGGATATTGCGCACTCGCTGTTCAAAGAAGCCATAGACTTTTGCCAATAGTTCTTCCCTTTCGCCAATGATATCCGTTGGATAATGATCCATTGCCTGCGTAATCAACGCTTTTAAACTGACTAAAATGCTGCGTCCAACAATCATACTGCAAATCCCCGCTGCCTGACGACGCAGCCCATAAGGATCCTGCGATCCAGTGGGTTCAATACCAGCGGCAAAACAACCAACGATAGTATCTAATTTATCACTTAAGCTGCAAACAATCCCTTCAAAAGTCAGCGGCAGTTGGTCATCAGCATTTTTAGGCAAATAATGTTCCGCGATTGCTTTGGCAGTCAAAGGATGTTCTCCTTGTGCATAGGCGTAATTTTCCCCCATCAGTCCCTGTAGTTCAGGAAATTCATAAACAACATTACTGACTAAATCCGCTTTAGCAAGATATGCCGCTCGCAATGCTCTATTTTGCGCTTCCCCGCCTAGATTCAATAGACTGGCAATAACTTTGACGCCTTCTTGATTACGCAGAACTTTATCATAAATGGATCCTAATTTTTCTTGAAAAACGATGTTTTTCAGCTTAGCAACATTGCTTTCTAATTTCATTTTCAAATCTTCATCATAGAAAAATTTGGCATCAGACAAACGAGCTTCCAGCACTTTTTCGTTGCCTTTTTGCACCTCGTCCAAATGTTCGCCGTTACCGTTACGAACTGTAATAAATTTCGCTGTCAAATGATGCCCTTTCAGCACAGGAAAATACCGCTGATGTTCTTTCATTGGCGTAATGACCAAGGGTTCGGGTAATAATAAATAACTCGGTTTAAAATCTCCCATTAAAGCAGTAGGATACTCAACCAAATACACGACTTCTGTTAATAAATCCTCATCAATTTGCACATCACCTTCCACAGAAGCCGCCAGCGCTTTAAGCTGGGCTACGATCATCTTTTCCCGCTCGTTTTGGTCAACGATAACGCTATTTTGTTTCATAACGGCAAAATACTCTGCCGGTTCGTTGATAGTAATTTGTTGACTGCCTAAAAAACGATGTCCTCTGGATATACGTCCAGAGACCACTTCTTCCAAAGCAAACGGCACAATTTCTCTGCCAAACAAAGCGACCAGCCAGCGAATCGGTCTGGCATAACGCATATCGCCATTTCCCCAACGCATAGGTTTGGGAAAATGCAATCCCGTTACCAATTGTGGTAAAAGTTGAGGCAAAACGTCTTTAACAGGCAAACCAGCTACTTTTTTTATGGCAAAAACATACGTCCCACTTTCAATTTCTCGATGAATTAGTTCATCAACGGCAACTTGTTGTCCTTTAGCGAAACCGATAGCAGCTTTAGTCGGTTTGCCTTCGCTGTCATAAGCCGCTTTTAATGACGGTCCTTTGACTTCTTCTGCTAAATCCAACTGTTTTTCTGCCAGATCTTTTACCATTAGCGTAATACGCCGCGGAGTTCCATACGTTTTAATTTCTGTATAATCAATTCGTGCCTCTTCAAACTTATCGGCGGCTAATTGCGCCAGTTGCGCCAAAGCTTGCGGCATAAATTTCGCGGGCATTTCCTCTAATCCGATTTCCAACAATAAATCCTGCATTATGCTTCCTCCTTCTGTTCGCTAAGCCCCATCGCTTGACGTACTTTAACGTCCTTGATCAACGGATAGCCCAGTTCGGCACGTTTTTTAACATAAGCATCGGCACAAATTTTTGCCATATTACGCACTCTGGCAATATAGTGCGTACGTTCAGTCACACTAATAGCACCGCGAGCATCCAACAAATTAAACGTATGGGAACACTTCAACACGTAGTCATAAGCGGGCTGCACCAAACCCATTTGAACTATGCGCAGCGCTTCTTTTTCATACGCGTCAAAAAACATAAATAACATCTCTGTATCAGCAGCGTTAAAATTATATTCGGAGTAATCCACTTCATTTTGCTGAAAAACATCGCCATACAAAACATCATCTACCCAAATAATATCATAAACACTATCTTTTTGCTGAATGAAAGTTGCCAATCGCTCTAATCCATAAGTAATCTCACCACAAACTGGTTTGCAATCTATGCCGCCGCACTGCTGAAAATAAGTAAACTGGCTAATTTCCATTCCATCAAGCCATACTTCCCAGCCTAATCCCCATGCGCCTAAAGTCGGCGATTCCCAGTTATCTTCTACAAAACGAATGTCATGAGCTAGTGGATCAATTCCTAACGCTTCCAAGCTAGCCAGATATAATTCCTGAATATTATTGGGCGATGGTTTCAAAATAACTTGATATTGATAGTAATGCTGCAAACGATTAGGGTTCTCGCCGTAACGACCGTCGGTTGGTCGACGACAAGGCTCTACATAAGCAACTTTCCACGGTTCAGGACCCAAAGCGCGCAGAAAGGTAGCCGGATTCATTGTGCCAGCACCTTTCTCCACATCATAAGGCTGCTGAATAATGCAACCTTGCCGACCCCAAAATTGATTCAGAGCCAAAATCATTTCTTGAAAATTCATCAATGCACACTCCCTTTTATTGTAAATCTGTTTGGAAATCTTTCAAATACGGTTGTGCAGTTTTTAATGCTGTCTTTTCCTTGTGGTTATTTTTTGTCTAAAATAACTCAACAAAAACAAAACGCTTGCAGCATACCATGTTTTCCGATTTCTCTATAATAATAAAAAGCTCTCGTCTCTGTCGCAAAAACGACAGGGACGAGAGCATAACGACTCCCGCGGTTCCACCCTGATTGACATTACCATAAAAATGTCCACTTAAAAAACGGCTCCAGAGCGCCTATTCATCATTATTTTTATATCGGCTCACACCTTCCCGACTCGCTGAAACAAAAAGAAATGACTACTTTTTCTCCTTCAAACACCGCACAATATTTTGTTTTTTACTTTAACACAAAAAATATAGTCTGTCAATGAAGGCATAAATTCTTTACACGATAAACAACACGCAAAATTTCAAAAAAACTCCGTTGCCGATAGACATTTAAGAGTATCTTTTAGCCACCATGTTTTTTCATTTCTTTTTTTGTTCGTCGCTTATTTTTATCATACTTCTCTGCTTTCTTAGTTTTCGTTATTGTTAAATGAAAAAAATTTGGCATTTCTAATACTCTGCGGTATAATAGATTAAAAAGTACTTGACAAAAAGGGGAAATATAATGCTTTTCTTGACTGAAAATGATTCGATAACCATTGCCTCGCCACAGATCACGATCGGCGTAGGCTGGGACACATTGCCGCTCAATCCAGCACCGTTAAATTTATTAGGGGAATTTTTGGACGGCGGCAGTATCAAAAGTGATACAGTTGAATGCGACCTGATGACAGTGTTATGCGATGAGGAAGGACATATGCAGGATAATGGCGATATCGTTTTTTTTAATAATTTGAGTCACATTAGCGGAAGTGTTAATCAAGCTGACGATGAAAACTTACCAAAAGGTTTTAACGGCATCATTGATATTGATCTAGCATCACTGCCAAAACAGTATGCAAAAATTGTTTTTGCTGCTTCGATTTATCAAGCCAGAGCTAGACATCATCATTTGGGTATGCTGGCAAATTTGTTCATCAGCGTTTTTGATCATCATTTAGAAGAAATTGGTCGCTTTGAAATCAAACAAATTGATGGCAATATAACAATGCTTCACTTGGCACAGATGGTTTATACCCAAAGCGGTTGGCAATTTGAGATATTAAATCGTGGAACTAGTCAAGACGGCGCTGCTGAATTGGCAAAATGTTATCAATAAATGGGAGGCACTCATGACAACGCAGTATGATCGTAGTCAGTTATTGATTGGCGAAACAGGATTGCAAAAATTACGTCAAGCCCATGTTGCCATCGCCGGTATTGGCGGCGTTGGTTCCTACGTAGCAGAAGCGTTGGCAAGAGCAGGTATAGGACGCTTGACGTTAATTGACCATGATGTAATTGACGTAACTAATTTAAATCGACAGATTCATGCGCTGCATAGTACTATTGGGCAAGCAAAAGTGACAGTTATGCAAGAACGTATCGCTGATATTGATCCCGATATTGACGTAATCGCTAAGACAGATTTCATTCTGCCAGAGAATATCGACAAAGTATTTAACGAGTCATATAATTATCTGATCGATGCAATTGACACCATAACGTCTAAACTGGCGATAATTTTGTGGGCGAAAACACACCAGATACCGATAATTTGTAGTATGGGTACGGCTAATAAATTAGATAATCGGCAATTTATCTTGACGGATATTTCTCAAACAAAAGTGTGTCCACTAGCAAAAATTATGCGTCATGAATTGCGTAAGCGAGGCATTGAACAAGACGTAACGGTACTTTATTCACCATCAGCAGTCATTAAGCCTCAAGATAATAAAGAAATGCAAAAAAAACGTACAACAGGCAGTATATCTTATGTACCAGCAACTGCTGGTCTGTTGATTGCTGGTGAAGTGGTTAGACAATTATTAAATAATAACTAGTTATAATTCAGATAAATGATTTGCTTATAATAAAAGTAATTTGCTTTTGACTTTTTGGCAGATTATGTGTAAGCTATTAGAGAAGGAATCAACTTTAATAGCAGGCAGTTAAGCGAATACTGCAAAGGAATATCATTCGTTTTGACGGGCTGTGCTGAGATAAATTTAGGAGGTTTTAGAAAAATGGCAAATGAAAATGTAATTATGTTGACAGAAGAAAATTTTAAATCGGTGGTACTGGAATCAACCGTGCCCGTTTTAGTCGATTTCTGGGCTGCATGGTGCGGACCGTGCAAAATGATTGCACCAGTCGTTGATGAATTAGCTAATGATTTTGCCGGTACCGCTAAAGTCTGCAAATTAAACGTCGATGATTGCGGACGCATTGCGCAAACATACGGCGTAATGAGTATTCCTACTTTGATCGTTTTTAAAGACGGCAAAGAAGCAGAAAGAATCGTTGGTTTCAGACCAAAATCTGAATTAGTCAAATTGCTGCAAGCATAATCAGCGCAACAGTTAATTCGGCTGTGTTGGCAAATCACCAAAAGAATCGTTTTCAGGCTGTCAGGCAAATAGTTGCCGTCAGCATCTTGAAAACGGTTCTTTTTTTATTGCGCTGTAAAAATTTGATTCAAAAGAAGAATTACAATGACACGCGAAAAAAATCGCTCACTTGCACAGATACTTGACAGAGCGAAATTTTAATGATATTATGTTGATATCAACTTAATATTATAATGACGAGAGGAGTTTTATGATGAACGACAACAAAATTTATGAGGAAAAAATTTTAGAAGCGCCTAATGGACTCTGCATTTTGATTTTGAATATCATTTTAATGATTCTTTCTGTTGTGGCAATCATCGGCGGCGCCATGCTATTAGAGAATCAAACAACATTTCTTGCCATACCAGAAGGTGGATATATGCCGGCGGTAAATCAGACATTTCGCTGGATAGGTATTGTGCTTATAGCAGTTGGCATCATTTACTTAGCCATTGTTGACTGGCTTATTTTTTGCGGCATCAAGATTTTGCAGCCGAATGAGGCGTTAGTATTGACGTTATTTGGTCGTTATTATGGGACATTAAAAAGCGAAGGCATCTTTTTTGTCAATCCTTTTTGTACAGCTGTTAATCCGGCCGGAGAAACGACTATTACCATTTCAAGCGAAGCAAACAGCAAAAACGTTGCTAAGCGAAACAAAAAGATTTCTTTAAAATCTATGACATTAAACAACGAAAATCAAAAAATCAACGACTTGCTAGGAAATCCCATCATTATCGGTATCAATGTTATTTGGAAAGTTGAAAATACGGCTAAAGCTGTATTTAATGTGGATAATTATGCCGAATTTTTATCTATTCAGTGCGATACCGCTTTGCGCAATATTGTGCGGTTGTATCCTTATGATTTAGCAGAAGAAGGAGAAGAAAAAAGTTTGCGCGGTTCTTCAGTAGAAATTGCACAAAATTTGAAGAATGAAATTCAAAAACGCGTTAGCGAAGCTGGTTTAGTTGTTGTTGAAGCCCGCATTACCCACTTAGCCTATGCACCAGAAATTGCCGCCGTAATGCTCCAGCGCCAGCAAGCCTCGGCTATTATCGACGCTCGCAAAATGATTGTCGACGGCGCGGTTGGTATGGTAGAAATGGCATTAAATAAATTGAGCCAAAACGGTATTGTCGAATTGGACGATGAGCGCCGAGCACAAATGGCAACTAATTTGATGGTCGTTTTGTGCAGCAATAAAGACAGCCAACCTATTGTCAATTCCGGGTCAATCTATTAAACTAAAAACAATAGCGAAAAGATTGCACTAAGGAGTTGATGCCATGACCGACAAAGAAAAAACGAAAAAGCAAGTACCTTTGCGACTTTCACCTTCGTTGTATCATGAGATTGCGCAATGGGCTGAAGAAGATTTTCGTTCTATTAACGGTCAAATAGAATATTTGTTGACAGAAGCCGTCCGTAAACGCAAAAAAATGAATCATAAAACAGAAGCTGATTAACTAAAATTGTCTTAGCAACCAAAAATTAAAGGAGGAAATGAAAATGTTAATTGCAACAACTGATACTATTGCAAACAAGGAAATCACAGAAGTGCTTGGTCTAGTCAGAGGAAGTACCGTACGCAGCAAACACATTGGCAAAGATATTGCAGCATCATTCAAAACTGTTGTAGGCGGAGAGTTGAATGGTTATGTGGAAATGTTGGAGGAAGCACGACAAATCGCTATTGGGCGTATGGTGGAAGATGCCCAAGCAAAAGGTGCCAATGCCATTGTCGGCATGCGACTAGCATCTTCAGCTATTACGCAAGGAGCAGCTGAAATGGTAGCCTACGGCACCGCCGTAATCATTCAATAAGGCGACTTAGTTTATGGAAGAGCTTACACTGCTATTAGTAGCAATGCTGATTTGTTTTTTCATTATACAACCAGAGGTGACGATAGTTGTGGGAATAATCACTGTGATTGTCGGATTGTTGATATACATTGTTGTGCCTATCATGTCATTGATATTGCTGATCTATTTTTTTAGACAACGCAAACAAGAAAAACGGGAGGAAGATAAAAAAGATTATAGCCAGTACTGATGAAGATATTCATACAATATTATCAGTGCGAATAACGATAAATCAAAATGTATCTGCTCTTTTGTTTTCACTTACACTAATTTCAGTCCCAGTTCAACCTTGTGTTCTCGCTGGAATAGCATGAATGTGAGATTTCAAACAAAACGGAGGAAAAAGAAATGAAAAAGGATAGCAGATTTGAAATTGTTGCGCATGAAGGAAGTCAATTAAAGGATTCTGGATTGTTACAAGTTATAGTAGATAAGGAAACAGGTGTAAACTATCTGTGGATTAAGTCAGGTTATGCAGGAGGTCTTACTCCGTTATTGAATGCCGATGGCAAACCGATTATAAGTAAATAAAATAAGTCATCGAGAACACAAAGTCAAATTGATACTAATTTTAACGCCATCAAATTAAGCGCCATAAACCTCTGAACCTATCTGTTCAGAGGTTTATGGCGTTTTGCGTTTTTTAGAGCTAATGAATTTCTTGTTCTTTATCGCCTCGCTTTTGAACATCATCCTTTTTCATCAAATAGATACTGTTATCACTGCTTAAACTGGCAAAGAAAACTTTTTTAGGATTATGAATTCCTCGCCGACGCAGCCGCTTCATCAGCCAATGTATGTCTAATCCAGCATCTTTTAACCCTTTATGATTGATTTCGCCATCGTCGATTAAAGTCAACGCTAAACCATTATTGTTTTTGTCGGTTTTAATATTAAGATCATCGACTGTTAGCGGTCTTTTTTCTGCTTTTAACGAAACTGTTAAATCTCCAGAAGTTTCTAAAACGGCAAAATCTACATCGGCTACGTCAAAAACATCTCTTTGTCGTAGCTGCGTCAAAAGGTCATCAATATTATAACGAGCCTTGCGCATTTCTTTGAGTTGCATTTTACCTTTAGCGATTAAAACATTGGGTTTGCCGTAAATAAGACGACGAAAACTATTGCTTTTGAGACACAATAAAGAAGTAACAACTTGTAGAGCTGTCATAATCGTAATAGGAATTAAACTTTGCAATATAGGTAGCTGTACATTAGTAATAGGCATCGTTGCTAATTCTGCAATTACGATAGCGACAACAAAATCAAAAGAGGAAAGCTGACCAATCTCTCGCTTGCCCATAATCCGCGTAGCGCTCATCAATACCACATAAACTAACAGTACGCGTAAAATAAATTCCCCCATAAGTCACCTTCTTTACAAAATATTAACACTTTAACATAAAGGTTTGGACAACCACTAAAAAATCAATTATAATAAAGCTAATCATTTTGCTTGGAGGGATCGTCTTGAAAATGTTAGAAATTGTAGCACTTATTTTAATTGTTATCTCTGCCCTTTTTAAAGGCTTGGCATTAAAGTATTTATCAAATAAAACATGGGAATTTGAATTACGCAAAAAGAAATATATGCAGATGAATATCCCCAGCTATCTGTTTTTGATTCCCGGCGTCATTTTATTGGCATATGTATATTTCATACAGTAAGGTTTATACTATAAAAAACGTCAGACTTTTGAAATGCACATTATGGCATTATAACCCAGCGCCAGAATCCTCATGTTTATCACCCCAACTCTGGCGCTGGATTTACGCCTTGAACTGCACACCCTGATTGCGGTTCTTTTTATGATGTCTATAACATGAACACTTTTACTGTTCTAGCGTGCGCCTATTTTTTCCTTGCCCACTCTAAGTACCATATTGGCAACCGTAGCTTTTTCATTATCCGATGCCATTTCCCACATTTCTTTCATCAACGCTTCTTCTGGCGAATCTGGTTTGACGAATTGTCCCATCAAATTGCCAACGCTAACCATTCCTTTAATCATCATTTCATCAGTAACGCCATGTTTTTCGCCATCTTCAATCACTCGTGCTAATTCTTTGGGAAAAGACTCCGGCTGAAATTCATTTTTCTTTTTAAACACATTGATACACCTCCTACTGCTAGATTACCCGAAGAAAGATAGGCTATGCTGGAAAATATTACAGCAAAAAAAGACACGGCTCATCATGAGCCATGTCTATCAACTATTATTCTGCAAAAATAACGCTCAAACGATCTCGAACGCCCATGGTATTATTTTTAATGACACTGTAACCATAAAAAATACTACCGTCAACATTACCCAACTGTCGATTTAGTTGAACTTGCTTGATCAATTCATCAGGGTCTTGCCAAGCAGCATTCTGAGCAGTATCGCCAACTTTATAAGCAGCATGACCAATATACAGTTTGGTATCGCTGTCTTTAACTACGTCGCTCCACCAGCGAGCCAAAGTATCATAATCAGCGGTAGAAAAACCAATATGCCAATAAATTTGTGGTGCAATATAATCTATCCAGCCCTCTTGTGCCCATTTTCTAGTATCAGCATAATGGTCATAATAAGTTTCTACACCGCCTCTTGTTGCCGATCCTAAAGGATTCGTCGTTTGATTAGCCCATACACCTGCCGGACTAATGCCAAACTGCACATCAGGTTTTACAGATTTAATCAACGTTTGCGTATCTTTAACTAACTGATCCACATTATTGCGCCGCCAATCATCTTTATTGGTAAAACCTTGACCGTATTGGATAAAAGTCTGCTCATCGTTAAAATCACTATAACCTACAATTTTGCCGTTACTATCTTTTTGTGCTACTTTATCGGGATAAAAGTAATCGTCAAAATGAATACCTGCCAAATCATAATTAAGCAACAATTCTTTAATACCTTCCAAAACCAAGAAACGACTTTTAGGCTGTCCTGGATCTAAATATAACTCTCCATTAGGGTGAGCAACAACAATATCCGGATAAAGCCGCACCGGATTGTTAGCAGCCAAAGCAGTCAGATCATGGTTAGGCTTAGCCGCCGTCCCCCTTGTTACTTTATAAGGATTGATCCAAGCATGGACGGCAATTCCTTGTTTTTTGCCTTCATCAATCATATACTGCAATGGATCAAAATCGTCAGCCACCGCTACGCCTTGTGTTCCTGTTAAATAAGCTGACCACGGAAAAATTTTTGAAGGATAAAGAGCATCCGCGACGGGACGCACTTGAAAAAATACAGCATTGCCGTTCATCGCTTTGACATTATGCAAAATATCATCTATCTCCTGCTTCATCTGTGTCGGTGTCAATCCTGTTTTACTAGGAAAATCAATATTGTACACGCTAGCGATCCATACGCCTCTCATTTCTTCCACACCGGCCGCCTCGGCAGTTTTTCCTTTATCATCACTAAAAATGTTAACAACGCCGACGACTATTGCTAATATACAGCCTAAAACAATTATTTTTTTCATTCCTTTAAACATAGTAACCTCTCTTTCTATGACAGTGATATCAATAAATTTAGCCGTTCCGTCCATTGATCATACTCAGGCATCAGTTCATAAAGCAGTCGCTTAAATTCTTTGCCATGATTGGGATGCAAAAAATGGACATATTCATGAAGCAACACCGAAACAATACATTCTTTAGGCGCTTGAATCAACTGTGTATTGAGCACAATATGACCTTTTTGAACGTGACATCGCCCCCAACTGGCACTCATTCGACGAGCAGCAATGGTCGCTTTCTTTATGCCTAACATTTCCAAATGAGGATACAACGCATCATTCAATTTCCTAAAAATTATTATACTCTGGCTTTGATAAAATTGTGCCGCTTTTTCTGCTATTTTTTGAGAATCATCAGTTGCATTGATAAACAGCTGACCATCGATCAGCTGCGTGCTTATCCCCGAGTGCAAAATCAACGGTATTTTATCGCCCAAAAAATAAATATAGCCGCCTGCAGTATAGCGATTACGCAAACCATACTGTGCTTTCTCTATTTTTCTTTGATTGATTTTGTGTTGAGATTGCAAAATCCACGCTCCTTTTTGCTGGACATATCGATCAATCTCTTCCTTTTTCAAACGGCGAGGCGCTGAAACTGCAATACGCAAATCATCATATACACGAAGAGTAATGTGTTTTACTTTTTTATACTGCAATGCATAAGTCAATATTTGCCCCTGATAATCGACGGATCTATCCATTTTTCACCTCCCTTCTTTTCTTATTAGTTTTGTTCAATCCACATCAAATTGATTTTTCATACTCTCTTAACCAAAGACGTTATTCTAATGATGAAACTAATTGACCAGCGGCATCATATAATTCTGCCGGATCATAATCATTGTTCCAAATATTTTTCTCAGTCCAAACGACTTGACCAATATCGGCTTTTGCATTTGGACCAGAAAGTACTGCCAATGATTCACCAGCCTTTAGTATTGTTCCTTCTGCAAAAGTATACCGTTGATCCCCTTGAACACTAACCAAAACCCAACCGCTTAAATCTACATCGTTATCTCCTTCGTTACGAATCTGTGCAATTTCCGCTTTTCTGTCTACTGACTCGATTATGACGTTTGTTTGTTTGGTATCATTATCCGTTGTCGGCAGCGGCTGTATTGGCGTTGCGCTGACTTGTGTCGCTTCTAATTCATCAGGAGAAAGAGCAATTTTTTTGCCATCACTATAGATAACAATGGTTCCTTCTTCATCAGTGCGTAAATAAGGGATTTTTTCTTTTTCCAATAAAGTCAAGGTATTGGGATGCGGCAAACCATAGTCATTATCTTTGCCTACCGAAATAACCGCTAACTGCGGAGCAACTGCTGCCAAAAACTCTGCGGAAGTCGACGTCTTACTGCCATGATGACCAACTTTCAAAACATCAGCCGCTAATGATTTGGCGCTGTATTGTGTCATAATTTCGCCTTCCGATAATTTTTCTGCATCGCCAGTTAGCATAAAACTAGTATCGCCATAAACTAATTTCAATACTGCGCTATAGTTGTTTAGCTCATCATATTCTTCGCTGTTAGGCGCTAAAAATATCCCTTGCGCTCCACCTTCACCCAAATCTAAGGAAACGCCACTTTTGGCTTGTACTGTTTTCGCGCCATTATTTTGCACCGCTTTAATAAATCGTTCAAAAGTCGCTGTTGTGTGCGTTACTTTGGGCATATAAACAATTTCTGCGCTATACGTATTCAGCACGCCGTCTAAACCGCCAATATGATCTTCATGGGGATGTGTAGCAATAACAGCTTGCAAACGCTGAACATTTTGGCTTGCTAAATAGTCCAATAAATCATCTTCTGCCGCATTCGTTCCGCCATCGATCAACAAATCGCCCTGATCCGGCGTTCGTATCAAAATAGCGTCAGCTTGTCCAACATCGATAATATGAACTTCTAACAAACCGCTGCCTTCTTTGACCGCTGAATGAATGTTAAGATCCTTTCCACCAGTGCAGCCAAAGGTCAGCAACAAGCATAAAAGCAATAATAATGCTGTAAATTTTTTCATTTTTTCTTCTCCCTTTTGCTCCTTAACCTTGTATAACAGCTTTAGTAATGCCTTCTCTAGCATTTCCTTCCAAACAAATCAAATGACCCAAAAACAGATCGCCGCTGTCATACCACAAGGTATAATCGCCGTCACCAACAATACTAATACTTTCTAAAGCCATATGTTTAACAAAATCTTCTTTTGTCAGCGGTTGATAGCCGTCATCATTTTCTTCATTATCCCAATCCACAACGTTGCGCTCTGTATAAGCAATATAGTGCCATTTATTGGCTGATTCCAATAATTTCCCAGCAGCAAAACGAACGGCGCTAGACAAAAAACGTTCCCATTTTTCCCCTATTTGCCACAAAACTTCTATATTCTCTGGACTTTCCAAAGAAATTTTAACTTTTTCATTTCCAATCATAACAGCACCGATAAATTGATTCCTCTGTCGATTCAGCACAAAACGTCCATATCGTTCATCATCAAAAGCCACTTCTTCTAACTGATCAGCCATAAATAACGTTTCTGTGCTGTCAGGCGTACCTTTTTTAATGTCATCAGCAGAAATATAGATTGTTTCTCCCTCTTTACGTCCTTGCAAAATAAACAGTTCGTTTTCTTTAAACATTTGACAAAACGTTTGATAATTCGCATCATTACCATCAATCAAAACTTTACCCCGCTCTACTATCAGCGATAGGCGTCCTTCCTCGCGATAGGCTTCATAAAAAAATCCATACCGTTCAATGGGACTGCCTTGTGCAAAACTGCTGCTAAAACCACTAATCACGTGATACTCCATTTATTTCTCTCCTTTTTCCCTTGCGGCAATCGGTCTGTTTGATTTTTTTAAATACAATAACCATACAAAAAATTTTTCCAAAAGCCTATCTTTAAACATAAGAAAAAACCCTAACGCCAAGCTGCACAGGGTTTTACTTATTATACCATCTAACTAAGCCGTAAGCCGGGTTCTGTCGTTGAATGATCATCTATCTCGAATCCCAGTTGCCTGAAATCTCTAGCGACCTACCCGAAAACGGAGCGGGCAACTCCCTTTGTTTTCTATTAGGTCTTGCACCAAGTGGGGTTTACCAAGCTAGCCAGTCACCTGACTACTGGTGCGCTCTTACCGCACCGTTTCATCCTTACCCTATTCAAAAGGCGGTTTGTTTTCTGTGGCACTTTCCTTGAGGTCGCCCTCACTGGTCGTTAACCAGCACTCTGCCCTATGGAGCCCGGACTTTCCTCAGACTAAAGTCTGCGATCATTTCACTTACTTATTCTGGTACGAGCTTTATTATAACATACTTTTTTAAAGAACGCTAGTTTTAATTTTTTATCTACTAAAAAATAAAACTAATCTTTAGCAACGGATAATCTGCCAAAACTGAGGCATTTGATGCAGTATTTCTAATTCGCTGTCGTTAGCAGCAAAGTATTTGTTATTATTATCCAAATGCACTGCTTTATCTAAAGCACTCAAGCTCTTATCAATCCAGCCAGCCAAAGCGCAGCCGCAGGCCATATTGTACCACAAGTCACCGTTAAAACTATTGAGCGACAAAGCTTTTTCATGACAAAAAAGTCCATCAGTAAATTCACCAATTTGCACATATTCTACACCTAAATTGGAATAAAGGAAATAGTTGCGCGGCGCCACCGCCAAAGCTCGATGCAAAATTTCTATGGCTTCTTCACCCAAACCAATAGCGGATAGTTCCACAGCAACAGCGATATAATTTTCTGCTTGCGGAGCAAGAGCCACGACTTGACAAAACTGCTGCCGTGCCAGAATTATTTGCCCCATTCTGCCTAATAAACGCCCATATTCAAAATAGGCATCAAGCAAATCAGGCTGAATATCAATCGCCCGCGCGTACAAAATACTAGCTTGCTGATCCTGTCCCATTTCGCTGTAAGTATTGGCCATTTCATACAAAATCTCACCGTTTTGTGATAAATCCACTAATAAACTATGAGAAAAAGCCGCTAACGCTTGCTCATACTGTTGCTGTTGACGATACCAAAGCCCCATCGTAAAACTTATTCCTGCCGGCGCATGATTCATTTGTCTAAGCGTCTGATAGTATTCATCTCCTTTGACAAAATCATTCAGTTCTGCGGCTTGCTGCCACTTAACATACAAAATATCTTTCAATTTTTCCATGGTGCTTTCCTTTATTGTTGCAAAATAGCTTGAACAATTTCGCCCACCGTTAGAGAATGCAATTCGCTTGCTTGATAAAGCAAACAGACAGCGGAATCATTTTTCAGCTTCTCTATTTGATCCATGGCTGGTTGATAATCGATTTGCCCTAACGCCCAACAGCTATAACCCCTAATGTCACCATTATTATCATTTAGCAATGTCATCACTTGAGGCAAAAAAGGCGCTAACTGTTCCTTATAAGCTGCACCTAAAAAACCAATCGCCCATAGCGTACCTTTACGACAAATATCGTTATCAAAACCATTAGTAATCATCATCGGAATAAATTCACTATACTGCTTAGGACAATCTTTAATCACAGCCGCCATGACTTCCGGCGCTGCCCAAGGTACGTTGCCACTCTCGTCATTCATTGCCCATAAACAGCGGCGCAGCAAATTGCGAAACTCTTCATCGTTACGCCAAGCAAAAGTTTTAGCTAAACGATTTAACGCTTCAATCGCTTGCCATCGTGTTATCAAACGGTCATCGCCCCAAATATGCATTTGTACATAACGCAATGTTTGCGCCAATGCCTTTTCCGCTGAAGTAATGAGCGCTTCATAATCAGCATCAATCACATATTGTGTGATTTCTTTTTTTAACGTCATCTTTATCCTCCAAAAAGTTAGTTGTCATTGTGTTATTCTTACCCATTTGTCGCTACCTTTAACAAAACTTTATCATAATGATAGTGTTAAATCTATACAAAATGGACATAATAACCCATAACAAAGGAGGCATGAAAATGGACGAAACTATTATGGCAATTGTTATTGATAAACGCAGCACTGCCGCTCCCACCGTTCAGGAAATTTTAACTCGCTACGGTGAAATTATCAATCTTCGTGTAGGTTTCCACGATCTGCATCAAGACGGCAATGAAAATGGTCAGATTCTGCTGCATTTAAAAGGCGAAATGAAAATCATTACACAACTAGAACAATCACTACAAAAATTGAATTTAGTCAAAGTAAAAACTATGTCTTTAAATTAAAAAAGGCTACTGAAAAGCAGCACAAAAGAAAAGCAGATTGCCATATACAATGGATCTGCTTTTTTTGTATGTTTTTTTCATACGTTTGCGTTGTATAGTTTGACCATTTCCTCTTTTATCTACGCATTTCTTATGTTAAAATGACTCTATCATAAAATTATGGAGGTTAAAATTTATGGAATTTAACGGAGCTTTAGTCAAAACGGCTGACAAAACCATCGGTATTGCTGTTGTATCTGATCATTTTTTGCAGCTTTCTGCACAGGAGCGCGTCCAGCTGATGAAACAATATGGGACGGCTTTTCCTCAAACACCTTTTGTTTTACTATTACAAAATGAAGAAGGTGAATCGAAGTTTTTTGGACGTCCCGATCTCATTGCGCTATTAGCTGAAATTCCATTAACATATATTACATGGAAAACTTTTGTCACCAAAGAAGAATAACCATTCACTAAACTATTTCGTTAGTCGAAAAAATATTTTAAAATGCCCTTGGCGTCAGCCCATGCACATTTTATTTGAAAATCATGGCACAAAAGCCGATCTTTCTCTATTTTATTGGTATAAAAGCCATGCTCTATCAAAACTGCTGGTATATTTTGCCGCAAAACCATCCAATCAGCCTGCTTAATTCCTCGATCCTTTAATCCTAAATAAGGCAGGCTGCTTTGGTGAATACATCTCGCCAAACGCAGCGATGATTCGTTAGCAGCGCAATAGATTTCCCACCCTGTCACTTCATTCCACTCTTCTCCAAAAGCATTCGCATGTATGGAAACAAAAATATCTGCTTTACCTGCTTCCGCTCGTTTTACCCGTTCTTTTAAAGAAATCACTTCTTCCACAGAACATCTGTTATTAAAACAAGTTATTCCCCACTGACTCAAATACGCTTCAACTAATTGCGCTATCTGCCAGTTAAACTGATATTCTAAAAACGTCTGATCAAAACTCCGTTTTCCTCGTGTACTAGCATCATGACCAGCATCAAGACAAATTATCATCTTCTCTCTCCTATTTTTTTACTCACCATATGAATCTTTCTGCGATATACTATCAGTAAAGATTTTTCTCTATTGTATGCGGCACGCTATTATTTATGCCGTTTAAAAATTAGGAGGAGTTCGGAATGACGCTTGACCAATTATCCATTGATTCATGGGCTGAAATACAAACAATCAACGAGCAAGCGCCACTAAAAAAACGCTTACAAGATTTAGGTTTTGTTTGTGGCGCTAAAGTGCAGTGTTTGCAAAAAAGTTTTGCCGGCGATCCCATCGCTTACTTTATCCGCGGCAGCGTCATCGCCCTAAGGCAAGAAGACTGTCGTTATATCACTGTCACGCCGTTAACCAAAGAAAGGGATAACCACCATGACTGAAAAATCTGTTGAGCATTCTTTGATAGAAGCAAAACATTTTACCATCAATTTAATCGGCAATCCCAACGTAGGCAAAAGCACTCTCTTTAATGCCTTAACACACCTTCGACAGCATACCGGCAACTGGGCGGGGAAAACCGTGCAATTGACTAGCGGCTTTTATCAGTTTGGCGGCAATTATTATCATCTTGTTGATCTGCCCGGTACCTACTCCCTTTCCAGTATTTCACCAGAAGAAAAAATTACCTGCAAAGCACTTTGTCAAAAAACAGCCGATTGCACCATCGTCGTCTGTGATGCTACCATGCTAGAACGCAATTTTAATCTGCTATTACAGACATTGGAAATTACTAATAAAGTGGTTCTTTGTATTAACCTGCTAGACGAAGCCGAAAAAAAACAAATCACCATTGATCTACCCGCTATCGCCAATGCTCTAGCTATTCCTGTTATTGGCATTAGCGCTCGCAACAAAAAAGGCTTAACCGAGCTGCTCCAAGCGATAGAAAGCATTTGCCTTGAACAATTAACACCTCATCCGCCGGTTCTTTGTTATTCAGCTAAAACAGAAAAAAACATCACTCAATTACAAAATCAATTAGCCCAAAAACTGTCATCTGCCCATTCGCTACGATGGCTGGCTTTGCAACTGTTAAGCAGCGATAAAAATAATCGCATGGCACTATGTCAAGAATGGCAAATTTCTGACGACTCGTTAGCAGAACTAATTAACGTTGAGCAAGCTCAAACAAAAGCCATTAGTGAAGAAATTACTGCTGCTCGATTATCTCGTGCTGATGATTTATGTCATCATAGTATTGTATATCATGATCAGCAATATCATCACCGCGACCGCCAACTGGATAAGATTTTGATTAGTCCATTAACAGGCATTCCCATCATGTTACTATTTTTAACTATTATTTTTTGGCTGACCATTACTGGTGCCAATTATCCGTCCTCTTGGCTCAGCTGCCATTTATTTGCCTTTGGCGACAAACTTTTTGCGTTCTTAATCAACACCAATTTGCCGCCAAAAATAAGCGAAGCGCTGATTTTTGGCATATACCGCGTACTGGCTTGGGTAGTATCAGTCATGTTGCCGCCAATGGCTATTTTTTTTCCGCTGTTCACCTTATTGGAAGACTTCGGCTATCTACCCCGTATCGCTTTCAATCTGGATCATTGTTTTCATAAAGCTTGCACCTGCGGTAAACAATCATTAACAATGTGTATAGACTTTATAATTCTGTATATAATCAAACTGCAAAATAGCTTAAAATTTTGCTTTCAAATATAATTTATGACAAAAAGTAAATATACCGAAACAGCTTGCTAATATCACATATATTTTTTCATTGAACAGGGAGCTTATAGTTTTTTATGAGAAAAATTTCAAACCATTGCTTTCTTTAAAACTAAAGAAATGAAAATAATCACTATGACAAAGTTTCAATAAAATATCACGTTATATCGTTATATACGATATGATAAATATCATCTTCCAATTAACCGTACCACCGCTACAATAATAATAGAGCTCTTGCTGAAGTTTTTAAAATTTACATCACAGGAGGTTTATTCATATGACCAAAGAAGAAATTATAACACATATTAAAGAATTATGCGCAGAACGCCACTGGACTTATTATCGTCTTGCAAAAGAATCGGATATTGCTTACTCCACAATCAGCACCATGTTTTCCAAAACAGTTGCGCCATCAATTCCTACACTGTCGCGGCTTCGATATTAGCATTTCGCAATTTTTTGCAACGGGCAATCAAGTAGACTTGACAGCAAGTCAAGAAAAATGTCTTGAATTTTGGAATGCTTTGGATGCTCAGAACCGCCAATTAGCTTTAGTGTACATGGCTGGTTTAGCTAAACGCAGCCACGATCCGCTTTAACTGTGTTTTACTCAAATGCGTCTTAAAAACAACAAAGAAATCCAGAATGCTAAATCGTTCTCCATTTATTATAACGCTATGATAATTTTTGATAAATTTAATGCCATTGATTGACAGTTATTGTTAAATAGAGTACAATATATTCGATAAACTGATGATTTTTATTAACTTCATAGAACCAATTTGAGGAGGAAGAAATAATGGCAAAAGCAAAGTACGAACGTACAAAACCCCATGTAAATATTGGGACAATCGGTCACGTCGACCATGGAAAAACAAC
>CATJSX010000117.1 GCA_949743265.1 uncultured Peptococcaceae bacterium
CGACGAAGTTTCGCCGTTTGTCGGCTCTTTTTTTGTGCAAATTAGCCTGTCTACTAAACTATACATTTTTGGATAAATAAATTTTTGCAGATTCATCTTAACACAAAATAGCATAATTTTCAATATATCAACGAAAATAAAACAAACCAAAAGCATTGATTTATGGCTGTTTATCAATTTTTCTTGATGCTGCTAAATGATTTATCAAAAGCTCAGCTAGTGTTATTCATGATTATCACGACAAAAATTTTTCTAGCGTTTTGGGGTTCGCGATGTCTATAATTTTGGATCATACGCATATTTACCCATATATAGAGCGGTTAGTTGCTTAGCGAAAAAAAATTTGGGGAGTAATTGCTTGCAGTTCAATTTAATATTTTCCAGTATCAATTTCGCGAAAATAAAAAACCAAAAGCGTTGTTCGCAAACAAAAAAGCCATTTACGTCAGCTAAGACGCAAATGGCTTTATTTACACGCGACTAATACTCATTGGCTGCAAAACACCGTCGCGTTCGAAAGTGAGTACAACATTACCCGTCAACAAATCAACATAACTGAAAGATAATTTGCGTTCATTGGTTTTATCTTCGACACGAACGATAAACAAATTTGGATAGGTTCCTTCCAAAACACCAGTATGCTCTACAAATTTTTTCCGACCACAGTTAGCTTTGAGCCAAACCTGCTCTCCAATACGCGAACTTAAGTCAGCTTGAATTTCGGCGAGACCTTTTTTCGTTGACAAGCTACCACCCTCTTTTCTAAAGTGTAGTTTTATTATACCCCATTTTGTTTAGCTTTGTCAAATTAAAATAATTATTATACATAAATTGATATTACTTGTCAATAATTTTTTCTGATAAAAAATTTCCTTTTGAAAAGTTATTAGAAAAGCGAGCCAGAGGATTTGGGTATTGGTAGAAAGCGTTGCGATAGTGGCGACAAAGTTGAAAAATATTACTAAGACCAAACGTTGATATTTATATAAGAGATGGAGCAGTTTCATCTTATTAGGATATAAATTAGGAGGAGTTATTGGTATAAATAAAAGGATAATTCAATAATTGAATAGTATCCCCATTTTACCTCTAAAATTTATTGGGAGAGCATCTTGACGGAACTGTGGGAATAATTTATGATAATTGTAGTAAGATGAATTTTTCCGATAAAGGAGCGTGGGTCCATATGGACAGTGAGCGAAGGTGTTGCCTAGCAAAAAATAAGAGATCTGCGGTCGGTCGGACGGTGACTCCTTTCTTCTGACCGCAGAAGAAAGGAGTTTTTGTGATGAAAACGATTTACAAAACAAACGAACAAGATCAATTGGAAATTATTGATGATTATACCGAAGGTATTTGGATTGATTTGTGCGATCCGTCAGTAGAGGAAATTAAAGAAGTAGCAGAGGCGCTAAATATTGAGCCGCAAGATATTATTTCCGCGTTGGACTTAGAGGAAAGAGCCCATGTTGATACAGCAGATCATTATACGTTGATTTTGGTTGACGTACCGTATAAAGAAAAAGACAGCGGCTTTAATGGTTATGGGACGATTCCTTTAGAAATTATTTTAGGCGGCAAATTTATCGTGACGGTTTGCGCTATAGAATTACAGTTATTGGAGCAATTTAAAAATAATAAAATCAAAAAATTTTTCACTTATAAAAAAACCCGCTTCATTTTGCAAATTTTGTACAAAAACGCGTCCTACTATTTGCAGTATTTGCGCTCTATCGACCGCGCCAGCGAGTTAATCACCCATAAACTCCATCAGTCGACTAAAAATAAAGAACTGATTCAGCTGTTGGATTTGGATAAAAGTTTGGTTTACTTCAGTACATCGCTAAAAGCCAACGAAATGGTGCTGGAAAAAATGATGCGTATGGAAACGATTAAACGATATCCCGAAGATCAGGAACTATTGGAAGACGTTATTATTGAAAACAAACAGGCCATGGAAATGGCGAATATTTACAGTAGTATTTTAAACAGTACGATGGACGCTTTTGCCTCAGTAATTTCCAACAATCTCAACAGCGCTATGAAAACATTAACGTCAATTACGATTATCTTATCTATTCCTACAATGATTTTTAGTTTTTTTGGTATGAATGTGTGGCTGCCTTTTGGCGAAAATCACTGGGCAGTATGGGGAATTTCTGCTTTATCGCTGCTGATCATTGCCGTTTTGGCAGTGCTGATGGCACGCAAAAAATTATTTTAATGAAAAATCCTGCTTTTCTGGTTTATTGCCAAAAGCAGGATTTTTTGTATAGCAATAAATAGGAAATAATGGGATTTGGTTAAAAGCATATGTCGTCATTCCAAACAAAAAATAATTATGCTATAATAGAACAAAATAAATTATTTTCACAAGAAAGGAAGTGGGTTTATTCCATGAATCATTTACCTATGTTGATTACGGATTTGGCGTTATTGTTGGTAGTTGCTGGTATAACAACGCTTTTATGTAAAAAATTCAACCAACCGTCAGTTATCGGCTATATTTTGGCAGGCTTTCTGATTGGTCCAGTGGTTGATTTTATTCCAACAGTAGGCGATGAAGCGACGATCAAGATTTGGGCAGAAATTGGCGTTATTTTTTTAATGTTTACCATTGGTTTAGAATTTTCGCTGCATAAATTGGCGGAGTTGGGTTTTGGCTGTATCGTAGCGGCAGCAGTACAAATTAGCGGCATGATCGTCATTGGCTTCGGCGTTGGTCAATTTTTGGGATGGAGTACCATGGACAGTATTTTTTTGGGCGGTATGCTGTCAGTTTCTTCAACAATGATTGTCATTAAAGCCATTGATGACTTAGGTTTAAAGCAGGAGAAATTCACTTCTGGTACTATTGGCATTTTGATCGTCGAAGATATTGTGACAGTTTTTATGTTGGTTATTTTATCTACTATTTCTGTTAGCCAAGGTATTAGCGGCGGCGAGTTGGCAACTACTCTGGGTAAACTTTTATTTTATTTGGTCGTTTGGCTGATTATCGGTATTTTTGTGGTGCCGTCTTTTTTGAAAAAAACGCAACAGTTGATGAATGATGAAACACTATTAGTAGTTTCTTTAGGAATTTGTTTTGGGATGGTTTGGATTGCCAATATTATTGGCTTTTCATCCGAATTAGGTGCTTTTTTGGCGGGGTCTATTTTAGCCAGTACCCTTCATGCTGAACGCATTGAACACCTCGTTACCCCTTGTAAAGATTTATTTGGCGCTGTTTTTTTCGTTTCAGTAGGCTTGATGGTAGTGCCGTCTATGTTGGTACAGTATGCGGGACCAATTATTATTTTGACCATAGTTACTATTGTTGGCAAAATTATTTTTGGTGCGCTCGGCAGGCTTTTAGGCGGCGATGATTTAAAATCAACGGTTTACGGTTCCCTTTGTTTGACGCAAATCGGAGAATTTTCTTTTATTATTGCTACGTTGGGTATGTCACTAAAAGTGACCAGCGATTTTCTTTATCCTGTTATTGTTGCCGTATCAGTAGCTACAACGTTGACAACGCCGTATTTGGTGCGTTCAGCTGGTAGTATAGAGCAATGGTTTTTGAATACTTTGCCGCAAAAATGGCTAAAAATAGTTAACCGCTATAATGAAGAAACGGTGAAACGAACAAAAGGTGACGAAGAGTGGCATAGATTCTTAAAAGGATATGGCGCTTCTTTGGCACTTTATACGGTTGTCGTTTTCGGCATTATTGAAATCGGTATCAATCTTTTATTGCCGGCGCTCGGCGGCTTAATTAGCAATCAGACGTTGGCTGGTGTCATTAGCTGTGCGTTGATTTATTTGTGCATAGCGCCTTTTTTACCGCCGTTAATGATTTTTCGCAAACAATATTTTACTTCATTATGGCTTAAAAGTTTTGCCAATCATTTGCCGCTTTTGGCGCTGATGGTGTTACGAACGGCAGTAGCAGTTTTTTTGGTCATGTTGCCGTTGAATCATTTCTTCAATTTACCGTTGTGGCTATTGATTGCGGTTACTATTCCTGTTACGGTATTGTTTTCTCGCTCAGATTGGTTGATGGGAAAATATTTGCAGCTAGAAGCGCGCTTTTTGTCCAATTTTAATGAACGTAGACTTAATGAACAGCAAACAGAAGGTCATAATTGGCTGGATAAGCAGTTATGGGTAGCCGAATTAGCCTGCCCAGAAGAATCGGAAATCATTGGGCAATCATTGGAAAATTTAAGCTGGGGTAAGGTAATGGACGTCAATGTTATTAAAATTCTTCGCGGTCGCAAACATATCAATATTCCTGAAGGAACAGAAATCCTTCACGAAAAAGATCGGATTTTTATCATGGGTGTGCAAAAAGCAGTGGAGAATTTTATCGTGATTACTACACGTAAAAATATGCTTACTGTACAAGAGCAACCTTTGTTGACATTGCATCAATTTATTGAAAATCAAGATCAGTATGAAGAAGAACAACAGCTTTTATGTTATGCCGTCAAAGTGGCAAAAGATTCTCCATTAAACGGCAAAAATATTAAGGATTCACAAATCAAATCCCAGTGGAGCTGTTTTGTGATTGGCTTAGAGCGCGAATTGCTGCCGATTATCGATTTGCATACTAACATGAAATTGTCAGCAGGCGATTTGATTTGGGTACTTGGCTCGCAAAAAATGGGCAGTGCTTTGTTGAGAGAAGAATTGTTATAGTAGTTAGTGTGATAGCCCGCTAAACAAAAGTTTGGCAGGCTATTTTTTGTTGGCTGGGCAATAGGATAAACGGTGAAAATTTAGCATAAAACCGACTCAATTAGTTCAATGTTTTTGGGTATTCATACGCGAAACGGCAAACAAACCCAAAAATGCGACAAAAATGATTATGCCAAACAAATCATGCATAGCAAGAATATAACTGGCGTTATATGACAGTTCAGCATTTGTTGTTATTGGCTGTTGTTCTAAATGATATTGCGTACGTGCGGTGATCAAGGTATTGATTAAACCAATAGCTAAAGAAACAACACATTGACGAATCCAACTGCTGGTTGCTGAAGCATGACTACTGACGTTAAGCGGCATGCCTTCCATACCCATATTAGTGGCGGGCATAGTAACGGAACCAACGCCCAGATCACGAATAAGTACCGCAATGGCAGCAAATAACGCCGTGCTGGTCAAGTCTAATTGTCGATGTACTAACATAGAAAAACAGCCAACGCTAAATAAAATATAGAGTAGCATTTTAGCATTGATGCGATGATATAGCTGTCCAATAACTGGTACGAAAAAGAATACGCACAGCGGTCCTAAAGCTAAAATGACCGCTGCCATGGTAGTGCTATAGCCTAAAATATCCTGTAAATAAATAGGCATCACTAAAATACTGGCATTCATGGTAATTTGTGCTACGCAGAGCAAGACTACGCTCCAAGCAAAATTGTGATATTTAAGTACAGAAAGATTAAGTAGCGGCGCTACACAATGTAATTCATGATAAACGAAAAAAGCAGTAAACAACAGCCCAGTTGCTAGCAAAGTTAAACATTTTAAGCTAAAAAAATTCCAACGAGTGATATTGCTAAAGACATACAATAAACAGAATGTACCGACCACTGCTGTAAGTAAGCCTACATAATCAAATTTTTGGTCGGTATGATTTTCTAAAATATAGTAAGGGATAAAGCGAACAGCAACAATAGCCGCTAATAAAGCAAAGGGAATATTAAAAAAGAAAACCCATTGCCAACCTAATAAATCGGTAAGAATGCCAGCTACTGTTGGACCCAAAGTAGGCGCTAAAACACCCGATACGCTCCAAATGCTTAAAGCAAAGGCTTGTCGTTCTTGATCAATGATTTGATAAATCAAACTCATGGTTAAGGGAAAAATCATACCGCCAAAACATCCTTGTAAGATGCGCAATCCAATCAAGGCGGTAATGGAATGAGCAAATCCTAAAATAAATGATGTTATCATAAAGCCAATAAGCGCTGATAAATAAGTACGTTTTAAACTCAAGCGGTCTGCTAAGTAGCCAATCAACGGCGCTACCATACCACTAGCCAGCATATAACCTGTAATTACCCATTGTACAGTGACAATATCTGTCAAAAAATCTTTCATAAAAACCGGCAGCATAATCGTAACGGTAGTAGAACTCAAAGCAGCTACAAAATTTCCCATGCCAATGGCTATAATAATCGGCCAGAAAGAAACGGTTGGCTTAGCTAATGTCTCGTTCATCAAATCACCTTTCCTTTAAAAACAGCTATGACTTAAAGCGGCATAATAGAAATTATTATTGATAAAAAGTATTGATTAGGAATTAGAAACTACCTATAGCCATATATAATAGCCGTCAATGATATTTAATAGATTTTGTGATTATGGCAATATTGATTTTATAAAAATACTCAAAAGAAGCCGCTACAAAATGTAATGTTTCGTTAGATACATAAAAATATATTATCTTATAGAGAAACACCATTTTGCACAGCTTCTTTCATTTTAACGGCTAATAGGCGAGTTGCTTATATGAATAAGAAACCTAACACTTTCCACCAAGTTAACAACAAAGCAAAGACCATAACGAAATTGGTGATCATTTTAATACCCATAATCTTCATAAAGTCACCCATGCGGATCAAACCAAAAGCGAAAGAGACCATATACAAAGCATATTGATACGGCATAATAATTTGGTCAATAGCATTGAGCATGAAATAAATAACCGCTTGCGGATTGATGCCCATAGCCATGCCGATAGAAACAAGAGGAACAGAAAAAGCCGCTTCCATAGCCAATGGCGTCATTACAAAATTCATAACAGCTAATAAGAGCCATTCGATTAAGAAAAACATATAGTGACTTTGTCCTTGTAAAATGGGCATCACCATTTCGACCAAAATACTGCCTAATCCCAAAGAACCGGCAACAGCCCCAATGCCCATACAAGCTGTAACAAAAACGATAAATCCGTAATTGATTCGGTTAAAATCATCATCAGTGGCGGCTCCAATACCGGGAATGGCAACGAGATAGGGCAGCAATGCCATGCCCCATTCCAAAGATAGTCCAGTATATTTATAAGTTAAAATATAAACTAAATAGAGAACCAAAATAGCTGCGCATTTAATTTCACGCGAGGATAGTTTTCCTTTTGCTGCCAACTGTTCAACAAAATATTCTTTGCCGTTGATTGGTTCTTCTGGTTTAAAAATTTTGGTACAGATGAAAACTAATAGAAAAAATTCCAAAAATACAGGCGCGTTTATCCAGAAAGATTCTAAATAGCCCAATAAAGGAATAGGACCAACTGTTGGCGAAGCAATTCCGATAGCAATCAATGGTCCTGTCATTTTAGTAGGCGCTAAAACCAGCTGTCCCATGGCGCCTACCAACATAATACCGGCGCTTGCTTTGCTTTTTCCTGTTTTCAATGCTAAGCAAATGCCGTAACAAAGCGCAGCGACAGGAACCACTAAACTGCCGACAAACATAAATATCCCTGCTGAAACTAAAGCGATTCCCCATAATACGCCAGCATAAGAACTGCCGATTTTGGCTAGGCACCAATAAGCGATACGTTGCAACAAGCCGCAACTTTCCATGACGGCTGCTAATACTAAACCACCCAAAGTCATCCATGGTACATATTGCAGCCATGGCAGAAAAGCGACGGCAGGTTGTGCTACGCCAGCATAAATCCAAAATATTGGTAAAGCTAACGCGACAGCCGTTTGATGCAGCGTTTCAAAAGCAAAACAAAAGATTGCAAAGACGGTAGAAACAAAAAATAGTTTCATCTGCATAGTAAAAACATCATTGCAAGGAATAAAAAAGATAATGACTGGAATTAAAATATTGAAGAAATATTTGATCATCAAAGTTTTTGAAATTTTTAATGCCATAAAGTCTCCTCCTAACAGTGAGATATCAATGATAGTGCTGCTTATTATCAGTCGAAAATAGACAATCCAATAAATTATGATTTTTTAGAAAGGCAAAAAGGCACAAAAAAGAGCCGACAAACGGCGAAACTTCGTTGTTTGTCGACTCAAAATAGACTGTCTAATAAACTATAGTTTATTAGACAGATTTTTTTCCTACAAGCCAATGGCACTTTTTATATTGCAAAAATTTATTGTCTGTTTTTTAAGTCCTCCCTTCTTTATTGAAATAGTATACATTTTTTCTTTAATATAGATTTGATAACCTATATTAATTATACAGGATAATCTTCTTTTGCG
>CATJSX010000118.1 GCA_949743265.1 uncultured Peptococcaceae bacterium
GCATTGCTGCAAAAACGCTTAAAAAAAACAAAAAACCGCCTCGATTTTAACGCTTGAGGCGGTTTGAATAGTTTATATAAAAAACTTCAAAAACAATATTTTATTGTTATTTTGCGTAAGACTACGTCATAATGTTCTTATCAATCTTTTTCCAACTCATCTTCTAAAAGCAGCTGCAAACGATCGATATCCTTTACCAGCAATTTTTTGCCTATTTTTTCTAAAATACCGTCTTTCTCTAAATTGGAAATGTATCGTGTAACGTTGCTGCGATGCACACCAATATGGGACGCAATATCGTTGCGGCTGGGTAATTGTTCAATCAAGATACCACCTTTTGTTTTCTTGCCATGGAGTACAGCACTTTGATATAAAAATTTCAGTATTTTTACACCGCTGCTTTCTTCGATTTCTTTCAATTGACCTTGAATACAAAGTAATTGACGTTTTTGATATTGATCAACAATGGTAAAGAAATTTTCTTTACTTTGCAACACAAAACGATAAATATCATCAAATGTAATATACAAAATTTCAGAATCCATATCTGCTACCAACCTTTTACAAAAACTTTTACCCGAGCCGGTAGGTATCAGATTACCGCTTTCCAGAAACCACATCAAACGCTCGGAGCCATTTTCCGTGCTGAAAAAAACTTTTAGACACCCTTTATGTAAAAAGCCACAAACGCCGTTTTCTGGCGGAACCACATTCGTTCCTTTATGAATGTGTTCCTTACGATAATAATTTTTCAAACAAAACTCCCGAAAACTTTCGATATCAGAATCCAATTCTATATAGGGCAAAAATTCCTGTATAGCCATCGTTTCCACCTCGTTTTTCCGTAGACTGTCTATCAAAACAGCATATGCTGCATTTTGATGAATCTATCTGTATTGTAAATTGTGGAAAAACTTTTGTCAACGTCTAGCCCAATCATTTAGCTATGCTAAAAACCGACGGCAAAATACCGTCGGTCAGATTGACTGATTCTCTTTTTTAAAGAATCATCATCCCTAAAGGAACCCCCACAAAAAGTAAAGCAATCAATACGCACAAAACTGTCAGTATCCCTTGAAAATAGGCTTCTTTGGTACTAATCCACTCTGTATTGCCAAAAACCAATCCAGCGCGAGAGCTAGCGCCCGGTGTAGCCAACGCAGAAGATAATGCAAAAATCATCAGCACCGCTACGATGACAGGATTAGCACCTAATGACTGCGCTAATTGACACATCAACGGCGTCAGCGCTACCAATAAAACCGTATTGTTTAAAAATTGCGTCAGTACACAGCAAATCACACTGACCAAAATATAAATCATCATAGGACTTTGTCCAGCAAAAATCGGTCGCATAACCGACAAAACCATTTTGGTAATCCCCGCATCTGCATGCATTAACGCTGTACCGATAGGTCCTACAGAAGCCAAAAGACAAACCATAGACCAAGGAATGGCTTTAGCCGCTACTGGTGCAAATTCTAAAATGTGCTTGCCATTAGAGGATACCATACATAAAACAATCGTTACACAACCAATCACACCAACCGCACCCAATTGATTAAGCACCGCATAAATCCACAAATCTTTTGATAAAGCGCTGGGCAAATACAACGCCAAAATAATAGCAACCAACATGAAAGCAGCTAATTTTTGCTGTTTATTAAAATCAATCGTCCCGCCCAAAGCTGCAAAGTCAATATTTTTCATTTTATCGCAGTCAATACGTACAATAAATTTGCCGACAAGCAAAAAAAGTAAAATGGAAACTATAGAAATAACGATCATCCAACTGCTATATGGTAAAAAATCAACATTAAGACCAGTAGCCGTCGTCAGTCCCCGTATCCCCATCATTGACCACGGCGTCCAAGGTTTGACACACATGCCCATGATACTGGTGTAAGCGACGCCAATCAATAAAAAAGCGCCCATTTTCCCCTGCTTTTCATAGCCCAATGTCAAAAGCAATTTGTAGCAAATCCCCCACATCAAGAAAATTGTAGCGTAAATGCCAACGAAAGCACCGCAAATAAATGTTACCAAAAAAATCATAAAAATGAATAAGTACGGTCTGCCTTTTAAAACTTTTCTGGTCAAAAGCCATTGCGTTACGGTATTGATCAAGCCAATATCCTCCAGCCATGTAGTAAAAACAGAAAAGAAAATAACCAGCAAAACAATTTCACTGCCAAAGCCAGAGCCAAATACCGCAACCGCTGTGCCCAAACCACAAAGACTCAGCATAATCATTCCCAACAAACTGGTCCAAATTAAATCAATAAAAATCCAACCATACATCATACCAACAAAAATTCCCAGCACTTTCACCCCAAACTCCGTAACCGTACTGAACGTCGGCAAAAACCAACCGCTTACCATCAACAGCGCCATAATCAACGGATGCAGCCAATGCATTGCTCCATTTTTCTTATCCTCACTCATTTTTCTCATCCCTTCGCTAAATTTTGCCTCAATAGTCATACACCGGAGTAATATCTATGACTCCATTATACCGACTGCTCAATTTAAAAATGTTGTGGAGAACAACTTTTTCAAATTTTTTATCGAAACTATTTTGCAAAGACTATGATAAAAATAAACAGCTCACCCAATGTTAATGTTTCTGCCATTGTTATGATGTTCCGTTGATAAAGGGTTAGCAATATTTTTAAACAATCAAAGAAACCCTAGTAAAAAGCTGACTGTTAACTTCGCTTTTTACTAGGGTTTCTTTGATTGGACTATCTTACGCTATAATCAGGTTGCTGCAAAGTTAAAAATTATACTTAGCAACTTCTCTTAGTTTAGCTTATTCATACAGCCATGTATTGGGCAGATAATCAAAACTCAAAACTTCTTCTGCGGTAAAATAAATGGCTATTTCGTTTGCTGCGCTTTCAACGCTGTCGGAACCATGAACGACATTGCGCCCCACTTCTTGGGCAAAATCACCGCGAATGGTGCCGCAAGCCGCTTCTAAAGGATTAGTTGCGCCGTTCATTTTGCGCACTTCAGCAACAGCATTTTTACCTTCCAAAACCAATGCCACAACTGGACCGGAAGTGATATATTCTAAAAGTCCCGGAAAGAACGGTTTATTGACATGCTCTGCATAATGTTTTCTTGCCAATTCTTCCGTAACGTTCATGATTTTCAAGCCGGCAATACGCAGCCCTTTTTGTTCATAGCGACGCAAAATCTCGCCAACTAATCCTCTCTGTACAGCATCTGGTTTAATCATTGCAAATGTTTTTTCCATAATTTCTCTCTCCTATTGTTCTTGATTTTCTTGTGGTGTTATTGATTCAGCTTCAGGCGAAACCGGAGGAGCTTCTGCTGCAATCTTGTGCTCTTGCTCATCGGTCGTTTGTGCTTCGTCTGTAATCATCTTATCCAGAAGAACACCCTCTGGCTGAAACGCTTTTTGCTCTGCCAGCAATTCTTCTTTTTGCTTATCCAATTCCTCCAAAGAGCGCCCTTCCATCAAAGCAACAAATTCTGCCGCTTCGATAGTTTCTCTTTCCATTAAGGTTTCGGCAATGATATCCAGTTTATCTCTGTTTTCTGTTAACAGCGTAATGGCTCTTTGATAACACTCATCCATAATATGTTTAACTTCTTTGTCAATGGAATAAGCAACAGCCTCACTATAATTGCGTTCACGTCCTAAATCCCTGCCCAAAAAGACTTGATCGCCGTTATTATTGCCAAAAGTAATGGTTCCTAATTCGTCAGACATCCCCCATTCGGTAACCATACGGCGAATGGTTGACGTGGCTCTTTCAATATCATTTTGTGCGCCCGTACTGATTTCATTCAAAACCAGTTTTTCCGCTACACGTCCGCCAAGCATCATCGTCACCTGATTGCGCAGATACGTTCTGGTCATGTAGTTTCTGTCCTCCGTAGGCAAAAGCAACGTATAGCCGCCAGCACCGCCACGAGGCACAATAGATACTTTATGCACCGGATCGCCATCAGGCATTAAATAACCGATTAAGGCATGCCCCGCTTCATGATAAGAAACCAATTTTTTCTCAAAATCACTAATTTTAGCCCGTGATTTCTTTTCTGGACCCGCTAAAACACGCTCAATAGATTGCTCTAACTGTTGCATGCCGATTTTCTTCAAACCTAAACGCGCCGATAAAAGTGCTGCTTCATTAACTAAATTCGCCAAATCCGCACCAGTAAATCCTGAAGTCTGTTTGGCAATAACGCCCAGATCCACATTGCTTGCTAATGGTTTTTTACGCACATGAACGTTCAAAATTTCCTCCCGACCTTTGACATCCGGTCGTCCCACCGGCACCTGACGGTCAAAACGTCCCGGTCTCAGCAACGCCGGATCAAGAATATCGGGACGGTTGGTCGCAGCAATAATAATAATGCCTTCATTCGCTTCAAAACCGTCCATTTCCACCAATAACTGATTCAGCGTTTGTTCCCGCTCATCGTGTCCGCCGCCAACGCCAGCGCCTCTCTGTCTGCCGACCGCATCAATTTCGTCAATAAAGATAATACAGGGAGAATTCTTTTTGGCTTGCTCAAATAAATCCCGCACACGGGATGCCCCCACACCGACGAACATTTCCACAAAGTCCGAACCGCTGATAGAGAAAAACGCAACGCCAGCTTCACCGGCAACCGCTTTAGCCAGCAATGTTTTCCCTGTTCCGGGAGGTCCGTAAAGCAATACCCCTTTAGGAATTTTCGCCCCTAGTTCTACAAATTTCTTCGGCGACTTCAAAAACTCAACGACTTCCTCTAGTTCTTCCTTGACTTCATCGGCGCCGGCAACATCACGAAACGTTACGCGATTTTTGTCATCAATATTAACTTTAGCTTTGCTTTTGCCAAACTGCATAACCTTTCCGCCGCCGCCCTGACTTTGCTGCATCATAAAGAAAAACAACCCCATAATGAGCAGAACAGGCAAAAGTGTGCTCAGCAGCGAAACAAAAAATCCTGCTTCTGGCGTTTCTTTCTGGATAATCTGAACGTCATGCTCAAGCAACAACGCCAAAAGCGCCTTGTCATCGCTGGGAATCGTCATAGAAAAGCCTTTGCCGTCTTTCGTCTTGCCCACCGCTTTTTGATATTCGCCATACGTTGTAATCTCAATGGACTCGATTTTTCCTGCGGCTGCGCCCTCAACCAACTCATTATAATTGCTCTCGTAAGTCATTTCTACTTGTTCGCTTCTAGGAATCGTATTGAATCGCAAAAAGGAAACTGCCAAAAGAACAATAATCATATAGATGGCCAAATTTTTAAACGCTTTGTTCAATGATTTTTCTCCTCCTCATATCCTTAATGATGATTAACAATCATTAAATGTACCGTCATGTTTATTTACTGTATCATAAATTTACGGCTTTTTCAATTAAATTCAGCCGCAAAACCAAAAAATCCTGCTTAGTTTTCACGAAAACATGATAATCGGCAAAAAAACTTCGTTTGCTGATTGATACGAAAACCTTCACTAAAAGTATAACCTACCAGCCAAAGCAATTCCTTGTCGGCAAAAACCAATGGAATCTGATGCCGATAATTTTGCGGCACTTTTTGGTCAATAAAATAATTTTTAACTTTTTTGCGTCCTTTCATACCCAGCGGCTGCAAATTGTCACCCTCACGACGCTGACGAACGGTCAACACCGACGGCAGTTTATCGCCATCAACAACAATAGTCCAAAAATCAGTCGGTTTTGAAAAAGGCTGTTCTGAAAATTCAGCCTGAAAACAAAGCCCCAGCTCCAACAAATGTAAAGTCTCATTCAAAGACCATTCATAACAAAAAGAAAAAGATTCTGCTTCATTTTTTTCTGCTAAACAAAGCCGTCCATAACATTTATGCGCGCAAATGCCCTCTGGCAAATGCAACGTCTTACTGCCGTTATTACCCTCGGCAAGTGCCATAAGCAATTCAACCGTGCCAAAAGATAATCCCTGACTTTGCGGACGCATCAACTGATACGCATACCGCAGCAAACGGCGTTTAAGGCTCAGCGGTTCTGTCTGCCATTGAGACAAATCAAGACAAACGCTATGTTCGTCACAGCTGCCCATCTGCTGCCAACGCGCTAACGTCGCTTGCTGCCAATAATCTTTGTCTTCGCCGCTTAAAATCGCCAAACGAATCAACGCATCGTCAAGACGATTGTTGTATGTTTCCCTCAACTGCGGTAAAAGCGACAATCGAATTTTATTACGCAAATAATCGTCATGCGCATTGGTTGCATCTATGCAATAAGGTAAATGATGAGCAGTACAATAAGCCAAAATCTCATCTTTACTTAAAGTAATCAACGGACGCACTATCCAACCGTCTTGAGGCGGCATAACCGCCAAGCCTTCCAGACCGGTGCCCTTTAAAAAATGCAGCAATACCGTTTCGGCACGGTCGTTCTTGTGATGACCCAACGCCAATTTGTTAGCGCCGATTTCTTGACGAACCTTGACAAAAGCGGCAAAACGCGCCCGATGACCGGCTTCTTCCACAGATAATTTTTCTTTCTGCGCCAACGCTATCACATCAACTGCTATCACACGGCAGTCAATCTGATTTCTTTGACAATAATCACTGACAAACTGCGCGTCTTCAGCCGCTTCCGGTCTTATTTGATGATTCAGATGCACAACGCACAAAGTAATAGGTATCTGCTTCGCTAACTGCTGTAGCAATGATAAAAGCATCATCGAATCAGGTCCGCCGGAAACGCCGACAATCACCACATCATGAGGCGCTATCAACTGACGAAGCAACGTATCAACCGCCATTATCGTCCCTCCCCATGCGGCACTATGAGCGAAAGCGCCTGCACCATATTAGCAATGACGGCTTTTTGATGAACGCCGCCGTTTTCGCCGTCCAGCGTCCAGCTTATGGCCTCGTCAGCTTCAACCGTTACTTTTTGTGCTTGCATAATAACAATTTGCTCATTATCACTTTCACCAGAAAGCAACTGCGCAATGAGTTTCGGAATATCTTGCAGCTGTGCCGGCTTTGACACAAAAGCCACTTCAAAAAAACCGTCAGAAAGCTGGCTCTTGGGCCCTAAGCGCCGTTTAATGCCGCCGATAGAATCAGAATTTAAAACACAGCCAAAAAGAAACTCCCCTTCAAGCCGACATTCATCGGCTTGAATACGACATTTGTACCCTTTAATTTGGGACAATTGGGTGATACCTCCCAAAACATACGCCAAATGACCAAAAATATTTTTATAAACTTGTGGCGTACGATAAGAAACTTCAGTAAAAGCTCCAAAGGCTGCCACATAAACGAAATACTGCTCATTAAATTGACCAATGTCGATTGCCAGAAGCTGTTCGCTGTCTAATAACAACAAATTTTTCTCAAAATTCTTTGCTAAATTCAATGTATGCGCAAAATCATTAGTTGTTCCAGCGGGCAAATACAATATGGGTGCCTTTAACGTCTCGTTGAGCATACAACCACTAACCACCTCCCGCAAAGTCCCATCGCCGCCAGAAGCTACAATAAGATCTGCCTGCTGCAAAGCGGCCGAAGCAGTCAAACCGTCTCCGCAACTTTTAGTAAGATAAACTGTCGCCAAATAATCCTTGCGGCTTAACGCCTCCACTAAAGCAAATAATTTTTGTTTAATGATACCCTTGCCCGCTACAGGATTTATAATAACAAACGCTCTTTTCATGCCCATAATCCTTTCTTCTGTCGACTGATTAACACGCTAAAAATTTTCAAAAAGCTTGTGCGATGGTTCCAAAATATGTTAATGATTTTATGCCAAAATCTGCTGATAGACTCGCCAAAAATTACCGCCCATGATTTTGGCAATTTCCGCCTGATGAAAGCCTTTACGCGCCAAACGGTCAATCAAATCGGTGGTTTTGCTAACGTCTTCCAAGCCACACAACGGATAATCTACCCCGTCAAAATCAGACCCAAGCCCCACATGCGCAACGCCTACCAAATCGGCAACATGCGCAATATGACAAACAACGTCATCAATCGTCGCTTCTTGATACGGTTCATGCAAAAATTCAGCTACATAAGCAATTCCCAAAACGCCGCCAGTAGACGCTAAGCCTTTGATCTGCCCATCTGTCAAATTGCGCGGATGATCACACAGCGCCCGACAACAGCCATGAGAATCAATCACAGGATTATTGACCATTTTTAACACGTCATGAACGCTCTTTGACGATAAATGTGCAATATCCACCGCCATTTTCAAGCGTTCCATCATGTTAACCGCTTTTCGTCCTGCAACAGTCAGCCCATGGTCATTTTGGCTTTCATTGCCGCTGGCAAGAAAATTGTCGTTATTCCATGTCAGCGTCAACGAACGCACGCCTAACGCATATAATCGTTCTAAATTCGCCAAATCGCCTTCCATTACTTCAGCGCCCTCTACTGTCAAAAGGACGCCCAGCGATCCCTCTTGCTGCGAACGCAAATCTTCTGCCGAAGTGACTAGTTTTACCTGATCATTACCCGCAACAGCTTGAAGCAAGCGCTCCCTCAACGACAAAAAATCGCCAAAAACAATTTCCTCACGACGCACTTTATCCACAAATACCGCCATACTTTGAATGGCTATCTGTCCCAAAGCACCAGCAAAATCCAACTGTCGTCGACAATCACGCACATTAAGCGAACACTCACCGCTAACCGGCGAAGAAAGCGAATCACAATGGCCATCAAAAATTAACATATTTATTATCTCCTTAACCAATATTTTTCCACATAAATATCAGAAAAACACCTGTTTTTAAATAAATCTATTGTACACCTTATGCCGTTCGAAAAACAATAGATTTGTGCCAAACAACACCACTGATGAACAGCAAAATTTTTTGGCTTGCCCTATCGCTAAAAACGTGTTTTTCCCTGACAACCCTGCACCGCAAAAATTGCCAAATAAAGAAATTCCTCTGTAAAAATAGTTTATCGGTCGATTCAGCATACCCCAAAAACACAAAAATAGCTGCCCCTCTAAAGGCGACATATCATAACCAAAAATATTCGTCAAGCACCTGCGAAAAACCACTGGCACTTTTTTCGATTTTCTTAATGCAGCAAAAATTTTCTCTGTGATTGACAAAGCATTGTACAGTTCGTTGTTAAACGTTACAATAGTAACGAAAATACGCTATAAACACGTTTATTTTTAAGGAGGATTTCACCAATGACTGAACATCAAATCAATCCAGAACAGCTCGCTGCGTTTGCACAAACGCTTAAAAACGACGAAAAAGCCGCTGGCACCATTGCTAAATATTTGCGGGATATTCGCGCTTTCGTTCATTGGCTGGCAGGACGCGCTGTAAATAAAGAAATGACCCTCGCTTGGCGTGAAACACTGTTAGCGCAAAACTATGCGCCGGTAACAATCAACGCTATGCTTTCAGCGCTCAATCGTTTCTTTGATTTTATGGGCTGGCAAGAGTGTCGCGTAAAATTCTTGCGTATTCAGCGACGTTTGTTTCGAGAATCGACCAAAGAATTGCGCAAAGACGAGTATCAGCGGCTTTTGGCGGTCGCCGGACAAACTGGTAGAGAACGGCTGGCGCTTTTGATGGAAACTATTTGCGCCACCGGTATCCGTGTCAGCGAAGTGCCTTATATCACTATCGAAGCTGTTCGAAACGGGCAAGCGGAAATAGTGCTAAAAGGTAAAATTCGTGTCATTCTCTTGCCGAATAAATTGTGCCGCAAATTACAAAAATACGCTAAAAAACAAAAAATCGTTTTTGGTGAAATTTTCATCACCAAAAACGGTAATAGCTTATCCAGAAAGCAAATATGGTCAGAGATGAAAACGCTTTGCGTTCAAGCACAAGTTGAGTCAAGCAAAGTCTTTCCTCACAATCTACGCCATCTGTTTGCAACTTCTTTCTATAACCTTTCTAAAGATATTGCAAAATTAGCCGATGTATTGGGTCATTCCAGTATTGAAACTACACGGATATATTTGCGTACTACTAGCAAAGAACATTTGCAACATCTGGAATTTTTAGGTTTAATCAGTTAGACAAAATCAATATTTCGTCTAAAAATCTTTACTTAAATTATCTTCGTACACCAGCTATAATAATAATTATAGCAAAGTTTTTTTGTTGCGACAACTATTTTACGGGTATTCTATGGAAAAATATTGTTTTTTTGCATCAAAAAATAAGGGAGTGCAAAAAAATTTTTTTGCAGCTCTTATTTTCTGATGCTTTTTATTGGTAAGATTCGCTGGTCTAGTTTTGCTGTGCTAAAAAATATTTTCTTTTCATTTATAGTATAGGACGAAATATTGATTTCGACTATTTTAGAAGGAAACGAAATATTGATTTCGCCCTAATAAAGCATCTAAAAACTATTAGGAAAATCATCTCATTAATAGTGAAGCTATTTATTTAACATTGTACTCACTACTTTCTCAATAGCTTCGTTTGTTGATTTCTAAAATGACAGAAATCACTGGCTGTTTTTGTCTATTAGTAAAGGAGGGATATGTGGTTTCATTTCTATTGATGGAGGCAAATTGATCAGCAGCAGATATTCGTACACAAAGCTATAGAAGCTAACTTAGTTTAACAAATTTTTGCCAAAGCAATTTGGCAAAAAACGCCATAAGTTTAGAAGCAATACGACAACTATTTTCTTATCTGCAATGATTAGTGCTGAAACGATAGATACGTTTGAAAATGATTAACGATTTTGGCAAACCGTCGGAAACGATGGGACGCAAAACTATGGGGGCTAAAGTGTTTCGGCGCCATGTCAGCCCAGCCGCCGGATAACTTTGCATCCGAGCAATTTTTGCAAAGAAAGGGAACACATTTATGTTGTTACAAAAAAATCATTTACGGCGCAATCTTGCGCTGCTGGTTATGCTGGCATTTGTGCTCAGTTTATTGCCGTTGCCTGCTTTGGCAGAAGGTGAAACGACAGAAAGTCATTACCATTCTTTCGCTTGTTATGTATTGACTTGTGAAGAAACCCATATTCATTCTGTGCAATGTTTTGCTACTGATAAAGAGCCGGTTTGCGGCTTGGAACAAGGCGCGCAGCATAACCATGGCGGTAATTACGACTGTCAAGTGATCAAGGTGCTTGGCTGTGGTGCAGAAGAACATCAACACGATGAAACCTGTGAAATTATCGCTCGCCTTGAAGATATGCGTCCCGGTGAGATTTTAATTACCGGTGATGATCCTTATCATGACAAGGATAGTTTTGGCAATGAATATACTCAGCCTGAATATATCGTTTGGCCTGATCCCGATAATGCTGATGATGAGATAGTTGATGATGGGATCAGCGACGAAGAAGCAGGCATTATGCCTCTTGATGGCGAAAATGGTATTGCGCCATTAGACAATAGCGATGATCATATCGTTGATGAGGGATCCAACAATGAAGAAGCAGGTATTATGCCTCTTGATGGCGAAAATGGTATTGCGCCATTGGACAATAGCGATGATCATATCGTTGATGAGGGATCCAGCAATGAAGAAGCAGGTATTATGCCTCTTGATGGCGAAAATGGTGTTGCGCCATTAGATGGAGCAAACGGCAACGAGCCAGAAGCTGATATGGCTCCAATGGACGACACTACGATAGTTGAAGAAGTCACTGAAACTGATAGTGAAGTTGCACCTCTGGACGATATGAATGCTCTCGAAAACGATATCGCACCTTTGATCAACGATATCGAAGCGCTCATTGCGCCTTTAAACGATGACGCCGATAGAGCAATTGCTTTAAACAAAGTAAGAACGATTAAAGATCAATATCCGCCGTTAAGCGATGCTCCACAATTAGATACAGCGATATACAGTTGTGGTAAAGGAGAACATCAACATGGTGAAGAATGTTATATAGAGCTTTATATGTGTCGAGCAGCGGAAACGGCTTCTGAATGTACCTGTACCTATTTGTGCACATGGTTCTGGGGCAATTATATAAACATCAACAAAAGTTGCCCCGTTTGTAGTCACGCTACAGAAGAAGAATTAGATCCATACACTTATGATCCAGAGCAACCAGAAAAATTTATTTGTCAAGGCAAACAAATAGTAATTCCCGGGAAAAATGCCAGCTGCAAACATAATGCAGTTGTCAGTGGTGGTAGTCTTTGGGAAAGTTGGTTTCCGGGAGGAGGAAGTCCTGATTTGATTCCTGCTACCTGTCATTCGCCTGCCACTAATAGAGAAGCGATAGAATGTATGGATTGTGGCGCTAAATGGCTGTGGTCTTTTGAGCCTGCATCGCAAATTGATCCTAATGCACATTATTATGGCAAAAACAAACCAATCATTATCCAAGAGGCAACTTGTCAAGAGGATGGTTTACAAAAACAAACTTGTTTATTCTGTGGTGATATTGAAACTGTTTTACCCGGAGGACATGTTAAGCCGACAGATGAATCACAAATTGAATACACTGACAATAAATGTCGTGAAGGGTTGATTAAATATCAATGTGCTTTATGCAGAAATGAAATAAGTGAGATTGTTGCACCAGCACAACATGCTTTTAAAGATGCTGTATGTACTGACTGCCAAGTGACTGCATATGAAGTCTATACTTATGAAGATGGGGCAACTCCTAGTGGTAATGGTTATGAAATCAAGCGATGCGCTAGAATTATCCAAAATGGCGATGAGGTTTATGGCGTTGATAATAATGGTTATCGTTTAAATGATGACAGCTTTGCTGTAATTATTAACGAAGCACTTATGGGTAAAACAAAGTCTACGCTTGATGAAAACGGTGACGCAATTGTTACCCGCGTGGCGGGCTATCGCAATATGGATGATAGCAATGCTGAACTCTATATGCCGGGAGATACGATTTCTTATCAAGATGTTCCCGCTATGTTTCATGGTGAAAAAGGCAGCTGGGGAGCATATTACTCTAGCAATACTTATAAAGCCATCTATTTAAAGGCTGAGCGTGAAAAAGTGGATGATTTTAAGCTCAATATTGTTCCATATAACGAACTTAAAACATCACAATATACTCGTTCCAATATTTCTAGTACTTCTGAAGGAATTACAGCAACATCAGAGTATAACTTTGCTGATAATACAGTAACGATCACCTATATTATTCCTGATGGTTATGATGAGAAAAATATTGATATTGATGCAAGCGCTGACATAATGCAAGCATTCGCTAAAATTCAAGATGTACGCTGGGGATATAATGGAACACAACCCGGAGATTCGCTCGGACCGGTTTTCATTAAAATAGTCAACAATTCTGACAACGTATTCACTTACAATAAAAACAGTTTTATTGTCCAAAGTCCTGATTGGCAAGGAGAATCTGGTTACATTGATCCAATATATACCTTTGATGGCGTTAATCCACCCGAAAGTGCAGTTCCTTCTCGTGTTAGCAACAATGCGCTGAAATATCTTTACAATGTTAAAAGAGATCTTAGCAACAACGAATTAACAGATGACGTGTTGGAAGAAAAATTGATTGCAAAGGGTTATAAAAATGGTGTGCAGGATCTGCATCAATTTTATCTGGATTATTATAATAATTTCTTTGTGAGTGAAGGTGGCGGAAATTGGAGCACCTTATATGAAATTCCTCGTAGTCTCTTAGTTGATCGTAATGAAGGAATTTATGGCGGTCATTCTTCTAGTGCTGGACAGAAAGAAACTAATCCTTATGTGGCTGGTATCGGATATAGTTATACTTATACCCATATGTATAGTATAGTTCCCGGCGATACGCCTAATCTAAAAGATATTACAGGTGCTTATTCTGTTGGCAACTATATGGTGCCAAATTCAGCTATTCTTGCTGATTATGACAGCAATGCAAAATTCCAATGGAATCGTCTTAAAAAAGAAGAAGCGGGAATCCTAACAGGTATGAGCCTTTATTTTTATGGTGAGATGAATAATTTTTACCAAAATACCGCTTATAATTTGATGGTTGGATTCTCCTTAAAAGAAGTTTCACCAATTACTTTGACCGTTAATAAACTCTGGCAAGATAGCGAAGGCAATGAAATAGCTACACCAGTTGATAAAATTGAAGTTATCATACAAAGCGAAGAAGAAACTGATAATGGCAAACAATTCATAGAGGTTGAAACTTTAACGCTAGGTAACGACACTGGCTGGAAAGCGACTTCAAAAGCATTGCCAAGAGATGGCAAATATTCCATCAAAGAAATTCAAGTTGATGGCTATACGACAATTTATGGAACGCCAGTTATAGATGCTGACGGTAATATCGCTATTACCATCACTAACAAAGAAAACAAACCCGATACTGCAACCTTAAACATTACCAAACTCTGGAAAGATACTGACGGCAATGAAATCGCAGCACCAGAAGGCGATGTTGTTGTTACGGTTAATGTATTGGACGAAGATGGCGCTATAGTAGCGACGGCCATTTTGAGCGCAGTCAATAATTGGAGCGCGACAGTTAATAATTTGCCCGCCGATGGCAAATATTCGGTAGTAGAAGAAGCGCTAGCGGGTTATGCAGCAGAATACAGTGAAATAACCGGTGAAGATAATGAATTTTTCGTGACTATCACCAATACAAAACTGCCGCCTGATCCTATCAGCTTGACCGTTAATAAAGTTTGGAATGACAACAGCAGCGCCAATCGTCCTGCCAGCATTTTGGTTGGGCTCTCCAATGGCGAAAGCATTCAAGAATATGTAACGCTGAACGCTGACAATAATTGGAGCTATACTTGGAACGAATTGGCAGCGGACGTATCATGGAGCATTGCTGAAGTCGGCATTGTCGGCTATACCAGCACACAAACCAGAGAGGATAATGTGGTGACGATTACCAACACATTGACCCCGCCGGTAACACCGCCTCCGGGAGGCGATAATCCATCGGATAATCCACCAGACAATCCGCCGCCAACAGAACCGAATAACCCAACCACACCACCAGTAACGCCACCTCCGGGAACGCTGACAGAATTGCCAGATCCTAACGTACCCGGCGCGCCAGCTGAAGTTACTGTATTAGAAAATGATGTTCCATTAGCATACGTCAGAACATGGGACCCTGAAACGGAAGAATACGTTTATGTACCAGAAGAAGATGTCCCGTTGGCCAATATGGACCCAGTTCCCCCGACCGGCGATAATACCAAAACCGCCCTTTGGGTCGCTATTTGCCTCGCGATGCTCAGTGGTATGGTTATTTTAACCGTTACAGCGCCTAGACGCAAAGAAAATAAATAATCTCAGTTAGAACGTAAAGCACACGAGTCCGACTTGGAGCCATGGCTTCGAGTCGGATTTTTTTATGAAAAAAGCACACTGCTAAATATCTTTTACTATGCATGCTCTCATTGTATAAAAAAATAATTTAGAAGTTAATCCGAGCGGCGTATAACTCTCACTGCTAAAATATTGGTAAGTGGTAAAAGATTCTCTCTTTTTTTAATTAGCAATGGAAAAACCTATAGGAATATGGTAAAATATCAACAGTTTCTTGGCAGACTACAGCAAAAGATTGGACAATTAGACGAACTGTCGAGATTATGAACTTCATTATGCTGATAAAAACACAGCCGCGAAAGGCAAAGACGTATTGTACAAAGCAAGCTACGTCATCAGATCACAGAGGGATGAAAACAATGCAATCAAAAAAACAAAAGAAGAAGACCACTGTTTTTGCCGTAAGAAGCGGAATTGTGCTGATAGCTCTTCTTCTCATTATGATCATATGGCTGATAGAAAGCGCAAAAACAGGTACAGGTCAGGCAATTTACCTACTGGAAAAGATCGGTATAGAATCTCCTGAAACTCTGCGTTGGTTTCCCGTTCAGACTGCCATCGTAGTAGTTGCCATACTTACGGTATTTTTGATACTGATTCACCACTCTGGAAAAAATACAAAGATTCTTCTGGAACAAGAAAAAGTAGACAAAGATCGTTTCAAAGAGGCACTTGCTCAAATCGAGCGTGAACGGAGTGCAATGGAAAATATTCAAGCGGCTTTGGGTTCTGGTCCATGGAGTATGGAATTTAACGAACAAGGCGAGATCATTTCTTGTATTTGGACCGATGTATTTCGCAACATGTTAGGCTATAAGAATGAAACAGATTTTCCAAACAGGCTGGATTCTTGGTCAAATTTGCTGCATGAAGAGGATAAAGCATATGTCATGAAAGAATATTGGGACACTGTAAGAGATTATACTGGCGAAAAAACCTATGATGTGCGGTATCGTCTTCTCACCAAAAACGCGGGGTGGAGATGGTTTCATGCCGCTGGTCGATTATCCAGGCGGGAAGACGGTTCTCCCATCACCTTTGTAGGCTTTTTCGTAGATATTGATGATGAGAAAAAACTGGAGGCGCAATTAGACGCGCAGAGAACAGATCTTCAAGATGCGCTGGCGGCGGCGCAGCATGCCAATCAGGCGAAAACCACATTTCTCAACAATATGTCTCATGATATTCGGACGCCCATGAACGCCATTATAGGCTTTACTTCCCTTGCCGCGGCACATATTGACAATCCAGAACAGGTAAGAGACTATCTGAAAAAAATTGCTACTTCCAGCAATCATCTGTTGAGTTTAATCAACGATGTACTGGATATGAGCCGTATTGAAAGCGGAAAGGTAAAAATTGAGGAAAAAGAGAATTCTCTTCCAGAGATTTTACATGATTTAAAGACAATTGTACAAGCCGATATTACGTCAAAGCAGTTGGATTTTTATATTGATACGGTAGATGTGGTCAATGAACATGTTTTATGCGATAGACTCAGGCTGAATCAAGTTTTGCTGAATCTGTTGAGCAATGCTATGAAATTTACAGAGCCGGGCGGTATGATCAGCGTTCGGATTTTGCAAAAAAGAGAGGCTTCAGAAGGCTACGCCGCTTATGAATTTCAGGTAAAAGATACCGGAATTGGCATGAGTCCAGAATTTCTCAAAAAAGTTTTTGAACCTTTTGAATGTGAGAGAACAAGCACCGTCAGCGGAATACAAGGAACTGGACTCGGCATGGCAATTACCAAAAATATTGTAGATATGATGGGCGGTACGATTTCTGTAGAGAGCGAGAGAAGAAAAGGAACAACCTTCACGGTATCCCTACAGTTTAAAACCTGTTCTACTCCAGTAATGCAAGAAACGATTCCTGAGCTGCAAGGGCTTCGGGCGCTTGTGGTTGATGACGATTTTAATACCTGCTCTAGCGTGACTAAGATGCTGTCGGATATCGGCATGCGTCCTGATTGGACGACTTCTGGCAAAGAAGCGATGCTTCGGGTAAAACTCGCCGTAGAACAGACAGACGAATATGCCGCATACATCATAGACTGGCTCATGCCGGACATGAATGGCGTTGAAGTGGTCAGACGGATTCGAGGACTTGTTGGAGAAGAAACGCCCATTATTATTCTGACTGCTTACGATTGGTCGGATATTGAAGAAGAAGCAAGAAAAGCGGGCGTCACAGCTTTTTGTTCTAAGCCAATCTTTTTATCGGAGCTTAAAGAGATATTGGAGTCGCCGTTTGGGGTCAAAAATTTGGAAGCCCCTTTGCCAGAGGAATTTTCCTTCTCTGAAAAGAAAATCCTATTGGTGGAAGACAACGAACTCAATCAAGAAATTACGGTAACGATTCTTGAAGAAGTCGGCTTTATCGTAGATGTTGCCAATGACGGTTCTGTTGCGGTAGACATAATGAAGTCGTCAGAACCGCATCAGTACGATCTCATTTTGATGGATATTCAAATGCCGCTTATGGACGGTTATGAAGCAACCAGACAGATTCGGGCGCTGGAAAATCCAGATACTGCCCATATCCCTATTATTGCTATGACAGCCAACGCTTTTGATGAAGATAAAAAAGCGGCGCTGGACGCTGGAATGAACGGTCATATTGCTAAACCTATTGATGTTTCCAAATTACTGGATCTTTTATGGGAGATAGTAAAACCAGCAGTATAGAAAATCTTGCGATAAATGGAAAAAGCAGTCAAAAAACACGCTTTGAGCTATTAGGACAAGGTATTGTTATCTGCCCGCTATACAAAAACATCCTGTGGGAAAATCAGATACTGAAAGGTACTGATTCACAGGATGTTTTCATTTTAAAATAAAGAACTTAATCATCAACAGTTCTTTATTTAACACAACGGAATTTAATTATTTTTGCAGGCTTGATTGCCGACTGTACAGGAAGTTTTGCAAGCAGACTGGCAGGAAGTCTGGCATTCGCCGCAACCGCCTTTTTGAACGGTAGCCTGCAAGTGCTGTGCGCTAATAGTTTGAATATGCGTCATAAAATCCCCCTCCTTTTTATATTATTGTCATTTTTTATTATAGCACTGTTGATGCCCTGCTACAATATCAATTTTTTAATTTCCTTTAATTTCTCCCAGCCAGCAGTCATCATCGGATAACGACTGCATAAAAATCCGACTCTGATCCGTTGGATACTTGGCTTGATGGTATTTAAAGAGCATCTCGTCCTGTAATTGACCTAAAATTTCTATTTTTCCGGTCGGATGGCTCATCACATAGCGGAACCTTTTGGCTAAACCGTTTAGTTGACTTTTAGCGCTGTCTACAATGGCAGCGCCTTGTTTTAAGGGAATCTGAAAGCTATCTTTAACGCCTGTAACGGGTCGACATTGGAAAACATAATAGGGGATAACCCCCATACTAGTCAAACCGCGCATCAAACTGGATAAAACATCGCTGTCATCGTTAACGCCTTTTAACAATACGGTTTGATTGCTGACAATGATATGGCAGTCAAGCAGCGCTTTGATGGCCTTGCGGGCGTGGTCAGTTAGTTCATTGGGGTGGTTGAATTGGGTAACAACATAGATTGTTTTTTGTTGGCTGTATTTTTTGAGCAAGGCGAGCAGTTCTTCATCTTCGCTGATACGCATGGGAAACGTCACTGGTAGGCGGCTGCCGAAGCGGATAAAATCCAAATGATCAAATTGCACAAGAGTTTTGAGATAGTATTCCAATACGCGGTTAGAATTGAGCAGCGCATCGCCGCCGGTAATAAGAACATTGCTAACTTCTTGATGTGTTGCAATATAATCAACCATATGGTCGAATTGTTTCATAATTTCTTCATCAGCTAAGCCAACTAATCGTTTGCGAAAACAATGACGGCAATACATAGCACATAAATTCGTAGAAAGCAAGAGAGCCGTTTGGCGATACTTATGCTGCAAACCGTCCAAAACGGTGTTATCCCCTTCACCAGAAGTATCAAAACTACCGTCGTCCTCCAGCAATTCATGCCCACTAGGCACCGCCATCTTGCGAATAGGGTCATTTGGATCTTTAGGATCAATCAAAGAAAGATAATAACGAGAAATCGACATAGGATAGCGTTTAATAACTTCATCAATACGAATGATTTCGTCAGTGCTAAGAGGCAAATAGGTTGCCAGCGCCTCGGCGGTGGTGATATTTTGTGCATATTCTTGTTGCCAATTCATCAAAAAACCTCCTTCATGTCGTCCTTTATATACGACAACTTCTAAAAATATCCTTAGTGTCTGTATACATTGTAGCACAAAATAGCGCTTTAATCCAGAGAAAATTGCACTGGTCCGTAATTTGTAACCATATGCGTATATTGGAGCATATATGGAGAGCTATAATAATCAAAGCGCCGACAAAATTTCTGCCGCCGTTAAAAACCAGCAAGTTGTGTACTTTCTAATAACCAATAAAATTGTTGGTCTTTTAAAGCAAAAATGGTTGAATTTATAAAACGTTCGTGGGATAATCAATTAAGTAAATCAATAAAAATTTTGGTTCTGTTAAGTAGAAATGAAAAAGTCATGTATAGTCAAGCATAAAAATGCAGAAAAAAAGCGCACAAAGCTCCCCCCCATAAACAGCAATGGAAAATTTAGGAAAGTAACCATTGACGTTGTCTCATGTCC
>CATJSX010000119.1 GCA_949743265.1 uncultured Peptococcaceae bacterium
ACAACAATCATAACTGTGAAGAAATTGTTTTGTACGTTTCGCCTTTATGAGACAAAAAAGAAGCGTTTTCATAGCCCTTAAAGCATGAAAACGCTTCTTTTTATGAAATGCTTTAGCGTAGTATTTTTTCTATCTAAGCAACGAACAAAGCAATCGGTAAATAGATCAAACACAGCGTCAGAATAATAAACACCATAGTGATTATACCATATTTGTAAATTGCGCTAGGTAACATAAATTCTTGTGCGTGCAATAGGGCGCCATATACTGATGATGCGGGCAATAAATAGCCAATTAGCCCCATGACAGCAATCAACGTTCCAGCAATCTGCACGTCAAACGCCATACCCTGATTATACAAAGCGCACACTACGGCGATCATCGTATAAATAGTTGCTAAATTATTGAAGAAATTAGTGAACAAGAATGTAATAATCCCCACCGCAGCCAAAAATATAACTGGGCTAAGCCCGCTTACAAACGGTCCAATCAAATTAGTAATAAAAGCACTTACGCCTGTGCCTTCGCTGGTCATAGCGGCTGATACTGTCGTGGCGCTGGTGATAACGAAAATGATATTCCACGAAACGTGTTTACCGACAATATTAGGATCTGCCAAATATTGACCATCAAGCCGCACAAACATCATCGCAGCGCACATGATCATTGACCAACCATAAACGCCTAGTTTGCGAATCAATAGTCTAATGCCACTATCGCCACCGATAAAACTGACCACAATTGCCCCCACAACATATAAAACAAGACAAAATAGCACTAGTTGCTGATACTTTGTTAGCCCGTATTCATATTTTTTCTCCAATTCGCTAATATCAGCATTAACCATTTTATCTGGTTTGCAGCCTAAAATTTTCATCAGCGGAATATATAAAATCATGGTAAGCACAGCAAACGGAATGATACTCAACATAAATCTGCCGTATTCAAAAACAACGCCTGTCGAAGCGGAAATAACTGGCAAAAACATCAACATAGCGCCTTTGAATGGAAAAATAACAGGCGCAAACAAAATACTCAGTACCATGCCTAACGTTACCATGGTCATGTATTTATCGCCTTTTTCATAACCCGCTTTTTTAAACAGTGTGCCATATAAAGACATCAAGAAAATAACGAGAATCATAGGATTGATTAAAAGTCCCAGAATGAACGGACCAAAAACTAATAGAAATGTTAAAAGCCATGGTTTACCTTTGGCAAATTTGGCAGTCACCAATTTAACAATCAGCCATTCAGAAACGCCCGCTTCTGCTAAAGCGCCGATCATCAGCATCCCTACAATATTGAGAACCACCATATCGGAGCCAAATGCCTTAATTAAAACTGCGCTAGCGTTGCCAAAATCAGTAGTTGCTAAAGCGGTCAGCCCCATCAAACCAGACCATACCATATTACTGGGCGAAACTGTCCAGCCGTAAATCAAACCGATGAAAATACCTATGGTTGCCATGCCATACTTTGTAATAGGCGCTGGCGCTGGAATCAGCTGAAAACCAAACATAATGACAAACGTAATAGCAACATGCATCAATAATTTTTTATCAAGTCCTTTTTGCGCCTCTTGATTTGCCATATAAAAAGCCTCCATTCATATTGTTTAAAAAACAATAATTTGCATTAAATGAATCGTATAATAATCTTTTGGTGCTGATAAAACTCCGGAATTTTACCTATCTGCATTATATCATAATAATTTATGTTTTGTATTCAACTAAAACTTGTAGCATTTCAAATAGAACTTGAAACAAAAAATCTGGTTCAAGCAAGTATCCACAAGATTTTCTTGTAGGATTGTCAATTGTATTATACTATGTTATAGTTAAGTTAATCATTTTGCCAATACGCTATATTTTCTAATGGATTAAAAGTACTAAACGCCAGTGTGAGAGGTGTTTATGATGAAACTTGAGCATTTGCGTTACTTCATGAGCGTTGCTAATACTCAATCGATCAATCAAGCAGCGGGAAAACTGTATATTTCCCAACAACAGCTTAACAATATTTTAACAGGATTAGAGGATGAAATGCAGGTTTCACTTTTCAAGCGAACGAATAAAGGAATCTCTTTGACAGAAGATGGTATTATCTTCGCCGAATACGCTAAAAAATTATTGACGATTTATGCGGAAATGCAGGCCTATTTTTTGATGCGTCACTCTGCTGACGGTATGAATCACGCTGTTGAACAAGGTAAATGCATCTTACATACGCCACCGTTTATTTCTATATTTCTGAGCGATTTTATCAAACAATTCAAGACCATTTCGCCTAATATTGATCTTTTGTGTATTGAAAGCACTGAGCAGATTTATGCTAAGCAGTTAAAGTCGGAACATTTATATTTGACGGGAGTGCCTATTGCCAAACAGTTATCTCAAACACCGGAATCGCTTGTCAACGTTATTCCTATTATAGAGTTTGAAACCTACATCTATCTCAATCGACATTCGCTCCTTGCTCAGCAAAAAAGCATTTCCCGGCAAGTCTATATGGATTATATTAATGCGGTCATGCCTCTATCTCTGCCTAACAGCTACAAAGCCGAAAATATTGTTTTAATCTCTTCAAATATTTATCAGCAATTAGAAAGTATCGTTCGCAATGAAACGGTATGCTTATTGCCGGGATTTTTATTTACTAAAATGTCCTCATTGTATCCCGACGTTACCGTGCGTCCGCTTGATGAACCGATTTATTCGAGTTGTAACATCGTTTATGCTAATACTTACACCCTAAGTAGTGCTGACGAAATATTGATTGCTTTTTTGAAAACGTATTTACAGAATTTGCAACTGTTCTCTCGGCAGACCTTTCACCAAAATCTTTCGAGGTAGACGACACAAAAAATGCGATACAGCCTAAGGCTATACCGCATTTTTTGTGTCGTTTATTTTTATTTTTGGCGAAGGACTTTGCTCAACATTCGATACAGTTTATCAACTTCTACCGGTTTGGATAAATGACCGTTCATGCCGCATTCCACTGATTTTTTCAAATCATCATCAAAGGCATTAGCGGACATGGCTACAATCGGTATACTATGGCAATCTTCGCGGCTCATGCTGCGAATCGCTCGTGTTGCTGATAAACCGTCCATTACTGGCATCATAATATCCATCAAAATGACGTCATATGTTCCCGGTGCCGTCGTGCGAATTCTTTCGACCGCCTGCGCGCCGTCATAAACGCAATCAACCGCAAAACCGCGTTCTTCCAACAAACTTTCGGCAATTTCAGCGTTTAATTCATTATCTTCTACCACTAAAATACGGTAGCCTTCAAAAGAAATTTTTTCTTCTGGTTCATTGGTCGTTATATTTTCGCCAAGCGCTAAAGGAATAGTGAAGCTAAAGCTACTGCCTTTACCCAATTCGCTTTCTAAGTGAATATTGCTGCCCATCATCTGAATCAAACGACTGCTGATAGAAAGTCCCAAGCCCGTACCCTGTTGTTTGGCAGGATTGCGCCCGGACGATTGCTCAAAAGAACGAAATACTCGCTCTTGATCTTCTTGGGCAATGCCAACACCCGTATCGCAAACAGTAAAATAAACCAGAGCTTCCTGCTCAATCATTTTGAGCTCTTTTATCTTTAAGGTTACTTTACCCTTTTCAGGCGTAAATTTCATCGCATTGCCCAGAAGATTGATCAATACCTGACTAATTCGCATCTTGTCTGCTACAAACCAATGATGTGTCAGTACAATATCCTGAACAAAATCTATCTGCTTTGCTGCTGCTTGCGGCGTAATCAATTCTATGATCGTATCCACCATATCATACAGTTCAAAATTGACCGGTTCCAACCGCATTTTGCCGCTTTCGATTTTAGACATATCCAAAATATCATTGATTAGCCCTAATAAATAATTGGACGATGATTGTATTTTTTGCAAACAATCCATGATACGCTCTTGACTCTGCTCTTGCTGCAAAGCAATAGCCGTCATACCGATAATACCATTCATGGGCGTGCGAATTTCATGACTCATACGGGAAAGAAACTCTGATTTCGCTTTACTGGCAATATCGTGCTGTTGCTGATTGAGCTGGCTTTGGATGACGCTGCCTAACTCAACCAAATTCTGGTAATTGTCAGCGTTCTCCATCAATTGTTGCTGAATACCAAGAATGCAAATATTACCCATATAATTTCCGCTGTCATACATGGGCAACACAATCCCATACTGATCACAGGTAACATTTAAAAAGCACTGAATAATTTCGTTTTGACTATCTTCTACTGAACAATAGCGCACTTCTTCCTGTCCCAACCAGTGGAAAAAGAAATCTTTTTCTTCTTCCTTGTATTGTCTCACATTTTTGGTAATGGTTTCTTCGCTTTTATGCCATTGATACTCTAAATAATTAGTATTAAAATCGTCCCGCAATATCGAAATCAATACGTCGCTGGCCTGATATGCTCTGCCGATCTTGCGAATCATCAGCATCATTTGCGCTGAAAAGTCACTGCCTCTGCCAAATAGATTGAGCGCTAGCGAAACCAGCGTGACATCTTCACTATAATCAAGCGTATTGATTTCACGTCCTTGCCAAACTGGCAAAGGTTTTTGTTCTTCCTCTGGCAATGCTTCATAAAAAGCATACGCTTTCGTTGCGTTCATCGTTACCGACTTCTGCGCTAATTTCGCCATACTGATCAATTTTTCAACAGTCTGATGTTCACCAGCACAAACTAATCCCGCGCGAATATCAATATGAAATAATTCTTCTGCAAAATTTATTTTGATTTTTGCCAGCAATTCTTCCACAAAAACTGTCGCTTGCTGTAGCGATTGCTCTGCCAGCCACAGCGCAAATTCGTCTCCATCAAGACGCAACGCCACTGTTTGACAGCCAGTTTTCTCTTGAAGTGCGCGGCAACTATCACGTATCACATTACTAATCTCTTCCAAAATCATATCGCCAAAAACGATGCCGTTCTTTTCGTTGATTTCTTTCAACTGCATGAGCATCAAACTAAGCATCACACCTTGAGGATGTGTTAAGCGATATTCCCGTATTTGCTCCATACCGATGCTAAAGATATAAAAGCCTGTTGCGCCGTCTGTGGTCGTTTTCCTGAGTTGTTTTGCCTCTCGCTCTTTTTGCAACTGAATATCACGAATGCTTCCCACCAATTTCCATCGTTTACCATCAATATCATAGACTACTTTGCTAGAAAGCGCCACCCAAACAAAGTCAGCCTCTTTCGACTGCCTCATTCGAAACTCTACTGCTAATTGATCAGCTTCACTTTGCAGTGTTTCAATTACTTTTGCTTGATCTCGTTCATCAATATCATCAGGATCAATAAAGGCTGTTGCAAATTCTTCACATTGCCAGCGCCCGTTTTTGGTTTCGTGATTAACAATATCCAATGTATGATTTTGAAGATCGTACGAAAAAAAGACATCTTGTGTTGATTCCAAAGCCACTTTATAGCGTTCTTTTTCCTCCAAAAGGACATTTTCCGCCTCTTTTTGCCTATTGGTCAAATCATTGACAACATCATACAATGCGTCAATTTCCAAAATATTAGATGCTTTGAATTCTTGCAGTCCTGTACTGCCTTTACTGATACATTGCATCAAATGCTGAACGGGTTTGGTTAAATGTCTAACCAAAAAATAAATCCCGACCACACCAAAACTCAAACCAATTAAAATCGCAATAACCAGCCAAACATACAACTGCCGTCCCATGCCAAACAAATCGTCTTCTGTTTTTAACCCCAACAATACCCACTGAGTGTTGTCATAAGGCACATTATTGCTATATAGCTTCAACGGACAAGTGACGGCATAAATCCCTTGTTTATTTAAACGAATATCTGGGATTAACGACAGATTGTCATAATCTGTTTCTTTTAAGATAAACCGTTCATTATTTGAACGAAGCAGGTTGTAAAGCACGCCTTTGCCCAACAAAGGCGCATAACTGCCGTCATCCTGTTCAACTGCTAACATATATCCCGATTGTTGATCGTTGTTTAACTCTGCTACTGGGAAATATTCATGCAACCTTTTGACGGATATTTCCACTCCTAATATGCCATAAACTTGCCCTTCATATCGCAGAGGAACCGAATAAGTAATCATTTCATAGGAATCTGCCGTTTCTTTTTCCAGCAAAAAAGGGGTAGACCAGTATCCCAAATTATCCGTTTCGGCATCTCTGTATAAAGTTGCTGCCCGCCATGGTTCATAAAAATAAGCGTCAGCTTCGTTCTTCCCTTGACCATCCATATGAAACCGTGTCGTCCATTGGGTATCTAGGGGAATATTCCACCGACGAGAAAGCTGCTTGTTTCCTCTTTCTAGCAAAAGATCCGTATAATTGGCAGGATTAGCATCGGGCTCGGAATCTCTGATAAAAAAGCCATCGAAATCTGCCGCCTGTGTGCGTTCCTCTCCAGTCAAAATGATAAAAATACCCGTTGTTGAATTATGCTGCAAAATATCAAGACACTCGGGAAAAAACTGCTCCAGCAGTTCATTTCTCATTTCACCAGAAGCTAATACATGGGCTAAATCTGCGTTTTTGTTATTTAAGTACTGCGCCAAAAGTCCCTCAAAAAGCGTATCCTGCTCATGAATAGATGCCCAGCGCTGATTCATATCATTTTGCAAAATTACTTGCCGATTTTCAACCAAGCGGCTCATCATACTGCAAGAATATTCTTCAAGCATTTCTGTTGTTCGTCTCACGACTAAAGTTCCCACAGCAATAACGCTCTGCATCAACATAATGGCAATCAACGGCATTAAAAAGAATTTAAAAATTGTCGTTTTTTTCCTGTTTCGCCGCTTTTCTTCCATTTGCTTTTTACTTGTTAGCCGCATGATTCAGCGCCTCACAAAAAGAATCATACCATGCTTCAAAAGCTTCTTGCGTAATATATGGTGCCGACGCTTCCGCAAGGCTCTTGCCTTCTGCCAGCGCTGCTACTACGCTAGCCCGATCTTCAGCTGCTTTATCGGCAAGATGATATTCTAATATTCGTCGCGCCGCATAACCGTTTTCAAAACTCTTATTGGTATACAACGTTAAATCATCTATGGTTTCAAAAATAGTTGTCAGACAATCATATGTCTTGGGCGCTACTGCCAACTGTTGATCAGCAATCACCTGATCCAACTTTTCAGTACTGTTGGCTTCCTTCAACACTGGCAAATAACCCGAAACGCAACCAAAACGCAGATTATTTTCAGCCTGCGTAAACCATTTCAAAAATTCTACTGCTGCATATTCATGCTTTTCATCAGACTTGCTGACAACCATTCCAGCACCTTGCTGCATAGCATACGGCTGCCCATTTTCAAATATTGGCGCAGCCATCACTAAATAATCAATAGGATAACTGCTATCGTTTAGTTCTACTTGATTGGGAAAATACATTGCTGAAGCAGTTGAACCAGTATACGCTAATAAATCGCCGGTCTTGACGTCATCAGAGCGAAACGATCCATAAGCAGCAAAATATCCCTTAATCATGGGCACATAATAATTTTCCCACAAATGGTATAATTCTTCTTTAGGCGTATTCAGTGTTACTTCGCCGTTTGTTACTTCAAAGATTTCTACCCCCAACTGTTGCATGCCGATAATAAAATAATTGGCTAAAGCGTCTCGTCCATAAAATGCTCTACCATCACCTGATATGTCGGGCGTTTGAGCGTCAGTCCACTCATAATACATTTGCGCAGTAGCCGCTATGCCTTCTATTGTTGCTAATGATGTTAAAGAAGCTCCCGTAGCCGCTGCAAAAGGCTCCCAGTCGGTCTTGTTTAGCATAGTAATTTCGGTAGATTTCGCCGTTGGAAAAATTCGCAGCGTACCATCAACAGCAATACGCCCTTCTTCAATATAAGAATCAACGTACCGTTTCAACTCTTCTTCACTAAGATAATCTGATAAATTGGCCAATGCCCCCGCTTGCTCTACTTCATAAGCCGTATCAACATAAGACGAAAAAATATCTGGCATTGCTTCTGCGCCCACTTTGCCACTGATAGAATTTCTAATAGCCGTTTCTAAGTCAGAAACCGACCCTTGACTATATCCCTGTACATAAATCCCTTTTTCCCTGCCGATGGTTTCATTAAATTCTTCTGTTAATGCATCAAAAGCAACTTGTTGGGAGCCATTGTAATAATGCCATATCGTTAAAGATACCGGATCGTTAGGATCTAATGGTGTTTTATTGGAACAGCCTGTCAATGCAACCGACGTAACGGTCAGCACTGTTGTTGCTAAACAAATCTTTTGGATAATTTTTTTTACATTTTTCATAAGTGCGTCTCCCTTTTGTTCCTTAATTTTATATTATTTTTAGCATAACACAGATTGCCAATATTTTCAACCAAACTTCAAAAGGGATTGTCACTTTTCTTGTAAAATTGTCTAGTTATCGGTCAATAAATATAGCTATCTAAAAAGTTATAATTTAATAGACGCTTTATTTTGAGCTAATACACAACGAACTTTCGCCGTTTATCAGCTCTTTTTTTATGCTATTTCGTTTGTCTAACAAACTATGATTTTTTGGACATTAGAATTTTTCATCAAAGATTTGTTGCTTATGAGGCGAGCGCCCCTTTCGCGTAGTCGAGTACAACAATAATACTCGTTATCTAGGCAAAAGGAGCGCTTGATTTTTATTTATTTCAATGTTTCATCATGTAGTAGTTCTTTAAAAAGTTCGATGAGCTCTGGTGTTTCATCTAAATAGTAAATTCTGGCGGGTACGCCAGGACTTGCCCAATCGCAGCCGCTCCACCAAATAGCGACTTTGACTTGCTTCATGCCTTTGATGCCCTGAAACATTTGTCTGACCCAAAGTTCTTTATCGCCGCCGAAGCTGGCGGAAGCAAATTCGGTAATCATCATGGGTTTATCAAAGCGAGCTTGGTATTCTTGATAGAGCGGACGATAAATTTCGTCAAAAGTGCGCCATTTTTCACCAGCATAATAATTGCCCGTATTATAGCCCGTCATTCCTACAATATCGACTCGCTCATTGCCGGGATAATACATCATGGCGTTGTTCCAGCTGAAATCAGGAAAAGATTTTTCATTGGGATTCCATACCCATAGTGTATTGACATTAGCACCCTCTTGTTCAAAGATGTCGTAAATATGGTTATACATGGCTTTGTATAATTCGGTATCTTTAGACGTATGAAAAGCCGAATACTGGCACCAGTCACCATTCATTTCATTACACAGTCTAAACAATACTGGATGACCAAAAGCAGCAATATTTTTAGCGTATTGGGTGAGAAAACCGTCGTGTTTACCATTTAAAATATCATAGACTGTATTACCAGCGTCTTCGCCCATATCGGTAGTTTGCAGCGTCAACTCTACAATGCGTCCTTGCTTATAAGCATTATTCAATACCGATATTTGATCAGCCAGAGCGTTGTCTGTTGGTAGATGCTGGTAGTGCAGCAAAAATTCAAATTGATAATCCAATTTTTTCTCTAAAATATTTAGTGTATAAAAATCTAATGGTGCGTTGGGTTCAAAAATTCCCCATGTCAATTCATTGTTGTTGACAAAATAATCATCGTATAATTTTTGTGTTTCTTCGTTCCATTTAGTATAGTGAGCTGGCTGAGCATCTTTTTTATTTTCTCTGAAACTGCCTTTAGTCACTGTACCAATGGGAGATATCAGCGTGAAAGACTCCAAGATCTGTTGATATTTATCATCATGGCTAATATCTTTCGTTGATTTATAGAAAATCGTATACGCCATTGTTTGACTGCGTACCAAATCGACTGAATAATAGTAGTTGCGATCATTGGCGATTTGGCTTAGTTTGGGGCGTTCCCATTGCGTGATTTGGGCGTTCATACCGCCGAACGTATCTTTATGCTTTTTGATATTGAAGTGATCCACGTCATTTTTTAAAAACGAATTGGAATAATTTTTGTAAGACGCAGCACTAACATTATTCAAAGGCTGACGATAAATTTCAACGCGACATTCGCTGTTTTCCAATACGGTCCGCAAATCGCCCATAGAAAAATCAACAGTCATATCCATAGGGTAATCAAAGGTATAGCCGTTTGCATAATCAATCAATTGCTTTGTCGATTGGTCTTTAACGGTTATTTTTTTGACGTCAGCTATGGCAGCAAGATCTAAATAAGCGCTACGCTCCACGACTGACATCAGACGCATATGTTCCAATAAGTCACTGACCGCTTCATCGGCAATAACTTCTGCTGAGTCCATCTGCAAAAAATACTCGCTGTCATCTTCCGAGAGTATTGTTCCTTTTAAATGATAGCCGCTTTCGTCTTGCCAGCGCATAAGGCTGCGTACAAACATCCCATTATCCAGATAAAAACCATTTGATAGATTTTCTGGCGTTTCAACTTCTTTAAAGCTATTTTTCACGTTATCTTTTGCCAAAAGAGAATCGTCATCGCTCTGTAAAGGGGCGCCAGCGATGACGAGTGCTGATGGTGTGACCACCTCTTGTAAAAAAGCATCATCGCTTTCATCGTGCTGAGCTTCTGCTTCTGGGAAAACTACTCGCTTGATTTGGCTTTTTAATTCGCCTTTTTCTAAAACCGTAGCCACATAAGATTGGGCGCGGTTAAAGATAAAACCGCTGCCTTTAGGAAATTCAAAAACTAAACCATTGATATAATCCATAATGCGGTTTGTTCCATCGGTAAGAACAGTTTCTGTTTTTAATTTTTCCCATGCCTGTTGAGTTTCACCATTGGAAAGACGATTGTTTGCGGCGACTATGGAAGTGGTATGATCAGCCCATGCGGCATTTACTGACAGCATTGACGCCAAGATGGTCAAAACAATTATTTTTTTGCTTTTCAACGCTATTCGCTCCTTTTTTGCTAATTGATCAATTTTTTACTATAATACCGCATTTTTCATCGCTTCACAAGTCGGAATTTATTGGCACTGTTCGATAAATTTTGACTGCTAGTATTAGGCTGAAAAAATTGAAGGCGTCTCTTTTGCTTGACAAGCGGTTGACAGCAGAAAAATTTGCACGCCGTTTTTTGATAGTTATGCAGTCTATCATAAAAAATTTCTGCTATACAAATTTCTGCCAATTTTTTATAATAAAGTTATTCTGATTCAATGAAGTTTTATAGAAAGGAATTATTCACGATGAATAAGGTCAATCCTTATGCCGTATTGGTTGTTGCTGTTGTTGGCGTTTCGCTTTCGGCTATTTTTGTGCGTTTTACCCAAGCGCCCTCGGTAGTTACAGCATTTTATCGACTGTTGTTTACTTTTTTATTATCATTGCCGTTAGCTACAACAACCAAAAAATATCAGTGGCGATTGCGTTTTAAACAACTAGCCTTGATTTTTGCGTCGGCGCTATTTCTGGCACTGCATTTTGTGACATGGTTTTCATCACTTCGCTATACCAGCGTAGCATCTTCTACTGTTTTAGTAAATACACAGCCTTTTTTTGTGATTGTTTTTGGTTTTATCATTTGGCGAACACCAGTGAATCCCAAAATGTTGATGAGTGTTTTTGGAGCAATCATGGGGACTATACTTTTAAGTTGGGGTGATTTTTCAGTGGGCGGCAATTATCTCTTTGGCGATGCATTGGCGCTCTTGGGCGCTGTTTTTATTGCCATTCATTACTTATTTAGCAGCTATCTGCGACATAGTTTGGACACAATTCCCTATACAACGTTGCTTTATGGTTTTTGTACCATTATTTTAGCCGTTTTTGCAGCATTAGGCGATTATTCTTTTGTGGGCTATCCCTTGTTGGATTACAGCATGTTTTTATCGCTGGCGTTGTTTTGCACTATTTTAGGGCATACGCTCTTCAGCTGGTGTATGAAATATTTAGCCGCTTCGGTCGTTAGCTTATCTGTATTAGGTGAGCCTGTTATTGCAGCGATGGTTGCTTTTTTTCTCTTTGGTGAAAGTTTTTCTCTTGGTCAATTCATTGGCAGTATTATCGTTTTAATCAGTATCTTTGGGTATTTATATGAAGAAAATAAGCAGTGTTCTTCTTGAAAACGAGTTAGTTCAGTGCTGTTGATTTTTATCTTGAAATAAAATAGTTTAACGTGCCTATAATAACATCAAATTTTACTTCAATGAAAATCTTATTTTGCAATCATCCTGCTCGCAAATTGAACAGGTGTTATAAAGGAGGAAATTATCATGACTTATACTACCCAGCTTGACGCTGCTAAACAAGGCATCGTCACGCCAGAAATGCTCGTTGTTGCTGAAAAAGAATCCCTATCGCCGCAAATCTTATGTCAATTAGTGGCACAAGGTGCAGTCGTCATTCCCGCCAATAAAAATCATCGCAGCCTTAGCCCATATGGTATTGGACAAGGATTACGTACCAAGATTAACGTCAATTTAGGCATTTCACGGGATTGTATGGATATAGAGCAAGAACTGTGTAAAGTGCAGACAGCTATTGACATGAAAGCAGAAGCCATTATGGATTTGAGTAATTACGGCAAAACCCGACAATTTCGTGAACAGCTTATCGCCATGAGTCCAGCGATGATTGGTTCGGTTCCTATGTATGACGCCGTTGGTTATTTGGAAAAAGGCTTGAAAGATATTACCGAAGATGAATTTTTAGCGGTTATTCGTCGTCATGCAGAGGACGGCGTTGATTTTATTACGGTTCATGCTGGCTTTACATTGGATATTGCCCAAAAAGTTAAAGAACATCAGCGGCTTACGCATATCGTTTCACGGGGCGGATCGTTGCTTTTTGCGTGGATGATGACTAATCAACGGGAAAATCCTTTTTATACTCGTTTTGACGAAGTTTTAGACATTTGCGCTCAATATGATGTTACGCTTAGTTTGGGTGATGCTTGTCGCCCCGGCAGCATCAACGATGCTTCCGACGGTATACAAATCAGCGAATTGATCACATTAGGTCAGTTGACCAAACGAGCTTGGGAAAAAAATGTCCAAGTTATGATTGAAGGTCCGGGACATATGGCAATCGACGAGATTGAGGCTAACGTTGTTTTAGAAAAACGATTGTGTCACGGTGCGCCCTTTTATATTTTAGGACCGTTGGTAACAGATGTAGCTTTAGGTTATGACCACATTACCAGCGCTATTGGCGGCGCGTTGGCGGCCAGCAAAGGCGCTGATTTTCTCTGCTATGTGACGCCAGCAGAACACTTGCGTCTCCCCAATTTGGAGGATATGAAAGAAGGCATCATCGCTGCCAAAATTGCTGCCCATGCCGGCGATATTGCCAAAAAAATTCCCACTGCTCGGCAATGGGATAATGAAATGAGTCAAGCCAGAGCGGCGTTGGATTGGGAAAAAATGTTTCAGCTGGCTATTGATGACGGTGAAAAAGCTCGTCGCTACCGCAAAGAATCTACACCTGAACATGAAGATAGCTGCACCATGTGCGGTAGAATGTGCGCTATGCGTACAGTTAAAAAAATATTGTCCGATGAAGAAGTCGATTTACTCTAAAAAAGCGGTGGAAGTTTATTGTTAAACTTCCACCGCTTTTTGGTGGTAATAAAATATTATTGGCAACGCAGACTGATAAAAACGTGTATTTCATCGGAATAATAGATTTCAAAATCGTAATCATAGGCTCTCGGCAGATCCATTTGCCAAAGTTCTTGCCAAAAATTTGCTGTCGTTGTTGGATGGTCATTGGGATGGCTTTTGAGCACAAATTTGCCATAATTTCCTGCGGGAATCTCCCAGCGCACCATCTCTGGCGGTACCGTGACATCACTTTGGCACAGTATACCGACTAATACCGTATAATCGTCGCGCCAGTCGTCGGTGTATTGACCATAAATTCCTATCGGTTGCCCAAAAGTGTCGGATGTAAAGCGTTCCGGTGTGTAAACCTGCCCGAATTTTGCCCATAAACCGCCAATAATTGCTGGCATTTCTGGCGACTGGTTATTGGTTCTGGCTGTAAAGCCTACCGCCTGCATTGCTGGCAATGTAACCACATCATAAGTCATCATTTAATCTCTCCACTTCATTTTTAATCATCCCTTTGTGGGATATGTCATAGTATATCAAAACAATATTGACAGCTTTTGTCTACTTTGGATTACTTTTAAATTAAAGTTGAGAGAATAGCGATAATCTTAATCAACGAAATCTTTGTGTAAATATAGTTTCTGCGACAGCCAATAACAAAAACCAAATACGACTAAAGCGATTATTAAAATAATGCCCCATAACGGCAGCATAGATTGATTAGCGTCTAAGACGATACCAGATAGTTTAGGCGCTTGCTGTACCATTGCGCCGGAAGTAGACATAGTGACTAACGCGATAAGATAACCAATAATGGCAATGATCCGCACTGTGCTAAATTTGAAACGGAAACAGAGCGCTTGTGTTAGACCGACAAAAATTAAATTGAAAGCAAAACAAATACCGAGTAATAAAAATTGCATATCAAGCGCGGGTAATTTAGATTGACCAATGATAGTTAACACACTATAACCAACAAAAAGTCCCAACGCTAAGATAAAATACAGAAAGAAACGAGCGGCAATAACTTGTTGTCGCGTAATAGGGAGTGTACAGTATAAATAATTACTTTTATACTGCTCATCAAAAGCGATTAACGTAACGCCAATCATATACACAGAAACAATATAGATAAATGGTATCCAAGCCGGCACAACAGCAGATAGAACCGAAATGATAAGCATCGCCGCAATCATTCGACGATACAGTAGCAGTTTATAAAAATCCAAACGACACAAAGAGAGTATTGTAGACATAAAAATCAATCCTTTCAAAAAATAATATTTTAACGCTGGTTTTGAACATACCCAATAAAGACATCTTCTAAAGAGGCTTTATCATAAATGGCTTCATCGCCCAATACGTCGTATGCTTGTCGCCAATTTGCCGTTAGCGCTTCAAAGCCAAACTGGTTGCGAGAAATATGTAGGAATAAATCTTCTACTTCTGGCACTAAATGAGCGGTCTTACCTTTAATCAAACGATGGTTTTCCAATAAATCGTCCTTATCACCTTCCATAATGATAGTACCTTGATGAAGAAATATAATATAGTCAGCAATTTTTTCCAGATCGCTGGTGATATGTGTGGAAAAAAATACCGATACATTTTCGTTGGCGGTAAGTTCTCGCAGAATCTCCAATAGTTCGTCGCGTGCTAAAGGATCAAGATTGGCCGTTGGCTCATCCAATAGTAATAATTGTGGATGATGCGCCAGCGCTATGATCAGATCAAATTGCTGCTTCATACCTTTAGATAATTCGCTGTAACGTTTGTGCAAATCCAAATGGAAGCGCTTGATATAGCGGCTGAACAAATCGTCATCCCATTGCTCAAAAAAAGGAGAGATAGTATAAGCGATCTGTTTCAGAGTCAAACGTTCAGTAAAGCCCATTTTATCGCCGGCATAGCCAATTTGTTGTTTAGTAGACAAAAAGTTGTCGTTGATATCTTTGCCTAAAATGTTAATTTGTCCCGTATCGGCAAAAAGCATATTCATCAAAAGTTTGATCGTTGTTGTTTTGCCAGAACCGTTTTGACCGATAAAGCCAGTAATCAGCCCTCTTTGCACTGTCATTTTGGGCAATCGTAGTTGAAAGCTGCCTAAAGTTTTGGTTAAATTAGTTATTTCAATAGCGTTCATGACGTTACTCCTCCTCATATAAAGTCAAAAATAAATCCTTTAGTTCTTCTTTGGTCAATCCGATAATTTTCGCTTGCTTGATGATGTCGGCAATTTTTTCTTCTAAACGAACAATAGCTGCTTCCCGTACTTGTGACGTTGGGGCGGCAGAAACAAAAGTACCTTTGCCAACGACTGTATCTACTAAACCTAGCGCTTCTAATTCTTCGTAAGCTCGTTTGGTGGTAATTATGCTCACATGAAGTTCTTTAGCTAAAGTACGGATAGACGGCAGCATGGTTTGTTGAAGCAGTTCGCCTGTGAGAATTTGCTGTTTGATTTGATCCACAATTTGCTCATACAACGGCGTATCGGAACTGGTAGAAATGATAATATCCATGGCAGTCCTCCAATGTAAATATCGTATATACACAATATAATATCTTACGGCTGTTTTGTCAAGTAGAAAATAACGGCTGTGAAAAAATTTTTTGCCAGATCCCCCGTCACTATGCTATAGTAGAAACGAATTTAAAAAGTTGGTGAGAAGATGAAAAAAGTAATTCTTTTATTGTCCATAGCATTGTGTCTTTGTGCATGCAGCAGTGAAAAATTCAAAGATAATCAAGTCTACGTTATTGAAAGCAATGAACAAGAGCGCACCGAAAATTTTGTTGATTGGCTTGATGTAGAGGGACAAAATCCTTTTTCGGCTGATTTGACTAGCCATATTATGTTATTAAATCATGAAATTTTGTTGACTGTCGCACCGGATGGAGAGAGTTATTATGTGATGACATACAGTGAGGAACAGAGTCCTGATATTGTTTTAAAAGGAGCTGATTATCAATTAGTCAATATTAGCCGCGTCGAAAGCAAAACTCAGATAGGACAAACGATTGCTCAAAATGTTCCTTTTGTGATCAAAGCCGGTTGGAATTCCAGTGGAGACATTGTCGCTTTTGGCGGTCACGAACAGTTAATTATTTATGACGTTCACAAAAATCAGCTGCTTTTGCAGTCGGAATTGGCTGACGAACCCATGCGAGATTTTTTTTGGTCGCCTATTGATACGAACAAACTGTACGTTGATCAATTTCATTCCACTGGTATCGTCTATTATGTTGATCCGCAGAAACGAGCGGAGCTATATGAAACGCGAGAAAAAATTTATTACAAAGCGCTTTTGGAAAAAAATTATTATTATGCGACACAGTGGCGCAGTGATCCTGCTAATGAAAAGGAGCAGCTTTATACTATATTGGCAGATGATAAACGGCAAATCATTAAGATTGTCGGTCACGGCGCTTATTTGGATAGCTATCAAAAAAGCGTGCTTTTGCTGGGTGAAGATGGTTTTGGATTAACATATGTCAGCGACGTCAATCAGGTCAGTCAATACAAATTATTAAGCGAAAACTATATCTATGATGCCGGCTTTTATGCTGGCGGCAATAGTTACGCGGTAATTAGCGATGAAGCAAGGGAACAGAATGATTTTATTTTAATCTTATTTGATGTGAAAGGAGAAGAAATACAGCGGCTGACACTTTCCGGCGGTGGAATTTTTTTGGCTAATGACGGTATTTTGGGCTATTGCAGCGGACCAAAGCAGGAAATTATTGATTTGACACAGGGGAAAGTGCTTGTTCAAAGTACACCGATGCCGCATGGCGTTGACGAAGCGCTTCTGGCAACTGTTCGTCCTGCCGCTGTGTTGTACGGCGAATTAGAGCAGAAAGGCGATATTCCTTTGGAGATTATCGAAAATTATTTTCTTGATCTGGATGGTCTGGCCAAAACTCAGATGATGAGCGCGGCATTAAAGAGTACAGCCAAAACAGTAATCAGTCGATTACAAATCGTATTGGCTGGCGAATTATCCGCTATTAGCGCTGAAGGAAATAAAGCGACAGTCGTCTTAGTAATGACGGGCGCTAGCAATGACGGCAGTCAACTGGATAAACAGCTGGTTTGGGATCTCACTTTTGTTCGCGGTAAGTGGTATGTCACCGGTTTTAGCAATTTTGCGCTGACACCGTTGTATCGTTCGTTAAGCGAGCAAAGCTACGCGTATTTGCGAGAAGAAAAAAACATACCCGCCGACGAAACGCTAATCCAAACGGAACTGCAATTTTTTACTGATGATGAATTGGCTTGGCAAATTGAATTGGCTAATCAAGCGCGACTAATCATGAGCGTACCGTCAGTAACCGTTATTTGGCGCAAAGATGCCAGCGGTCTTTGGCAAATTGAAACGATAGAGGAACGCATAAAACAGACCGTCGAATAAGTTTTAGATAAAAGGGGAATAAATCATGGCACACAAACGACTAATCATTATGTTGGCTGCCGTGCTGCTCATTGCTTTTTGGGGTGGTAGCCAGTACGAATCATGGCGTGCAGGGCAACAAAGAGAAATTATACTTGATGGCAAAATTCCAGTTGCTGCTGATGATTTGTCAGCAGAGAATGAATCACCAGCTGTTATTGTGGTTCATATTACTGGCGCGGTGCTGCATTCCGGCGTATATGAAATGCAGGAAGGTGATCGCGTGGAAGACGTGCTGCAAATGGCAGGGTTAGCGGAAAATGCTTACGCCGACGGTTTAAACCGTGCAGCTCTTTTGAGTGATGGACAGAAAATCACGGTACCTACCAACGATATGGAAGAGGAGTCGTTTTTGACAGAAAATGACGAAACCGTAGACAAGGTTAGCATCAACCATGGGACTTTAACGCAGTTGATGCGTTTAAATGGTATTGGCGAAACAAAAGCGCAAGCGATTATTGATTACCGAGAACGTAACGGTGGTTTTCAATCGTTAGAAGACTTAAAAAAAGTCAAAGGCATTGGCGAGAAAACATATGAGGGTTTGGCAGACGATATTGTCTTGTGAAGAATGATAAAAGGTTAAATTCCCGTCAAAAGAGCGCTTAACGGGAATTTAGCTGATGGGAGTTATCATAAAAACGTTTATGGCTCAATCTAATTTTAAATGCATAGCTTCTTTGACTTTGCGAACGGTTTCATTACCAATAAGATTGGCTTTGGCTGTACCGGCTTCAATAATTTGGCGGACTTGATCTTGATGGGTTTCATAGTATGCTCGTTTTTCTCGGAAGGGCTCTAGCAAAGCGTTTAGTTTTTCTGCTAGATTTTTTTTGCAAGCTACACAGCCGATTTGCGCATTGCGGCACATTTCGCAAATATTATCATATTCTGTGGCGTTAAAAACGCTATGATATTTGCTGACGACACAAACTTCGGGTGTACCTTTATCTTTGACACTGATACGCGCCGGATCAGTTAACGCCGTCTTGACTTTGGCAGCAACGTCTTCAGCGCTGTCAGACAGATAAATAGCGTTGCCTAGACTTTTTCCCATTTTAGCATTGCCGTCAAGCCCCATGAGTCGAGAGCAGGAACTGAGCATCACTTCCGGCTCTATGAGAACTGGTGCATACATATCATTAAAACGCCGTACAAGTTTGCGCGTTAATTCCATGTGAGGCAGTTGATCATCGCCAACGGGAACGACATTGGCATTACAAAAGGTAATATCGGCCGATTGACTAACTGGATAGCCCAAAAAACCGTACGTTAAATCATCATAGCCATACTGTGCGGCTTCAGTTTTAACAGTAGGATTATGTCGCAGTGTATTAACGCTGACGAGCATAGAATAAAATACGGTCAATTCTGCTATTGCCGGTACATGGGACTGCCAAACCAGCGTGGATTTTTCAGGATCAAGTCCTACGGATAAATTGTCAATAGCAACTTGATAAATACTATCACGAATCAATTCTGGACGTTCAAAATGAGTCGTCAACGCCTGAATATCGGCGATTAAAATAAAAGTGTCATATTCCTCTTGAAGTTTGACGCGATTTTGCAGCGAGCCGACATAGTGACCCAAATGAAGTCGTCCAGTAGGTCGGTCGCCAGTCAAAATTCTTTTTTTTGTCGTCATATAAATTCCCCCTGTTCGTTTGAAAAATTGAAATAAAAAACTCCTGCCTCTCCAATATTATTGTTTATTGAAGGGACAAGAGTATTTTTCTCCTGCGGTACCACCCAAATTGACTAAAAAGCCCGCTCTATGCCAAATTTTTTCAGCGCGAAATAACGGTTCGTGACCGTCTGAACCTACTAAATCATTCAGCTCAGCCCTCATGAGTCCATTTGCCGTCAATATTGTACAGCTTTCCACCAACTGCTGTTCTCTGGGACAAGGGATTGTCGGCTACTACTCTCAATCATCAGTTTATCGTTAAGATTATAAAAGTTAGCGGTTGATTTGTCAACTGTGTTATCGACTTTTATCGCTTGCCAGATAAGACGTTATTCCGAGATAAACGTGCGTATATTTGTCTATGTATGGAGTCCTTGCTATAAAAACAGAAAAAAATTTTCACGAAGTGCGTTTTTCAGCAACGGTCATTGTCATTGCTTAGACGTCAAATTTTAAAATTTGCGCTTTTCTTCGATTTGTATTATAGTATTGGCAAAGAATCGTTACAACTCGTTACGCTATCTGTATAAAAAGGAGATTTTATTATGTATGATACGTTGTTAAGTCCCATTCAGATTGGAGAGATTACTTTAAAAAATCGTTTAGCTTTTGCACCAACAACGTTAGGCTATTCGCCGACAGAACAAATTGAAAAATATCGTGCTGTCGCTCAGGCAGGCACTGCGTTAATCACCATTGGCGATATATCGGTGCTGCCTTCTTTTCATCAGCAAGGTCACAGCCTAACCAATGAAGCGGAGGCTGGCAAGCTGAAAATTTTTACAGACGCTATTCATCAAGCTGGCGGCAAAGTTGCGGCGCAGCTTTTTTGCCCCGATTATGACGCTGTTGAAGTTGCCAAATGGTTTGCAGATGTCAAAACTGGTCGTTTGAGTGCCACAGAAATGCGTCAAAAAATGAACGACGGCATCGGTCAATATGTCACCAATATGTCGCTGGAAAAAATTACTGCGATACAAAATACTTTTGTATCAGCGGCTCTTTTAGCGCAAAAAGCAGGCTTTGATTTACTCCAACTTCACGGTGATCATTTGCTGGGCAGTTTTTCTTCATCATTGTTCAATCAACGCACCGATTGTTATGGCGGCAGCCCCCAAAATAATCTGCGGTTCGCTTTGGAAGTCATCACCAAAATCAAGGACGTTTGCCCATTAGCTATAGAATACAAATTGGCGATTCGCCAAGAAAATCCTCATTATGGCAACGCAGGCATTTTACTAGAGGATGTGCCGCTTCTAGTGCCGTTATTAGAAGAAGCCGGCATTGATAGTTTTCACGTTACAATTGCCAACCATGGCAATTTAGAGGACACGATTCCTACGGTCAGTCATGCTTATTTTCAGCGGGAAGGCTGTTTCCTCTATTTAGCCGATGCAGTCAAAGCTCATACAAGCAAGCCGGTTTGCGGCGTCGGCAAATTATCGTCGCCAGATTTTATCAATAATCAATTGAGCAATGGCCGCATTGATATGGCCGCCATGAGTCGACAGCTTATTGCTGATGACCAGTGGTTGGCCAAAGTGGTTAATCGCAAGCATAGCGAAATCAACCGCTGCGTTTGCTGCAATAAACGCTGCGTTGATGCCCTGCGCAACCATCGCAAATTCGGTTGTATCCATGAAGGTCGTCAATTCTAGCAAAAAATTAAAGCATGATTATTTAAAGCGCAACCCTCGTCAAAATTAGACATTATGGCAACTGGTCAGAGCGGGTTGCGCTTTTATCATGTCAGCGTTAGTTACCGCATTCCACACTGATGCTGTTGAAAATATCCAGCAGTTCATCGACTTTGGTTTCTGTTTTTTGCTGTCCTTTTTTATCCATAATAACTTGCCCTTCGTGCATCATCAATAAACGGTTGCCATATTCAGCGGCATGACGCAAATTATGCGTTACCATAATAGTCGTTAATTGTTTTTCGCGAACAATTTCATCAGTCAGCGCCATAATGATTTCTGATGTTTTAGGGTCAAGCGCTGCGGTATGTTCGTCTAAAATCAAATATTCCAATGGAGTCATGGTCGACATTAAAAGCGCCATCGCTTGCCGCTGACCGCCGGAAAGACTGCCTACTTTGACTTCCAACTTATCTTCTAAACCTAATTTCAGACGTGATAATTCTTCACGGTAAAAATCAATTCGCTTTTTATTGACGCCCATCGTCAGCCCGAAAAGTTTTCCTTTATTGTCAGCCAACGCCATATTCTGCAAAATAGTCATAGATGGGCAAGTGCCCATATCGGGATGCTGATAAACTCGCCCCATAAATTTAGCGCGCTGAAATTCCTTCAAACGGCTAATGTCATTACCATTGGAAAGTAAGCGCCCGCTGTCGATAGCAAGGCTGCCACAAATGATATTGAGCATTGTTGTTTTGCCAGAGCCATTAGAGCCGATGACGGAAATAAAATCGCCCTGTTCGATGGTTAGATTAAAGTCGGCAAACAATTTAGCTTCATTGACCGTACCGATATTGTAGGTTTTATTGATATCCTCCAATTTAAGCACGCTTATCCCCCTTTTCTCGACTATTGATGACCAGCACTGCCAAGAACAATACAGCGGTAATCAATTTCATATCTGTCGTTGGCAATCCTAAAGCAATAGCCAATGCGGTGCAGCCTTTATAAACTACCGCACCGACTAAAGCCGCTGTTGTACCTTGAATAAACGTCATATGCTTAAAAATATTCATGCCGATAATAACAGAACCCAGTCCCGTAATAATGGCGCCTGTGCCCATACTGATCTCGAAAAAGCGTTGTTGCTGGCACAAAATAGCGCCCGACAATGCCGCCAAAGCATTAGCTAAAATAAGTCCTACGATTTTCACTTTACCAAAATCTTTTGCCAATGAAGTGACTAAAGTTTTATTATCACCACAAGCAGATAGCAAAAAACCTGATTTGGTATGCAGATACCAATCCATCACTAGTTTGACCACTATAGCCAATAGAATAGCAATAACGACTATTCGGCAACTTTGGGGGATCCAAAGTGCTATCCCCGAATTAAAAATAGTATTTTCGTTAAAAAAAGCAAGATTAGAACGACCAGTAATTCTTAAATTGATGGTATAAAGCGCTGTCATGGTGATGATGCCTGAAAGTAAATCTTTGACTTTAAACTTAACGTGAATGATACCTGTGCACAATCCTGCCAACGCTCCAGCGGCAATTGCCGCCAACAATGCCAGATAAGGATTGGTTCCTTTGGTCAAAAGCATTGCCGTCACAGCAGCACCTAAAGGAAACGTACCATCTACTGACAGATCAGGAAAATCCAAAATACGATAAGTAATGTATACCCCCAAAGCCATAACGCCATAAATAAATCCTTGCTCCAAAATGCCGATGATAATCGACAAAACTGCTTCCATGCTTTCGCCTCCCAGCTTCAGTAAAAAGGCGGGCAGCATTTCATTTTGCTGCGCCGCCTTGTGATAAGCCGCCGCTTTGATTATTCAGCCGCTTCTTTATCTTCTTTTGTTTCGGTATTGACCACTCTGGCAGAAGTCATGCTTTCCGGTTTGGTAATGCCCAAAAGATCCAAAGCCGTTTCATTGATAACTTCTTCAAAATCACTGATAGTTTCGTATGGCATGGTGGTAATATCTGCACCGTTTAATACCTTAGCAGCCATTTCACCGGTTTTTTTACCCAAAGCAACATAATCAATGCTTTCGGAAGCAACACAGCCTGATTTTAATTGTTCTTCTTCCGAACCAAAAACAGGAATCTTCTTTTCGTTAGCTTTTTCAATGATAATTCCTAATGCTGAAACGACTGTATTATCAGTCAAATTGTTGATACAATCAACTTTTGCTAATAGATTATCGACTGCCATAGGCACGTCAGCTTGTGCATTAACACCTACTGTTTCTAAAGTAAATCCGTATTGGGGAACGATTTCTTTTAGTTGTTCAATCTGACTAATGGAATTATCTTCACTAGTACTGTATAAAATGCCAATCGTTTTGGCTTCTGGTAAAAGCTCTCTAATCATAGCAACTTGCTTTTCTAAAGGCAGTTGGTCGCTAGTGCCCGTGACGTTTTTGCCAGAAACGCCAGTTTCATCAGCAAGATTAGCAGCTATTGGATCAGAAATCGCCGTATAGACGACAGGAATTTCTTTTGTTTCAGCGGCATTAAAAGCTGCTTGTGCTGCTGGCGTAGCAATAGCACAAATTAAATCTACATTACCAGAAACGTATTGATTAGCAATTAAACCAGTATTACCTGTATCGCTTAAAGCGTTATCGTATTTGAGCGTCAAATTTTCACCTTCTACGAAACCATTTTCCGCTAAACCAGCAATAAAGCCTTCGCGGCAATTATCCAAAGATGGATGATTAGCAAACTGCAAAATACCAACCGTAATGGTTTTATTTTCTCCCTCGTTGTTGCTTTGCTGATCATTATTGCCAGAATTATTACTATTGGAACAACCAGCGACTAAGCCCAACGATGCCAACAAACAAAGCGACAATCCTAATTTTTTTAATTGTTTTTTCATGATAATAATCCCCTCTCTTAATTAGAACTATTTAAAATAATCGTTTCTTTATAATTTTTAGTTTTAGCCAATCTAACGCCAGCACCAAGCTTTTTTCACGATTATCACACCTTTCTTCAAAATAAAAAAAGCGCCCGTCCCCTCTAAAGGGACAAGCGCTCGATTAACGAACCCTGCGGTACCACCCAATTTGACTATTAAGCCCACTTATTCTATGCACTATCATGCATACTCCCTTGTTAACGAGCGGAGTTCCCGTCAGTACCTACCAGAAAAAAATATTTCCTTCAGACTGCCCTCGTGAGTCCATTCAGTATCCTGCTCTGCGCTGCATTTTCACCAACGGCAGCTCTCTTTGCCAGAACAAGCGATACTTACTCTTCTCACTCATTGGTTTTATTTATTGCAATAAGTATAGAGGAGAAAAATCTTTTTGTCAATAATAAATTTTAGATTTTTTCGTTTTCCTGTTTATTTCAGTTGTTCCTGTGCGTTTTGTGCAAAAGTGGTCGTCACAATTTGGTCGTAGTCTGCTCTTTTATCTAATTGCCCCGATAATGCCATAATATCCATCAGTTTTTCAAACCCTTCCTTTTCCAGAATGCCATCGTGATCCCATGTGTCAATGGATTGATACCGTTGCAAAACGACGGTCAAATCTTCAAGCGAAATATCGGTAAAAAATGGGCTGATCGCTTCTGCAATTTCAGCAGCTGAATGATTTTGCACATATTGCTGACCTTTGTAAATAGCATTGGTGAAATGCTGAATAATTTCTTCATTAGCACTCAAGTAACTCTTGGTTGCTGAATAAGCTGTATAGGGAATACTGCCTGATTGTTCACCAAGTGAAGCAACGACAAATCCTTTGCCTTCTTTCTCCAATGCCGTAGCTGTTGGCTCAAATAGAGAAACATAATCGCCCTCGCCAGCAATAAACGCGCCCGCCATAGCAGCGAATTGAATATCTGTGCGTACATTGATTGCTTTCGTCTCATCGTCAACACCAATATCTAAACCGTTCGTTTTTAAAATATATTCCAAAATCATCTCTGGCATACCGCCAATACGTCCGCCTAAAATTTCAGCTTCCGTTAAATCACCAAAAGAAAAATTAGAATCTGCTTGCCGCCCCAAAAGAAAACTGCCGTCACGTTGTGTTAGTTGAAGAAAATTAACTGCATAATCAGCTCTTTCCTGATTAGCGATATAAATAGAAGCTTCTGGTCCCATCAAGCCAATTTGGATTTCATTAGAGATTAAAGCAGACATCACTTTATCGGCTCCCTGTAAATTGAGCAATTCTACTGACAACCCTTCTTCTTCGAAATAGCCTTGACTAATAGCAATATATTGGGGTGCATAAAA
>CATJSX010000120.1 GCA_949743265.1 uncultured Peptococcaceae bacterium
ATGTTTGGAATAGTGATAGATGGTGAAGGGAATAAGAAGGATTTCTATGTTTTAGATAAAGAAGGGTATCCTATAGGCTATGATTTTGAAATCAAGTTTAACGAAGATAATCAAGTATTAAGTCGCAGCTATCGTAAAGGAGAGAGCTTAATTACTGAAAATTGGGCAAGAGCTAATGCCATGAATAAGCCGCGTTGGAATGGTGCGGAATGGGTAGAGACGGCATTAGAGGCAGAAGAAGCGCAAACGAGTATGTTGGAGTAGAGAGGAGAATAAGCAATGGACAACACAGAAGAAAACAAATATTCGTTCTGGGGGGGGTATCAGGAGATAGTAGAATATCTTCTGATGCCATAAGGTTTAGTGGCTGGCAGGAAACGGCGTTAGCTGCCGAGTTACCGATAAAATTCTATACCACCTTGGAGCAAGTGATGCGGACATGGCGGAGGACGATTTTGTGGGGAATTTAGCGAAAATCAATAATAAAACAAATTCACGTTATACTTTTATATTAATGGACGTACAGAGCATCGCTCCTTTTTACCCTAATTTAATGAAATCAATCTCTAACCAATTAAAAACAGATAATGTAACAAATGCAGATGTACCAGCAGTTACACTTAAAATAGAACGTGTAGCTGATGGATGGAGAGCACTTAAAATTGAGTTGTTTATTGAAGATGGGTATGGAAATTTAACATCCTCCCAAGCAAGACAGAAAACGATAATAGCCTATGCCAATAGAGATGGCAATACGATGAATTTTTATCCTTTTCGTGAAGTGGCAAAAACGGAAAAGTTAAACTTGACGTTATTGAACGGCTGGACAGTATCGGGCGAAGCAGCAGTAGCAATAAAAGTTGGAGATTTTATAAACATAAATTTTATCGCTACAGGTGGGGTAAAAACAAGCGGTACAGTTATTTTTGAACTACCGGAGAATTTTAGACCAGATATAATAAGAACGATACCTTTATTAACTGAGAATAATACAACATGGGCAAGAATAGCAATTTATCCTTCAGGACAAGGAAGATTATGGTCAACAGATAATGTTGAAGGCAAAATCGTATGTGCCAGTGGTTTTTCAATATGATAAGAAGATATCGTTAAGCGGTATTAAACAGTTAAAAGGACAGAGGTTAAAGGAGCTCTGGTATATATTCAATGAATTAAGGAGAAGGTGGAAGAATGATAAGTGAAGAAGAAAAAGAGGCAATCTTATCTAAGATAGAGAAGTGCAAACTATTTTGGGATAGATTTTATATCACAGATGAAGGTCAAGTCTTCACGTGTAACGATGAAACAGGGCAGAGTGCAGAAGAAGTCTATCAAGCGTGGCTGGAATTAAAAGAAAATCCACCAAAGCCGCAACCAACACAGGTGGAACTTCTGCAAGCGCAGATAGAGGAATTGCAGAAAGAGAAGGCATTACAAGATGTACAAATCAAAACGTTGAACGACCGTAATGATTATAACGAGGACTTAATCGCAGAATTAGCGATGGAAGTTTATGCTTAACTTGCTATGTATGTTGCTGATGAAACTATCCAGCAAAGGGGGTGAGCTGATGATGGCAATGTTTTTCGCACAAAGGGTAATCTTAGGCAAAACAGAATTTGCAGATGTTCCAGCAAAGTTGAAGGAACAAGTGAAAGAAATCTTAATCGACAGCGGTTTAGAAGAATTGACAGCTTAAGAAGGCTGTCTTTTTTTGTAGCTAAAACTGCAAACAAAACAGAGTGCCGGCACATAAAATGTCGGCACTTTTCTTTTATATGAAGGGGGTTAAAACCATGGAAAACAGTATCTTATCGCAACAAATGATTGCCATAGCGCCAGCGTTTGCCTCGTACTTTTACGGTGGGTGGTCACACTTACTAGGCTGCTTATTAGCGTTTGTTGTGCTGGACTATATCACGGGCATTATTGCCGCAGCGAAAGAGGGGAAGCTGCAAAGTACCGTCGGCTTTGTGGGCATTGCCAAAAAAGTGATGATATTTGCCATGATTGGCGTAGCCCATATGGTAGATAAAACAATCGGTAAGGGAACTTTGCTGATGGACGCAGCCATATTCTTTTATCAAGCTAATGAATTGTTAAGCATTATAGAGAATGCAGGGAGAATCGGGTTACCGGTGCCGGAAGTGCTTAAGCAGGCGGTAGAGCTGTTAAAGAATAAAGAAGGTGTGAAGAAATGAGTACTTATCAGTATCCGTTCAGAGGAAAGTTTAGAATTACTTGTCGTTTTGGTAAAAAAGGGAACTGGGCGACAGGGTGGCATATTGGCAATGATATGGTAGGCGATGATAATCCGACCATTTATCCCATTTGTGCTGGAACAGTTCAAAGCATTAACGGTCATGAAAAAGCCTATGGTAATCATATTGGTATCAAACATGATGACGGTATGGTGAGCTTATATGCGCATTTAAAGAGTATCAGTGTAAAAGTTGGGCAGAAGGTAACGCTTGATACGCCATTGGGCATTATGGGTGCAACGGGCAATGCTAACGGGGCCCATCTTCATCTTGAGCTGCATAGAGGTATGTGGAAATATCCGGCTAAAGGCAGCAGTCCAGAAACGGCAGCATGGTTGATTGATGCAGTCAGTTGGATAGAGGATCATGTTA
>CATJSX010000121.1 GCA_949743265.1 uncultured Peptococcaceae bacterium
CCAGAATTGGCGGCTTTAAAAGAAGCTGAATTAAAAATGATGATGGATTCTTCTGCCAGAGCTATCGTTGAAGAATATCAAACTATGCAGATGAATGCCATGAACAATGGTATCAATTTTGAAGATCTTTCTCAAGCAGAAAAAGATCGGGTAGAAGAATTGGAAAAACAGATGGGTGAAAATGAGAATATTACCGTATTTTTAGCGGCAAATCAGGCCTTTGAACAAATTTTGCGCTCCATCAATATGATTTTAGGCAGTGCTATCAATGGGGAAGAATCTTCTTGCGGCTCTTGTGGCTCGCCCGGCGCATGTAGTACCGGCGGCTCCTGTGGCTGTGGCGGTTCCTGCGGTGGACATTAAGTTTATCAGCCGATAATCAATTTGCTTTAGAATAGTTTTATTTTTTTAAACGGTGAGTTTCTTAAACGAAGCTTGCCGTTTTTTTATGGCAATGCGTCATATCGTTTAGCGTGTTTAGAGAAGTGTGCTTGAAGTATTAAGGAAACATTAAGATCATACGCAAAGGGTTGACATTATAGCTACTAGATAGTTTCACAGTAAGAAAAAACGACAAAATGGAAAGGAGTAAATAGTGATGCTGCGATTACTCAAGTTAGTTAAGCCTTCCTTTAAGACAGCCTTGGCTATTATTATTTTAGTATTTTTACAAACAATAGGTACATTGTATATTCCCACATTAATGGCAGAGATTGTCAATAATGGTATTTTGCAAAAGGATATGGCGCATATTGTGACCGTTGGTAGGCGAATGTTATTAGTAGCGACGTTAACAGGCATAGTTGCCCTTATGGCGATTTATTTAAACAGTCGTTTTGCGGCTGATTTGGATCGTCGTATCCGCAATAGCTTATTCCAAAAAGCGCAAACCTTGAGTGTTACTGATTTTAATCAAATCGGCGCAGCTTCCATGATTACCCGTACAACCAGCGATGTAACACAAGTTCAGCAGGCAACAATCATGTTGTTAAGTATGTTTTTACCTGTTCCTGTGATGATTATTGGCGGATTGTTGCTAGCATTCCACAAAGATACGTATATGGCGTTAATTATTGGTTCGACTATTCTTTTATTTGCTTTTTTAGCGGTGTTTATGGGGCGGAAGGTCATGCCCTTATTCATTCGTTTACAAGAATATATGGATCTTATCAATCAGCGTTTGCGAGAGAATATCACTGGCGTTCGCGTTATCCGCGCGTTTAATCGTGTTCGGTATGAACAAGCGCGTCTAACGAGTGCTTTTAGCCAATATGCGCAAACGGCTATTAAAGTCAATAAAATGTTCGCTGTAATGATGCCGTTGGTGATGTTTGTTATGGATAGCTGCATCGTTGCTATCATTTATTTTGGTAGTCGAAGGGTAGCAGGCGGTTTTATGGCTATTGGTGATATTATGGCGCTGACCGAATATGCCATGTTGATTCTCTTTTATTTAATTATGGGCGTTATGGCGTTTATCATGCTGCCTAGAGCACAGGCTTGCGCTAAGCGTATTATGGAAGTGATGGACATGGATTCGCTAAATGATCAATTCACTTGTCAAAGGCCGCTTATGTCTCAAACAAATGCTAAAATTTCTTTTCAACATGTTACTTTTCGATATCAACAAGCAGAAGAAGCCGTTTTGACGGATATTTCTTTTGAATTGTATGCTGGTCAAACATTGGCAATCATTGGCGGTACGGGTAGCGGTAAATCGACGATTGCCAATTTATTGTTGCGATTTTATGAAGCGGAGAGCGGTCAAATTTTCTTTGATGGCATGGATATTCGTTGTATGGAAGCCTCAAAACTACGTGAAAAAATTGCTTATGTGCCGCAGAAAGCTTTTCTTTTCAGTGGCAGTATCGCTGATAATTTGCGCTATGGGCAAAAAGAGGCAGATTTAGCGCAAATGAAACGCGCAGCAGAAATTGCTCAGGCGGCAGATTTTATCGAAGCGTTACCCAACGGTTACGATACGCTGGTAGCACAAGGAGGCGATAATTTTTCAGGCGGACAAAAACAACGGTTGGCAATCGCTAGAGCATTGGTAAAGCCGGCAGATATTTATGTATTTGATGATAGTTTTTCCGCGCTGGACTATAAAACGGACGCTAAATTGCGCAGAGCTTTGCAGCAATTTTTAAAAGATGCGGCGTTGTTGATTGTAGCGCAGCGCATCAATACCATTATTGACGCGGACAAAATAATAGTGCTTCATGAAGGCAAGATTGTTGGTTTGGGTACGCATCAAGAATTGCTGCAAAACTGTGATGTTTATCGACAAATTGCCGCTTCTCAATTGCGAAAGGGGGAATTAGCGTGAATGAAGAACAAGCTGTTGACGTCTTAGCATTTGATGACGGTATGTCTGTGGATAAAGCGAAAGATAGCAAAAGAACTGCCAAAAGATTACTGAACTATTTGCTAAAACAACAATACAAATTGCTTATTGTACTAATCGCGACAGTTTTGGCGTGTCTGTTTACTCTTGCAGCGCCTTTAGTTATTGCTGAGCTTATCAATACGCTTTTGGCAAGTATCACGACTCACCAATTTGTTGACTGGCAGCAAATGGGGCGGCTGACGATGTGGCTGACGTTTCTTTATCTGTTGAGCGCTTCATTTAATTATGTACAACAATATATTATGTCTAGCGTTTCACAGACCTTATCGTTGACTTTGCGAGGCGAATTGAATCAAAAAATGGCTAAACTGCCTTTAAGCTATTTTGATCAACATCAAAAAGGCGCGTTGATGAGCCGTTTTACCAATGATTTAGAGCGAGTAGCAGATGTTTTGCAAAACGGACTTTTGCAGCTGATGAGTGCTGTTGTTACGATAATGGCGGCTTTAGTGCTGATGTTTTGGATTGAGCCGTTGTTGATGATCATAGCGGTGGCAACGATTCTATTAGGTATGATAGTTGCCGCTAGTATTGCCAACAAAAGTCAGGCGCGTTATAGGCGCAATCAGCAGGCTTTGGCAGAGTTAAATGGGCTTATCGAAGAATTTTTCACTGGCAGTCAGCTCATCAAAGCTTTTAATCAACAGGAATATGCTATCGAAAAAGTAAAAAAAGCCAATGATGAACTATATGAAGCCAGTCGTCGAGCTCAATTGATGACCAATGCAGTGACACCGTTGATTCGTTTGTTGAATCAACTGGGCTACGTTGTTATGGCCGTAATAAGCGCCATTTTTGTTTTAAATGGCAGACTGAGTTTAGGGCTGGTGCAAGCATTTTTTCAATATGTCAATCAAGTTTCGGAACCAGTAACAGAAACCGCTTATATTTTGAATACACTGCAAGCTGCTGTTGCTTCAGCGGAGAGGGTTTTTGAAGTATTAGATGAAGCGGAAGAAATGCCAGAAGCAGCGAATAGTCAACAAATCGACCATGCCCAAGGCGCAGTTTGTTTTGAACACGTTTCTTTTGGTTATCCTAACGGTGGAAAATTGATGACTGACGTTACTATTACTGTCAATGCGGGCGAAAAAGTTGCTATTGTTGGTCCTACCGGCGCAGGCAAAACGACGTTGGTCAATCTTTTAATGCGTTTCTACGAACTTGACAGCGGTCGTATTACTATTGATAACGTTGATATTACTCAAATGAGCCGTGAATATCTTCATGAGTTATTGGGCATGGTTTTGCAGGATACGTGGCTTTTTGGCGGAACTATTGGCGATAATATTGCTTATGGTCGCCAAAATGTTAGTGAACAGGAGATTATTGCTGCGGCTCAAGCGGCAAGAGCTGATCATTTTATTCGCACTTTACCCGATGGCTATCAAACCATTTTGAACGATGAAACGACGAATATTTCACAAGGGCAACGCCAATTGTTGAGTATTGCACGCGCTATTTTAGCCGATCCATTGATTTTAATTTTGGATGAAGCAACTTCTAGCGTTGATACGCGTACAGAACAAGAAGTTCAGCAGGCAATGGCGCGGCTGATGGAAAATCGAACCAGTTTTGTTATTGCCCATAGACTTTCTACTATCATTGACGCTGATTTGATTCTTGTTGTCAACGAAGGCGCCATTGTAGAACAAGGAACTCATGAGCAATTATTGGCACAAAAGGGCTTTTATGCAGAATTGTATAATAGTCAGTTTGCGCTTGCTTCAGCATAAAAAAATAAGCAGCGAATGTTTGAAAAATCATCGCTGCTTATTTTTATTTCTTTAAATTGAAAGACGGTTTATTTACCATATCATCTTGATTTTAGCATTTGGTTGTCCATTGCTCACAATTCCAAACGTCGGTTACAATATCGCGATAGAATGCTGGTTCATGACAGATCAGCAAAACGGAGCCTTTATACGCTTGCAAAGCGCGTTTTAATTCGTCTTTAGCGTCTACATCAAGATGATTCGTCGGTTCGTCCAGGACTAAAACATTGGTTTCACGATTGATAAGTTTGCAGAGACGGGCTTTAGCTTTTTCACCGCCGCTTAGCACCATCATTTTGCTTTCAATATGCTTAGTTGTTAAGCCACATTTTGCCAATGCTGAGCGCGCTTCATACTGAGAAAAATGTTTAAATTCCTGCCAAAATTCCTCCAAACATGTATTTTGACTGGATTTGCTTTCTTGTTCAAAATAACCAATCTCTAAATTTTCTCCCATACGTACTTGACCGCCAAGTGGTGGGATTTCTCCTAAAAGACTTCTTAACAGTGTTGTTTTACCAATACCGTTAGCGCCGACCAACGCTACTTTTTGCCCTCGTTCCAATAATAAATTCAAAGGTTTAGAAAGTGGCGAATCATAACCAATAACCAAAGCAGTTGTTTCGAAAATCAGCTTACTGCTGGTTTTTGTAGAAACTTTAAAATTAAATTGCGGTTTAGGACGTTCAGCGGCTAATTCAATTAGCTCCATTTTATCCAGTTTTTTTTGCCGAGACATTGCCATATTGCGGGTAGATACTCTGGCCTTATTGCGCTGTACAAAATCCGCTAATTCTGCCCGCTCTTGTTGCTGCGCCCGATAGGCGGCTTCCAGCTGCTGTTTTTTGGCTTCATAAATCCGTTTAAAATTATCATAATTTCCTACATAGCGCTCTAAATGCTGATTTTCCATATGGTAAATAATATTGACGACGCTGTTTAAAAAAGGAATATCGTGACTAATCAAAATGAAAGCGTTGTCATATTCTGCCAAATATCGTTTTAGCCAATTGATATGTCCTTCGTCAAGATAGTTGGTCGGCTCGTCTAATAGTAAAATATCGGGTTTTTCTAAAAGCAATTTAGCCAAAAGAATTTTTGTCCGCTGTCCGCCGCTTAGATCCTCTACATCACGGTCAAGCCCTAAATCCATCAGTCCTAAAGAGCGAGCGATTTCTTCTACTTTGCTGTCAATGGCGTAAAAGTCATTGAGCATTAGCATATCTTGCAATTCGCCGACTTCTTCCATTATAGCGTCCAATTCCTCCGAATCGACTTCACTCATTTTCAGATATAGTTCGTTGATGGTTTGTTCCATTTCAAATAAATAACCAAAAGCACTGTTTAAAACGTCGCGAATGGTCATGCCTTTTTCTAAAACGGCGTGTTGATCTAAATAGCCGACACGCACATATTTTGCCCATTCGATTTTCCCTTCGTCTGGCTGTAATTTGCCAGTAATGATATTGATAAAGGTTGATTTTCCTTCGCCATTGGCGCCAATCAAGCCAATATGTTCGCCTTTTAAAAGCCGAAAAGATACATCATCAAAAATAGCTCGCTCACCAAAGCCGTGATTGAGATGTTCTACCGTTAAAATGCTCACTAAAATTCCTCCCGTTGCTTAAAAATTCTGCTGTCAAAGCAGATAAAAAATAATAAGCTGTCGCAAAAGACGTCTTTTACCGACAGCTTGTGTAAATATTTTCTATTGTCCTCAATAATTTGTCAAGAAATTTTCTGGTTTTCGTTGATGATAGGGGCAACTTGCGACATTAAATTATCAATGTCTTCAAACATGGCGCTTTTGGTCGTTCCCAAATGACTTGCGCGAGTGATATGTTTGACAACTTCTTGATACTGCGCTTTTATTTTGTCAAAAAATCCGCACAAAACGCCCAACGCTGTTCGAGATTCTTCAATAACTTCCGATATTTGCATATGTACAGAAGTAGCGCCTTCCGCTGCTTGCGTAATCTGGTCAAACATATCATATGTTTCTTGTACTTTATCAAGACTTTGTCTTAAAGCCTGTTTTGAAGTATTAATGCTTTCGCTTAATTTATCTGTTCCTTGCTCAACATCTTTGATGCCTGAATCGACTTCTGCCGCCAAATTTTTGATTTCATCTGCTAGTTTTTTTACTTCTACTGCTACGACGGCAAATCCGCGTCCTTTTTCGCCGGCTCTAGCTGCTTCAATAGAAGCGTTAATGGCAAGTATATTGGTTTGATCAGCAATGGAGACGATTCGATTCATTTTTTGTTTGATTTCTTCCACAGAATCTTGTAACGCTGAAAAAGTGCTTCCCATTTCATCAAAATGAGTTTCGACTTTTAAAGAACTGTTTTTAAGCACTTCAACTTCATTTTGTGCTTGATTAACGGATTGAGCAATATCATCTCTTACGGATACAAATTGTTCCGAGGCTTCGTTGACGCTGGAAAAATTTCGTTCCATATCTTCTAATTTTTCTTGGAACTGGTCAGCCTCTCCCAAGACATCGTTAAAAGAACTGTCTACCAAGCTCAGCTCCCATAAAGACTGTACTTCTTTGTGAACTAAATCAGTATGATATTGTTTTAAACTATTCATTACGTATAAAACTGGATATAAACCATTTTCTTCCTTTGGTTTTTGGTCTATTTTTTGCTGGTGATCTTTGCGAAACAGCATATCGTTTTCTCTCCTTTTTATTCAAATACAACGCAAGTCATGGATTGATTAACAAATTGATTATTGTAATGTTCTCCATAACCTACAAGACCAGCGTGATTCCCAAGAACACCCATTTCTTTTAAATACTCTTGCATATAGCCGTTCTCATTAAAAAGTTTGTATCGAAATAAACAATTAACAGAAAATACCGCTGAACGTTTAGGAAAATCGTGACAAATTTGTTGAATCGTTTCTTTGACGATTTCTTTATAATTTCCCAATTCTAATAAAATCAACACATCAGAATCATTGACTTGTCTAAAACACGTCAATGCGTTGCCGCTTACTTCTTTGATAGAGATAATACAAGTTTCATCACCATTGATTTTTCCAAAAGGATTTTTAAAAGTTTGCGTTAATATTTCTCGTTCCGTCACATGAAGAATATCTTGATAAACCTGACGGGCTGGTTTTCCATTTAAAGCGCCAATAACATATTTGGCTTTATCAGTATCAGAGGCAATAAATTGATAGTCCCCCATTTTATGGTAAATATTTTCTTTGTAGGCTCTGATTTTGCCGCCTAAATTTCTGACTAATGCATAGGCGACACCGTCATCATAAATTTTGCCGTTAGCAGAAACTTTGCCACCATCGCCAGTTCCGCCTACTAAAGAAATATTACGGTGTCTCAAAGCGGTATGTATAGTAGTCAACACACAAGCATCATTGCCAGAGCAGAAATCAATACAGATAGTATCGTTTTGTGAAGCGTTGACGGCTTTTAAATCATCTTCCAATCGTTTGATATATTTAATTGGCGCGACAGTTACGTTTTCCAATACGTTGGCTGCTGCGCTGACTCCATCTAAAAAAGCTACTACACCAACACCATGCTCCGCTACTTTTGTATCGTAGCACATACCAATGCATCCGATGCTAGGTACTTGTGGATAAAGTTCTTCTAATTCTTTTACATGTTCCTCAAATTGGCTACTATTAGACATTAGCATGATCAACTGTGGTTTTGTCAATCCTCGAACGGCTTCCTTTAAATTCCCTCGTTGGCTCATTCCAAAAAATTGTTTCACGCTATATTCTCCTCTCCCTCATTCATTATGATTTCTTATACAAATGCTATTATACTTGATATCTTTGGAAAGCGTCAAGAATAATCGTTTTTTTTCTTACAGAAATCAATTTTATTCGTTATGCTGTGAAAACAGACCCGTTTGATAAAAAAGATAGCTGCGATTTTCTTGGATTTCCTTTATCAGATATGTTACAATAGCCTAAATAATGTTTTAACAAAGGAAGGTGTTAACGATGCTCCCAAAAGTTGCTGCTATTCATGATTTGTGCGGATTTGGTCATTCTTCTCTCGCGGCAGTACTGCCCATTTTATCTATTATGGGGATACAAGTTTGTTCTATGCCTACAGCGGTGCTCTCCACTCAAACTGATGGTTACGACCATTATAGCTTCGTTGATTTAACGTCTTCTTTGCCAGCGTTTATCAATCATTGGCAACGCTTAGCGCCAAGATTTGACGGTATCTATAGCGGTTTTCTGAGCTCAGAAACACAAATTGATTTAGTAGAAGGTTTTATTGACGAGTTCAAAAAAGAAAATACACTGGTACTAATCGATCCTGTTTTGGGTGATAACGGTTATTTATATGAAACCATGAATCAGACGATGGTGCAAAAAATGCGTCAACTGATTCAAAAAGCTGATATTATCACGCCTAACCTAACGGAGCTTTGTTTATTGATGGCGACGCCTTTTGCCTCAGATTTATCAGATGAAACCATCAAAAAATATTTACGTCATCTTGCTTTAACGGGTCCCGAAGTTGTATTAGTCACTAGTGTGCCGATGATAGAAACGTCTGCTGACCGTATTATAGCTTATGAACGTCGAGAGAATCGTTATACAGAAATTCTTTGCCATCATTTGCCGGCTTCTTATTGTGGCACCGGTGATATTTTTGCCAGTGTTTTGCTCGGTGGACTTTTGCAGGCATTACCTTTAGCCACAGCGATTCAACAAGCGGCAGACTTTGTTCATGATGCGATTGCATTCAGTTTAGAAAATCATATTCCTGCTCGGGAAGGTGTACAATTGGAAGCTGTTTTGTCTAAATTGTGTACGATCCATTAAAAGCAACGTATAAATATTTGCCAAAAACGCCAAAATATTGTTGATGCGATCATGACAATAGAGGAGGCGATAATTTTGCGCAAACCGCAACGCAACGAATGGCGTAATGTGTTATTATGCTGTATGATTTGGGCTATGTTTGGCGTGATCAATCTTACTATCGCTTACAACCAACCCGATCTATCAGTTTATTGGGATAATAAGCGATTGGATTTATCAGTAGCGCCTGATTTAAAAGTGGATATTGCCAGCTTTTGTCAACAGCTGGCGCTAGAATACACTATAGATGGACAACAACTCGTCATCGGTAAAGAATCGCCGACTATTATTCGGTTTGATGAAATTTTTGGTTATGGGACTTCTGAATTGTCTCATGGTGATAAAGTTCCTGTTGAAGGTTTATGTCAAGCATTAGGCATTGCTTATCAGTTGGATAAGCAAACGAAAATAATTAAATTAGGGGATACCGCGGCTCATGCTACAGAAATACCTGTGCTGATGTATCATCATATTTTGCCGCAGAAGGATATTCAAGGCGTTTACTATAATAATAACTTAGTTGTTTCCGCTGAAAATTTTCAAGCGCAAATGACGTATCTTAAAGACAATGGTTATCAAACAGTCAGTTTGTCTAAATTGGAACGCTATATTGCAGGAGAGGAACTTTTACCGGAAAAATCGGTTGTCATTACTTTTGACGATGGTTATTTGAGCAATTATCACTATGCTTATCCTATTCTAAAGAAAAACGGTTTTACAGGCACTATTTTTCTCTTGACTAGCTATATCGAAGAAAAAAAACAGTCTTTTGATGCTAAGCGACTCCAATATTTGAGCTGGGAAGATATTGACCAAATGCGAGATGTTTTTACTTTTGCCAGCCATACGGACAATATGCATAAATTGAATGTCTCTGGCAAAAGTATCTTAAGTCAGGCCTCTTACGATCGGATTGTCAGCGATCTTTCTACTAGTCGCAGATTATTGAATCACACACCTTATTTTTCTTATCCTTACGGTCATTTCAGCGAAACTGCTAAAGAAGCTCTAAGACGTCATGGCGTTAAACTGGCGTTTATTGCTACTGACGGCTCTGTAAAAATTGGTGATGATCCTTTGACGCTGAAACGCTGGGATGTCTATCGTTATCAAGCACTAGAAAAATTCAAAAATATCGTTAACTGAAATCATTACGCCAATGATTTCAGCGAAAATTACGGCGCACAAAAAAACGACGATTTGTTTATCGTCGTTTTTTTGTGGCATTTACGTTTATTCTACTATTGTCACCCAGCCAAAAGGATCGGCAATTTTACCAGTCTGAATACCAGTTAATTCTTTATATAAGCGCATAGAAACACTATCTTCAGCGTAGTGATCTATGGTCATTTCTTTATCTTGATAAACTAATTTTCCTACCGGCGAAATAACGGCGGCGGTACCAGTGCCGAAAATTTCTTCTAATTTGCCAGCTTCATAACTTTTGACTACTTCATCGATTGACAAACGATATTCTTCCACTGGAATATTCATGTGTTTCAACATTTGAATGACAGAGTCCCTAGTGATACCCGGCAAAATAGTTCCTGTTAAAGGAGGCGTAATGACTTTGCCGTCAATTTTAAACATGATGTTCATGGTGCCTACTTCTTCAATGTATTTCTTTTCAACGCCATCCAGCCATAAAACTTGCGAATAGCCTTTTAACTTCGCTTCTTCGCCGGCTTGCAGACTAGCAGCATAGTTAGCCAATGTTTTAGCTTCGCCTAAGCCGCCGCGAACAGCGCGAACGTAATAATCTTCCACAATAATGTCTACCGGTTCTAACCCCTTGGCATAGTAAGGACCAGACGGCGATAAAATGATAAAAAATTTATACTGCTGTGCTGCTCGAACGCCTAAGTAAGCTTCGCTGGCTACCATAAAGGGACGAATATACAAGGAGGTATCCGGTGCGCTGGGAACCCAACGCGCTTCTAGTTTGATCAATTCTATGAGAGCTTTCATCACGAAATCGACATCGACTTCTGGCATACAAACGCGTTTTGCGGAGCGATTGAGTCGTTCAAAGTTGGCTCTCGGTCTGAATAAACGAATGGTACCATCGGAATTTTTATAGGCTTTTAACCCCTCAAAAATGCCTTGTCCATAGTGCAGTACACAAGCTGCCGGATCAAAAGGCACCGCGCTGTAGGGCGTAATTTTAGCGTCATGCCAGCCTTCTCCTTCGGTATAATCCATCACAAACATATAGTCGGTAAAAATCTTGCCAAAAGATTTCACTTCCATTGGCACTTCTTTAAGCACCGCAGCTTTTTCAATTGTTAACTGCATAATTTTTCGCTCCTTAATCTGTATTAGTACACATTGTATTATTGTGACTTTGTTATATTATATTCCTTTTTCCGCCTATCGTCTATAGTTTCTGACAAATATTTTAGACAACAACGTTATTTTTATTTGATTTACACCCAGAAAGCTACCGGTTGATACTTTTCTATATCAGGCACTGTAGTTGAATGATAAAATTCAGCGAAAATAAGTAAACATTCCGTTGGTGAACAGATTTTTTCTACTAGTCGTGTGTGTTCGCCTTCTTCTAATCCCAGTTGAACGACAATGCCGTCATCGCTTTGGGTAGCTTGCACATAACGAATACCGCAGGAAATTTCAGCGATGGTTAAGGTTACAAATTGATCCTCATCAGCAAACATTGCCAACAAATACTCATGAACGGTTTCCCAAGAAGACACAGGTTCATTAACATCTTGTGTTCTTACATGGCGCGGCGTTTGACAAATTGTTTTTTCAAAAAGTATATCAGTAGTTAGTTTCTTATTTTCGGTTTCCTTCATCTTATTTTTAACCTTTCTTTATTCTAACATGATTATTTTAAGAATGCAGCCGTACATGTCCTTCGTAAATAATGCCGCTGGTAAAATCCAGAGTTAAAACATCGTTGTCGCTGACTTTAGCCATAATATCTGTTGCACCGACAATAATCGGTTTGCCCAAACTTAAAGCGACAATAGCGCCATGAGAGGTTAATCCAGCCTCTTCAGTAATAATAGCGTCAGCTTTTTGCATAGCGGCTACCAAATCAGCGTCTGTATTGTAAGTAACTAAAATATCGCCTTCAGTAATTTTATCAGCTTCAGTAGCGTCGATTACTTTTTTGGCAAAGCCTACTAAGGAACCATTGCCGATACCGATGCCTTTGGCTAACATTTGCCCGACGATTTCTACTTTTAATAAATTCGTTGTACCCGGGATACCTACAGGGACGCCTGCCGTTAGAACGACTAAATCGCCCCGTTCAATAAAGCCAGATTGCAAAGAGGCTGTAATAGCATTGTCAATCATGGTATCGGTGTCCTTGACCTTTTCGCCTAATAAAGGGGTAACCCCCCAAGATAAAATCAATTTACGTAGCGTTTTTTCACTGCTGGTAACGGCAATAATAGGTGAGGAAGGACGAAAACGCGAAATCATACGGGCAGTAGAGCCGGATTCCGTTGCGGTAATAATCGCCGCAGCCTGCAAATTGCTGGCAGTCATGCAAGTCGCATAGCCGATAGCTGCTGTTGTTGACAATGATGCCATATGATTGTTTTGCAACAGCAAATGCTCATAATTCAAGGCTTTTTCTGTAATTTGAGCAATATTGTTCATGGTTTTTACGGCTTCTAGCGGATATTTGCCAGCCGCTGTTTCTCCCGAAAGCATAATAGCATCAGTTCCGTCAAAAATAGCATTAGCGACATCGCTGGCTTCAGCTCTGGTTGGTCGAGGATTGCGAATCATACTATCCAGCATTTGCGTCGCTGTAATAACTGGTTTGCCTACTTTATTGCATTTGGCAATCATTTTTTTCTGCACCAAAGGCACTTCTTCAGCAGGAATTTCTACACCCATATCGCCTCTGGCCACCATCAAACCGTCGGCAGCTTCCAAAATTTCGTCTAAATTTTCTACCCCTTGCGCATTTTCGATTTTGGCAATAATATGAATATCCGCTTCTGCTTCTTCTAAAATGCGGCGAATTTCCAAAACGTCCTTTGCGCTGCGAATAAAAGAAGCGGCGATAAAATCTACTTGTTGAGCAATGCCAAAAGCAATATCGGCGCGGTCTTTTTCAGTTACGGCGGGTAGTTTAACGATTGTATTCGGAACATTTACGCCTTTATGATTGGATAACTCGCCGGTATTTAAAATACGGCAGCTAATTTCTTGACCATCAATAGCGATAACAGATAAAGCAATCAAACCGTCGTCCAGCAAAATTTGGCTGCCAACAGACACGTCGTTGGGCAAGTTATTATAATTGATTGAAAAACGTTTGGCATCGCCAATAATGTCTGCTGTAGTTAATGTGACTATTTCGCCGGCTGTTAAAGTAATTTTATTTTCTTTTAAAGTTCCTGTACGAATTTCCGGTCCTTTTGTATCCAACATAATAGCCACTGGTATGCCTACTTCTGCAGAAGCTTGACGAATGTTGTTTATGCGTTGCAGGTGCTCATCATGGGTGCCATGCGAAAAATTCAATCGAGCAATATTCATACCGTGGGTAATGAGCTCTTTTAACATTGAAACGCTTTCGCTGGTTGGTCCAATAGTAGCAATAATTTTCGTTCGCTTCATTGATAAATCCCTTCTTTCTCAAATTTTACTCAAATCCGTAACGTCGTCTTAGCCCGTGATAAACCACTTCTGGAACAAAATGGCTGATGTCGCCGTCTAAAACGGCAATGGATTTGATCATGCTGGAAGAAACAAAAGAATATTCAGTATCAGCGGTAAAAAAGATAGTTTCGGCACCATCATACAAATCTTTGTTAAATGCCGCCATTTGCATTTCGTATTCAAAATCGCTGACCACTCGCAAGCCTCTGATAATTGCCGTCGCCTGTTTTCGCTTTACATAGTCAACCAGCAAACCGCTAAAGGCTTCAACTTGAATATTAGGTAAATCTTTGACGCTTTCTTGCAGTAACGCTGTTCTTTCTTCTAAAGAAAACAGCGTATTTTTGTTATTATCTACAGCTACTGCTGCAATAATAACGTCAAAAACTCTCATTGCTCTTTTTAAGATACTTAAATGTCCATTGGTTACCGGATCAAAAGTTCCGGGATAAACTGCTATTCTCAATTTTATTAACTCCTTTTTCACTCGTTCTTTTTGCCGCCATGAGCGATTTTTGCAGCGGCAGCAGAAGCTATAGCGGCGACTAGATCATCTGCGAAGGTATTTACTTTTGATTTATCCCGATCCAATTCGCCTACCAAACCGATTTTCATTTTATCCAAATAACCGAAACTAGTTACGCCGATAGTGCCGTAAATATTTGTAATTGCCATGCCCAGTACTTCGTCAATCCCATAAAGGGGTTCATCATCGGCGATGATTTGTTGTAACGGATGGGGCAAAAGCTGTTTTTCTGCCAGCATATCCAACGCTAATCCCGTCAAAATACCATGCTGTACTTCTCTTTTGCTAATTACCGCTTCTACCGCTGTTAAACAAATTTCCGGCGAAAGATCTTCGTAATATTTTTTTTGCAGTTCATAGACTAATTCAGCGACAGCAGGCAAAGTAATGCCACGTTCCTCCATCAGCGCAATAACGTTTTCTCTCATAATTAACACGCTCCTTAATTAAATAGTGGTTCGTTCTGTTTACAGCATATTCTATTATTTGCCTGCCGTTCATTCTTTATAAGTCCAGTCGATTATTTTAACTGCAAATTTTCTATGCCCATTAGTACGCTCAATTCTGTTAACAGACTGCCTTCATTACTGCACCAGTAATCATCTTCGGCCAAAAGCATTTTCTTTTCTTGAGGAAAATAAAAATACACAGGAACCTCTCCTTGATGAGATTGCAAAAGATCTTGTACCGCGTTGATTTTATCAGGCTGATTATTAACGCCATCAAAACGCAGATACAAGCGAACGGGTGATTTCTTGGCTCGCATTTGCCGCTCGCTTGTCGAAGCTGATGTTTTAACAACCATTTGATCTTTATTTAAAGACTTTAATTCTTCTGCAAAAATCTTGGAATTTTCTTCTTGTTCATTAAAGCGTCCGCGAATAACGATCAACATATCTTGTACAACGAATTGACGATACTGCTCCAATACTCGTGGAAAAACTAATACTTCGATGCTTTCGCTTAAATCTTCTACCGTAAGATAAGCCATCATTTCGCCTTTTTTGGTGCTGGATAGTTTCACGCGAGTAATAATGCCACCAATGGTTACTTGCTCTTGATCATGGTCTGCGGTTAATTCGCTGATGGTCAAGCTGGTTTGGCGGCGTAGTTCTTCACGATATTCATCTAAAGGATGTCCGCTAACGTAAAGTCCCAAAATTTCTTTTTCCATCGCTAAAACTTCTTGATGGGTAAAATCGTTGACTATCGGTAACGCAATGGGATCAAAATTTCGTTCTAAACCTGTTTCTTCAGCGAAATCAAATAAAGAGAGCTGACTGCTGTTTCTATCTTTATGAATTTTATCGCCCTGCTCCATACATTGATCCAATATTTGCAGCAGTTGTGCTTTGGTGCCTTCAACAGAACTGAAAGCGCCGCCTTTAATCAGATTTTCCATTACTCGCCTGTTGAGCGCCTGTGGTTCAACGCGTGCGCAAAAATCTTGCAAAGACAGAAATGCTCCTTGTTCTCTTTGCTGCAAAATAGCGTTAATGGGACCTTTACCAACGCCTTTGACTGCAGCCAAACCAAAACGAATAGCGCCATCAACTACCTGAAAATTTTCGCCGCTGTAATTAACGTCTGGTGGTAAAACATCGATATTCATGCGACGGCATTCTTCAATATAGAAAGAAACACGGCTGTTATTATCCATGACGCTAGTCAATAAAGCGGCCATAAACTCTGTTGGATAATGTGCTTTTAAATAAGCCGTTTGAAAAGCTACCACCGCATAAGCAGCGCTGTGGCTTTTGTTAAAACCATAACCGGCAAAGTATTCAATCAAGGCAAAAATTTGCTCTGCTGTCTTTTTCTCTACGGCATTTTTTTGCGCACCGTCGATAAATTGTTCTTTCAATCCGGCGATAATTTCCGGTTTTTTCTTGCCCATAGCTCGTCGGAGCAAATCAGCCTCGCCTAAAGTAAAGCCGGCCAAAACGCTGGCAATACGCATGACCTGTTCTTGATACAAAATGACGCCGTAAGTCGGTTTTAAAATAGGTTCTAAGGAAGGATGCAGATATTCAATTTCTTTACGACCGTGTTTGCGCTCGATAAAATCTTCCGCCATACCGCTGCCCAAAGGTCCAGGACGATACAAGGCTACCAAAGCGATAATTTCTTCCAAATTGGTTGGTCGCAATTCTCGCAAAATGTTGCGCAATCCGGCACTTTCCATTTGAAATACCCCAATGGAATCGCCTTTAGCCAACATTTCGTAGGTCGTCGGATCATCATCGGCTATTTCGTTAAAATCTATTCTGACTTGATGTTGTTGCCAAATCAAATTAACGGCTTTATTGATAACGGTAAGCGTTCGTAATCCTAAAAAGTCCATCTTCAATAGACCAATTTCTTCAACGTTTTCTTTGGCAAACTGTGTGATAATACTACCATCGTTGGTCTTTTGTAGTGGCAGATAATAATCTAACGGTAACTGAGAAATAACGACTCCAGCCGCATGAGTACCGGCATGACGCGGCATTCCTTCCAGTTTTTGGGCCGTTTCAATCAATTCTTTAATCTGCTCATTTTCCAACATAAAATCTCGCAGTTCTTTAGAAGCCTTGATTGCTTTTTCAATGGTGATATTCAGTTCATTGGGAATCATTTTCGCCACGCGATTGACTGTAGCGATGGGAACGTTCATTACTCGTCCAACGTCACGAATAGCTGCTTTAGCTGCCATTGTACCAAAGGTAATAATTTGTGAAACCATTTCTTGACCATATTTTTGGACAACATAGTCAATCACTTCGCCGCGACGTTCATAGCAAAAA
>CATJSX010000122.1 GCA_949743265.1 uncultured Peptococcaceae bacterium
AAAAACTTTTTGCCAAATCCTCAATCAACCTCTGTTCAAGCGCGCCATTTTATGGTAGTATGAATAATGGGGTGATACGATGAAAATAATGGTCATCAACGGACCCAATCTCAATCTTTTGGGAACAAGGAAACCGGAAATTTATGGACAAACGACTTTAGCAGAAATTGAACAGCGCTTAACAGCATTAGCCAAAGAACTTTCAGTAGAACTGGTTTGCTATCAATCCAACCACGAAGGAGAATTAGTAACGGCTATTCAAAAAGCTAGAGGGGTTTACGACTATATTTTGCTCAACGCCGCCGCTTATACCCATACCAGCGTAGCACTTCGTGACGCCATAGAAGCGGCGGAAGTCCCAACAATAGAAATTCATTTGAGCAATATTCACGCTAGAGAAACCTTTCGCCACCATTCTATGATCGCGCCGGTTTGCGTGGGACAAATCGCCGGTCTTGGCGCCAAAGGCTATGAATTGGCGCTGCGGTATGCCGTCGAAACGGTTTAATTGAATTGATAGAAAGCTGGTAGATAACATGACTATGAGAATACAAGGAGTCCAAGAAAAAATCAAAGCGTTAGACTTGGACGCTTTTTTAGTGACTTCTGCAGAAAATCGCCGATATTTGACCGGATTTACTGGCACTTCCGGCTGGGTACTGATTACACAAAAAGACGCTTTTTTCTTTACCGATTTTCGTTATATTGAACAAGCTCAAAAACAAGTCAAAGATCTTCAAATCATTAAGCTGGATCAATTTAGCCCCTATCTTTCTTTACGTCAAAAAATGGAAGATTTGGATCTGTATACGCTGGGAATCGAAAGTGAACGCTGCACGATCAGCGATTTTATGGCACTTAAAAACCAATTTGGCACCAAAGCAATTCAACCGCAAAATGGCTTAATTGAAGAATTGCGTATGGTGAAGTCACCAGAAGAAATTGCGCTTATCGCTCAAGCGGAAAAGATCGGCGATGAAGCTTTTGCGCATGTACTGCCGTTTATTAAGCCGGGGGTTAGCGAATTGGAAATCGCTATGGAGTTGGAGTTTTTTATGCGTCGTAAAGGAGCCGATGGTTTGAGCTTTACCAGCATTGTCGCTTCTGGTGTTCGTTCAGCTATGCCGCACGGCGTTGCCAGTGAGAAAAAAATAGCCGTTGGTGATTTCGTCACAATGGATTTTGGCTGCGTTTATCAAGGCTATTGCTCCGATATGACCAGAACGGTCGTTGTTGGCAAAGCCGATGAACAACAAAAGAAAGTATATGCCCTTGTGCAAAAAGCCCAGCAAGTCGCAATCAATAGTATTAAAGCAGGCGTTATTGGCAAAGATATTGACAATATCTGTCGCAGTGTTTTCCGCGAAGCTGGCGTTTTAGGCTATTTTGGTCATGGGTTGGGACATAGTTTGGGCTTGGAAGTTCATGAAGAGCCAAGATTTTCTACAAAAGATCAGCATATCATGAAAGAAAATATGGTGCTTTCGGTAGAGCCGGGACTTTATTTCCCCAATTGGGGCGGCGTTCGCATAGAAGATATCGTCGTTATCAAACAAGACGGCTGCGAAAATTTGACTCATTCACCGAAAGAACTATTAATAGTTTAGTGCTTGCGGGTTTCGACCCTTGCAATATATTTGATTTAAAAAGAGAGAGAAGTAGGAGAGGATAAGCAATGATTTCATCAAATGATTTTAGACCAGGCGTAACGATTGAATTAGGCGGCGATCCCTGCCAAGTGATCGAATTTCAGCACGTCAAACCGGGCAAAGGGGCGGCGTTTGTTAGATGCAAAATCAGAAATTTAAAATCCGGCGCTACCATTGAACAAACTTTTAGAGCTGGTGAAAAAGTGCCTAAAGCTATACTTGATCGCCGTCAAATGCAGTATCTGTATTATGATGGTGAAAATTATGTCTTTATGGACAACGAAAGCTATGAACAATCAACATTGACCCAAGAACAATTAGCTGGCGGTGAAAAATATTTAAAAGAAAACATGGACTGCCAAATCAATATGTACCAAGGTCAAATATTAGGCGTAGAGTTACCCAATACGGTTGAATTGAAAGTTGTTGAAACCGAGCCGGGCATCAAAGGCGATACCACTTCCGGTGGCAGCAAGCCTGCTACACTAGAAACCGGCGTAGTCGTCAACGTTCCGTTCTTTGTTAATGTTGATGATGTTTTAAAAATTGATACCAGAACAGGCGCTTATATTGAAAGAGCATAATTGCTCGTTCAACATAAAATAACAGCGAAAGCGAAAGGAGTTTTTCTGATGGATGTCAGTACTAAAATTGCCTATTTGAAAGGTTTGGTTGATGGTCTGGAAATTAGCGAAGAAACAAAGGAAGGAAAGGCCATTGCCAAAATTGTCGATGTGCTGGAAGATATGCAAGAAGCCATCGAAGAGTTGTATGACATGCAGGAAGATCTGAACGAACTGGTTGAGGCGATTGATGAAGATTTAAGTGATGTTGAAGAACTTCTGACCGATGGCTGCGATTGTGACTGTGATTGTGATGATGAAGAACGTTACTGTGGTTTGGAAACTGACGATTACATCGAAGTAGAATGCCCAGAATGCGGCGAAACCGTTTGTTTCTTTAACGATGTATTTGAAGATGATGAAACGGTAGAAATTTTATGTCCAAACTGCGACGCTGTAGTTTATACCATCGACAACGCTATGCTCGATGAAGAATATTGCGAAGAAGAAAATGACAACTAATTAAGCGTAAACTATAAGCCAAAAAATCGCCAAAGCAACTGCTTTGGCGATTTTTTTGAAAATGCAAGGCACATTTATGCCTTGCATTTTATTAAGTTTTATTTTTTCGTTTAACTTTCTGCCGATAGTCCAACCGCCGCAAAAGCAGTTGTAAAAGCCATTCCATGACCATGCCTAAAATGACAATCACTAACGTCCATGCAAACAAATCAGGCGTTTCTAAATAAACTTTAGCATCGTAGAGATGAATACCAATGGTACGATTGGGCAATCCAATAACTTCAGCAGCTACGCCAGATTTCCATGCCATACCCATACCAATATTGCAGCTGGAAATCAAATAAGGCAACACTGAAGGCAAATAAACGACTTCAAACATTTTAAAACGGGAAAATCCAAAAACTTGCCCCACTTCAATTAACTGTTGGCTAACATTAGTCAAGCCTTGATACAAATTATTGTATACGACTGGCAATACCATTAAAAAAGAACAAAAAGTGGAGAGCTTATCACTTTTAATCCAAATCAATGCCAAGATAATAAAAGATGCTACTGGAATAGCCTGTATAATCGTCATTAACGGTCGCAAAAAATCATAAACCAGCCAAAAGCGAGCGCTGGCTATGGCTAAAAGCGCCCCCACTGCCAACGCCAATAAAAAACCCCTCATGATACGATCCAAGGATAGAAAAATAGATTGCCAAAACTCTTCAAGCTGCGCTAATTGCAAAAGCCTTTCTGCCGTTTCCAAGGGCGAAACTAACAACAACGATTCATTGACCGCTATGCTTAACGCTTGCCAGATAAGCAGCCAAATGAAAATAATCGCGATGTTCTTAGCGTTTTTCATCATTGGGCAGATAATAGAAATCATCTTGTGGCATAGCGCCGCCGACAGCCGCAGGATCAGCATCAAACAATACTTGTAAGTAAGCGTTGACATTTTCTTTCATTTCGTCACCGCTCATGTACACTATATTACATTTGCTAATAGCAGCTTTGGCAATGGCAGCTTGTGGCACAATGCCATACTTTTCTACCAAAGCCGCGCCGTCGTCAATATTATGATTAATATACTCAATGCTAGTTTGATAATCGGTTAAAAATTGAGCGACTGCTTCCGGCGTATTTTCTAAAAGTTCTTTCTGTACCACAATAACGCCAGTAATCAACTGATTAGCGCCTTCGCCTTGCGCTTTTGCCCATTCTTCAGTAATATCCAACGCTTCTCTGACGCCTTCATTTTTGACCATGATCGTCGTTGCTACCGGCTGCGGAACCATAGCAATTTGCGCTTCGCCACTTTGAAAAGCCGCAGCAATTTCAGCCGCTTCCGTCTTGTATTCGATAGCCACATCTTTATCAGGATCAAGACCATTTTGGCGTAAGATATAATTTAATGTATACTGCGGTGTTGTACCTTTGCCAGTAGAAATAATCGTTTTATCTCGTAAATCAGCGACAGAAGCGATGGTATCGCCTTTTTCTAAAATATACAATACGCCTAACGTATTAACGGCAGCTACTTGAATTTTACCGTTTGTTTTGTTATACAATACGCTTGCCAAATTGCAAGGTATCGCTGCAATATCCACTTCACCAGTAATCAATTTGCCGCTGATTTCGTCAGCTGCGCCAGCAATGGCAACGTTGTAGCGAGGATTTTCTTTGCCGGATTCATTTTCCATTAAAGAAACCATGCCCATACCCGTTGGTCCGCTCAATGCCATTACAGTAAGCGGCTCTTGCGGCTGCTCATCCTGTGCAGACGACTGTTGTTGAGGCTGATTGGCATTTTTAGAACAGCCCACAAATGTCAAGCTCATAGCAAAAATTAACCCCAAAGCAATAATTTTGAATTGTTTTTTCATAGGTTATCCACTCCTTTTTAATATGCTTGTCTGACAATCTTTAAAAGGCTATAGAATTTTTTGCTCTTATATCGCGTTACGCATTTTTGACCTATATCCCCTGAGCGCTTTATTTGATAACAAAAAGATACTATCTAGTCTTTTCCCGTTGCCTAACAAGTCCCATTACGATTCTTTTTTTACTTAACCCTATCTCATCAGCTTTATTCATCAGACTTTTTAATCATTAACGCTTTTTACAATTCTGCCGCCGCCTAAAACGATATCGCCCCAATAAAAACAAACGCTTTGTCCTGGCGTAATAGCGCGTTGCGGCTGAGTAAAGATGACTTTGGCTTGCTGATCAGTGCCAATAATCAGCTGCGCTGCTTCTGCCGCTGCCCGATAGCGAACCTTGGCTTGAATATGAAGTGGCACGCCATAAGGTAAATTATATAGCCAACTGCATTGATCGGCAAGCAACGCAGTCTGATACAAATCTTCTTCTGAACCAATCACGACTTGATTGTGTTGGGCATCAATATCTACTACATAAACCGGTCTGCCCAACGCCAAACCCAATCCTTTGCGCTGACCGATGGTATGACACTGAATACCTTGATGCATTCCCAGTAGATTGCCTTTGATATCAACAAATTGTCCCTTTTGAAAAGTACTGACTTTTTTTGCTTTCAACAAAAATCCTTTATAATCGTTATCTGCAATAAAACAAACTTCTTGACTATCCGGTTTATCAGCTATCGATAGTCCCAATTGATTGGCAAGCTGACGAATTTCCGTTTTGTGATAATTACCTAAGGGAAAAATCGTATCGTTCAAAACCCTTCGCGGTATACGACACAAAAAATAACTTTGGTCTTTTTGGACGTCTTTTCCTTTGCACAAAATATTTTCACCATTGGTACCGCTTTTGATTTGTGCATAATGGCCTGTAGCCATTTTATCTGCGCCAAATTGCCGCGCACTTTGCTGCAGCAAACCAAATTTGATGCGTTGATTACACAAAATACAGGGATTAGGCGTGCGCCCTTGATCATATTCACTAATAAAATCGCCAATAATCCATTGAGCAAATTGCCGACGAAAATCGACCACATGATGCACGATACCCAACTGAGCAGCAACCATACGGGCGTCATGGATCGATGCCTCCGAACCGCCAAATTCTTCGGGAATCAGCCACATAGTAATACCGATAACATCATAACCTGCTTTTTGCAGCAAATGAACCGCTACTGAACTATCTACGCCGCCGCTCATGCCTAAAGCAACTGTTGCTTTTTTCAACGTGATTCACCGCCTTTTTTGACGCGAATATCCCGCTCACTAGGCTGATAATAAACCCTGTCTTTGACCAAATCAGGCAAATACTGTTGTTTGACATAACCATCGGGAAAATCATGGGGATAACGATAGCCTTCGCCATAGCCTAACTTTTTAGCGCCAGAATAATGAGCATCTTTCAAATGTTTGGGTACACTGCCCATTTGGCCCCGCCGAATGTCCTCCAGAGCACTATCAACTGCCAGATAGCAGCTATTACTCTTAGGCGCTGTCGCCATATAAATGACAGCTTCTGCCAATATGAGCTGACCTTCCGGCATACCGATAAATTGCAGCGCACTGGCCGCACTCTGAGCAACCACCAAAGCCTGCGGATCAGCCATGCCGATATCTTCTGCCGCTAAAATCACGATTCGCCTAGCAATAAATAACGGATCTTCCCCCGCATCAAGCATACGCGCCAAATAATAAATTGCTGCATCGCTGTCTGAACCGCGCATACTCTTGATAAAGGCCGAAATAATATCGTAATGTTCATCGCCAGTATTATCATACACTACTGCAGGTCGTTGAATAGATTCTTCCACAACAGTTAGGTCAATCTGCCGTACGCCGCTTTGATCCGGCGCGCTGGAAAGTACCGCCAATTCCAAACCATTCAGCGCAATACGAGCATCACCCTGCGCACAGTTGGCCAAATGTGTCAATGCTTCTTCGCTGATATTCGTGCGGTAAGCGCCCAACCCTTTTTCTTGATCAGCCGCCGCCCGTTTCAAAAGAGTTTTTATATTTTCCGTCGTCAATGGTTTAAGCTCAAAAATCATTGAGCGCGACAAAAGCGCCGGATTTAAACTAAAATAAGGATTTTGCGTCGTCGCTCCGATTAACACCACCAGCCCTTTTTCTACTGATGGCAAAAGCGCATCTTGCTGACCTTTGTTAAAACGGTGAATTTCGTCAATAAACAAAATGGTTTGTCGTCCGTAAAGCGACAACTCTTCTTCCGCTTTAGCCGTCATTTTACGCAGCTCGGCAACACCGTCGGTTACTGCGTTCAAGCTAACATATGCCTTTTGCGTAACTTTAGCGATTACATTGGCTAGTGTTGTCTTACCACAGCCCGGCGCTCCCCAAAAAATCAAACTGGCCAATTTGTCCGTTTCAATAGCGCGGCGCAATAATTTGCCTTTAGCCAAAATATGCTCCTGTCCGATAATATCATCAAGATTAGCTGGTCTCATTCTTTGCGCTAAAGGCGCCGCCTTGCCCAAAATTTCTTCTTTGTTCAATTCAAATAAATTCATATTCACCATCCATCACCTACATCAAAAATTCCTTTTCTATTGTACCATAAATTGCCTCAAAAGAAACGATAAAACCTCAACAAAAGTCTTTATGACCAAAAGCTTCCGCCAATGATTTGCAAAAATACCTTGCAAAAATGACGATTTTGTTTAAAATAAAATAGACAGCTATTTTAGGACGAGGCTGAAAATTATTCTTGCCATCTCTGTATAGGTAGCTTTGCACAAATTATCACCCAATATAATCACAGTAATCTGCTATAGCTTCTATTTAGCACCAATCTTCAACAAGTTCCCATCTTGAGAAAAACATTTTTTGCCTCGCTTTAGGACAGAAAGGACGGAAGCAATGGAAAAACGATGGAAAAAATATTGCAGCACTATTGTGCTGACCGCTTTACTAACTACCATAATGGTACCGGCTGTTTCAGCTGACGATACCGACGATCAGTTAGCAGAATATCGGCGTATGCAGCAGCAATTAAAAGATGATATTGCCAATTCCAAAAAAGAAATCAACAACTTAACAATGGAAAAAAACAAAAACTTACAATCTTTGAAAGCCATCAATGATAATCTGACGCAAATCAGCCAGCAGATTGACTTATTGAATATTGATATCGCTAATGCTGAGAGTCAAATTCAAGTCACGGAAACCGAAATCAACAATAAACAACAAGATTTAGATGGTCGCTTGGCTATTTTTAACACGCGTTTAAAAGAAATCTATATGTACGGCGATGTGGATTTTTTAGAAGTGCTTTTGCAGTCCAGCGATTTAACGGATTTTTTGACACGATTCGAATATTTGCGCTATATTGCTGAAAATGATCAGCGTCTGTTGGAGGAAGTCAAAATACTGAAACAAGCGCTGGAAGACGAAAAGGCGTCTTTGGTAACACAGAAAAATGATTTGGAAGCCAAGAAAGCGGAACACGTTTCCCGCTCAGAAGAACTAAAAGTCGCTAGCGCCAAACAGCAAGAAATCATCAGCAGTATACAAGGCGATATTGACGAAGAAATGGCGATGCTGGACGCTTTCGAAGAAGAATCCAATAAAATTGCTACTCAAATCGTCAATTTGCAGTCTAAAAACGGAACAGCACCGTCAGCATCTCAATTCGTTTGGCCTTGCCCCAGCAGTAAACGAGTAACGTCTTCTTATGGTATGCGCACGCATCCCATCAAAAAAACAAAATCAATGCACACTGGTGTTGATATTGGCGCGTCCAGCGGCAGCAATATCGTTGCGGCGGCGCCGGGAACGGTCATTATGGCGGCTTATAACAGCGCTTATGGCAACTACACTATTATTGACCACGGCGGCGGTCTAAGCACCATGTACGCCCATCAATCGGCTTTCGTTGCCAAAGTCGGCGATACCGTTATGGCTGGTGATGTCATCGGCAAAGTAGGCTCTACTGGCTTAAGCACAGGACCTCACCTGCATTTTGAAGTACGTATCAACGGACAACACACCAGTCCTAATCCATATATTGGATTATAAGCGCTATGCAGGATTAACCAATAATCCCATAAGGCAATAGCAGCTGATATTTTCCGCAATCCCTACTTTGTAGATAAAAAGTAGATAATTACCCTTTATACTCTCCATGAAAACCCATGGAGAGTATTTTTTTGCTCTCTGCTATACTGAAAGGAGCTTCTATCATGGAATTAAAAGCAATAGCACTGACCAAAAAATTTGGCGCAAAAATTGCTGTAAATCACATCAATATTTCTTTATCCAACGGCGTCTACGGTCTATTGGGGGCAAACGGCGCAGGAAAAACAACCCTTATGCGACTATTTTGTAGTCTTCAAAATCCTACTTCCGGCGAAATTGTTCTGGATGATCAAAATATCACAACGCTTGGCGAAAAATACAGAAATCTTTTGGGGTATCTGCCGCAGCATTTTGGCTGCTATCCCGATTTTACAGCGCTTGATTTTCTTTTATACGTTGCCGCCTTAAAAGGATTACATGACAAATGGGCACGAAAAAAATCAAAAGAATTGCTTGAAATGGTAGGTTTATCTGATGAAAGTAGCCATAAAATAAAAACCTTTTCTGGCGGTATGAAGCAACGGTTAGGAATTGCACAAGCAATGCTGAACGACCCTTATATTTTAATTTTAGACGAGCCAACAGCAGGACTTGATCCCAAAGAGCGCGTTCGTTTTCGCAATCTGATTAGCGCATTTGCGAAAGAACGCATCGTAATCTTATCTACACATATTGTTTCTGATATAGAATTTATTGCGGAAAAAATCCTCATGATGAAATCTGGAAAAATAGTTAATTTTGGAGAACCGCCAGAAATTATATCTGCCGTCAACGGACAAGTATGGGAATGCGTTGTTTCGTCAGCCTATGCAGAAAAATACGCAACAGCTTTTACTACAAGTAATTTGCGCAATATAGGCAGCAATGAAACGAAATTGCGAATCATTTCAGAACGTCCGCCTACGGAAAATGCTATACCAATACAGCCTAATTTAGAAGATTTATATTTATACTATTGCAAAGGAGATACCAACCAATGAAGAAACTCATTCAATTTGAATTACGAAAAATTTTTTCAAAGCGTCTGACTCAAACGGCATTGTTCCTCTTAGCGTTTTTATCTGTTTTGCTGGCATTTTCCAGCTATCAAAATACGTACGCATTTGATGGAAATGGTCATGAAGAAACTGGTAAAACAGCCGTAAGCATCGATAAAGCGCTAGCGGCAAAATACGAAGGCGTACTAACCAACGAAAAAGTACAACAAATGATGACGGATTTTGCCCCTAAAACCAATTTGCATGGATTAAACGCTGCCTATCTTTATCAAAACGCTGTGCAATCAGCTGCTTAGTGTTTCAGACGTATTTGGCGATGAGAAAATAAACATTGGTTATAGCGCCAGCTGGATTTCCACAAGCCAAAATATGGTCAGAATCTTTCTTGTACTCTCTATGGTCATAATAATAATGATTGCGCCAGTCTTTTGCTGCGAATACAACGGAGTTGATCAGATCGTCTTAACCAGTAAATACGGAAGAACAAAATGTGCAGCGGCGAAGACAATCGCAAGCATGATTGCCGCCTTTATCGTTACTTTAACAGTAACCCTTGCCAATTTTCTATTAGCGTTTGTATTGTACGGAAACGACGGCTTGACTTGCAGCGTTCTTTGGACGCCTATGCCGATGACAGAAGGATATATTCCCTTCAATATTACTTGCAAAATGTTGCTTGCTTATCAAATTTTGCTGGCATTTACCGGAACAATAAGCGTTGCAGGTATTACCTTGCTTTTTTCAGCTATCAGTAAAAATCTGATGGCTGCAACAGTTGCTGCGGCGGCAGCATATTTTTTGCCAATTATACTGCCAGTTTCCGAAACAGCGCCATTGTTTCGATACGTGGGGCTTTTACCCATATATCACGCACAGTTTACTTCGCTGATGTCCATAGAACAACTGAGTAACAGCGTATTATATGCGCTATGGACTGTCCCCGCAGCATTTATTTTTAGCGGAATCGGCAGTTTGGTTTCGTGTAAAATTTTCGCTAAACATCAAGTTATCTAAAATTCTGGCGGCAATAGTGACAATAAAAAATATAAAAGCTCAAATTTCGGGGTATTTTGTATTCCGCTTTTCTTTGCCTTGCAAATAACGCCGAATTATGGTATCTTTTTGGTAAGTCTTTTAAGAAAATTTAGGGGGAAATGTTAAAGTGAAAAAGAAATGGAAAGCATTATTAGCAGGCAGCTTAGTCATGGCGTTAAGCCTTGCCGCTTTTGGTTGCGGCGGCAACAAAGACCAAGAACAACCGCCGCAACAAGCTGGCGATGACAGCAAACAACAAGTGACAGTCGAAGAAGGAAAATTGAGAGTCGCTATGGAATGTGGTTATGCACCTTTCAACTGGACGCAAACCGACGACGCCAATGGCGCTGTACCTATTGATGGGGACAACAGTTATGCCAATGGTTATGATGTACAAATTGCCAAAAAAATTGCTGAGAGCATGGGTTTAGAATTAGTCGTTGTCAAAACAGGCTGGGACGCTTTACCGCCAGCAGTTCAATCCGGTACTGTTGATTTGATTGTTGCCGGAATGTCGCCAACAACGGAAAGAGCGGAAGTTATTGACTTCTCGCATAATTATTACGCTTCCGACTTAGTTATGGTAGTCAGAAGCGACAGTGAATACGCTAACGCAACTTCTATCGCTGATTTTGCAGGCGCCGAAATTACCGCACAGTTAAATACATTCCACTATACTGTTATTGACCAAATTGAAGGTGTCAATAAATTGACGGCAATGGACGATTTTCCGGCTATGCGTGTAGCGCTGCAAAGCGGCATCATTGACGGCTATGTTTCAGAACGTCCTGAAGGACTTTCTGCACAAGCCGCTGACAGTGATTTTACTTTCGTCAGCTTTGACGAAGGCAATGGATTTGACTATCGTCCGGATGACGCTGCTTTGGCTGCCGGCATGAAAAAAGGCAATGAGGCTTTAGCCGAAGCCGTTAACAAAGCTATCGACAATATTAGCGAAGACGACCGCAAAACGCTGATGAATGAAGCTATCACCAATCAACCAGCTGCACAATAACCATCATCAGAGAAATTGCCTCTCAGCTATGAGGAGAGGCAATTTCTTTTGTTGTTTCAAATCAAACGGAAAGGACAAATGGTATGGAAAAATTAGCAACATTTTTATCTGGCGTAGCCAAAGTTTGGAATTTATACGGCTCCTCGTTAATTGATGGTACAAAAATAACGATTTTAATCGCTATTGTGGGTACGCTGGCTGGCTTGCTGATCGGTATTTTAGTGGGTATCATTAAAACCATTACCGTCAAAAAAGATGATCATCTAGTGAAAAAACTGGTGTTAAAAATCGTTAATTTCATCTTAGCAGCCTATATTGAAGTTTTCAGAAGCACACCAATGATGGTACAAGCCATGCTGCTTTATTACGGTACAGCTTGGATTTTTAATATCCGCGTTAATGCCATCTATGCTGCTATCGTCATTGTTTCCATCAATACCGGCGCATATATGGCGGAAATTGTGCGCGGTGGTATCTTATCCATTGATAAAGGACAGTATGAAGCCGCTCATTCTATTGGCATGACGCATTGGCAGGCCATGAGTTTAATTGTGTTGCCGCAGGCGCTGCGCAATATTATGCCAGCAGTGGGCAATGAATTTATTATCAATATGAAAGATAGTTGCGTATTAAGCGTTATCACTGTCAATGAATTATTCTTTCAAACCAAATCAGCGGCAGGCGCTACCTATCTGACCTTTCACGCCTTTGCTATCGCCTGTGTGATTTATTTTATTTTGACCTTTACTGTCACCAAAATCCTGCGTTACGTTGAACGACGTATGGACGGACCGGAAAGTTATACCATTCATGGCTCACAAAGCGCGCCAGAAGCGGAAATTAGAGTCAATCTGAAACAGACAAAATAGAAAGGGGTAAAAGATGGCTCAGCCAGTTATTGAAATCAAAAATCTAAAAAAAATCTTTGGCGAACGCGAAGTCCTCAAAGATGTCAACTTTACCGTCAGCAAAGGCGAAGTCGTCTGCATCATCGGCTCCAGCGGCTCCGGCAAAAGCACCTTGCTGCGCTGTATCAATCTGCTGGAAACACCGACCGCCGGCGAAATTTACTATCATGGCGAAGATATTTTAAAATCCAAAAAAGCCTCTCACCAATATTGCGCCAAAGTCGGCATGGTTTTTCAACAATTTAACTTGTTCAATAATCTAACAGCGCTGGAAAACTGTACTATCGGTCAAATCAAAGTGCTCAAAAAAGATAAACGCGAAGCGGAAACCGTTGCTAGCAACTATTTGAAACTCGTTGGTATGGAACAATTTATTAACGCTAAACCCAAACAGCTTTCTGGAGGACAGAAACAACGAGTCGCTATCGCTCGTGCGTTGTCTATGGAACCTGACGCGCTTTTATTCGATGAACCAACGTCGGCATTAGATCCAGAAATGGTCGGCGAAGTATTAAAAGTAATGAAAAATTTGGCCAAAAGCGGCTTGACCATGCTGGTCGTTACTCACGAAATGGCCTTTGCCCGTGAAGTTTCTGACCGCGTTGTTTTCATGGATGGCGGCGTCATTTTAGAAGACAATACGCCAGAAGAAATCTTTAACAATCCAAAATTTGAACGCACGCGAGAATTTTTGAAACGTAGCAAAAACGAATAAACTGACGCTAAAATAAAAAAACGCCCACTGATATAGCACGTTTTATCATATTTCGCCGTCTTATCCCCAACCTGATAAAACGATAGAATAGCGACAAAGGTGTTATCCTGTCAGCGTTTTAACTGTCCTACACTCTGAAACCTAAAATGAACGGGTTAATTTCTTTTGCAACAATATCAATTTATGGCACCCGTTCTATAAAGAAAGTATTTGCCGGGCGGCAAGGAGCGCGAGCGATATGACGTATATAAAAGAAGTGTTTGCACAATATGACAGTCAATATATCCGAATTTATCAAGCGTACAATCCGACCATCGCCAAAGAAACAATAAGTTTACAAACATTCGGAAAAAAATTTAATACAAATCGTATGACATGGATAAAACCCTCTTTTTTATGGCTTATGCATCGTTCTCATTGGGGCACCAAAAAAAATCAGGAATGCATTTTAGCCATAGATATTTATCGGTCGATGTTTGACCAACTACTGAAAGAAGCCGTTCTGACGTCGCCGGATTCCACAAACTATACAGGCACACAATGGGAAAAAGCATTTCATGAAACAACTGTATATTGCCAATGGGATCCCGATAGGAATATCAACGGAAATGCTATCAATCGTGCAGCAATCCAAATTGGCTTAAAGGGAAGTAGTTTAAAAGAGTTTTTAAATACGGGAATTTTTCGTATAGAGGATTTAACCCCATTAGTTAGAAAATGGAACGAACAAAGAAAGAATGGAAAATTGATTTCCAAAGAGTTGCCAACTGAAAAAATATATCCTGTAGACGATAAAGCAATCAGAAATAGACTGGCTATGATGTAACAACGGATTTCCGTTTATTAGAACGCCGTCTAAAAAATCAGTTTTCTTTACTATTTGGATAATAAAAAAACCGTCAAACAATTGGCTGTTTTGACGGTTTTTTTATTATCCAAATCACTAAAACAAACTTTAAATATGATTCTTATCAGCGCATTATCCTTTATTGACCAGAACTCTTTTATCATCTGAGAACGATTACCAAACCAGTCTTTGCCCCAAAAGAAACAAGCATTTTCCCTTTGCCAACCACATTTAATTTTTTGCAAGCGTGAATTGATTAACCAATTCTTTTAGGCTGGCAGCTTCTGCTGAAAGCTCTTGGCTAACAGCAGCGCTTTCTTCCGCAGTAGCGCTGTTAGCCTGCACTACAGACGAAACTTGATCTACGCCTTCTGTTACCTGTTCGATAGCGAGAGTCTGTCTTTCTATGGCTTCTACCACAATATTCATCTGTGTAGATACATTGCCTGCTAAAACGCCAGTGCGTTCCAAAGATTCTGTAACTCTGGATACGACGTCGCCCCCTTCGGTAGTATCTTCAATCGAACGTTCAATCAAATCCTTGGTAGCTTTTGCCGCTTCATCGGATTTAGATGCCAACTCGCGTACCTCATTGGCAACGACGGCAAAGCCCTTGCCAGAAGCGCCTGCGCGCGCAGCTTCTACAGCAGCATTGAGCGCCAAAATGTTGGTTTGAAAAGCAATACTCTCTATAGTGCCAATAATGACAGAAATTTCCTGAGAGGAACCGGAGATTTTTTTCATAGCATTATTTAATTCCTTGACATGTTCCATGCTAGCATTTAACTGTGCCCCTGCTTGCTCTACAAAGTAACCCGCTTGTTCTGCTGCAGAGCTGGTTTGTTTAGCGCTGCTGGAGATTTCACCAATGGTAGCAGCCAGTTCTTCCACTGAACTTGCCTGAATGATTGAGCTTTGGCTCAATGTCTGGGCGCCACCAGAAACATGTTCGCTGGCAGTAGAAACTTCCTCGGCAGCCAAATTTATCTGGCTCATGGTAGCGCTTAGTTGCACTTTTAAAGTTTTCATGGATTCCAAAATTCCCTGAAAGCTCCCAACATAGGCTTCGCGATGAGCAGATTGTATGTCAAAATTCTTGTCTGCCATCTCGGTAAGCAAATAGCTGATATCTTGAATAATCGTATTAAGACCTGTGACCAACTCAGCCGTAGATCTGGTTAACTCAGCTGTTTCATCCCGTCCATGGCTTTGCGGCACAGGCGATGACAAATCACCGTTTACCAGCAATTTCATCCGCGCAGCACAAGCACGCATAGGTATACTGATATGATTGGCCAATTTTAACGCCACAAAAATGGAAATTAAAACAGATACAATCATGACAATAATATTGATAAACATCCCAAAATACGTATCAGCCAAATAATCTTTCTTCATAGCTGTAACAGCCACACTCCAACCGTCAGTACCGCCCACCGGCGCATACGCGGCAAAACGCGGACCGTCAGAATCATGAAAACTGTTGAAACCTTCATTCCCTTGCCGCATAGCTGCATGGATTGCAGCCAGTTCTTCCAAAGACGCATTGTTTTTGGCTTCCCACTCAATATTTTGTGTCGTAATGGTTTCCAATGTCATATCAGCAATGGTATCGCCAGATTTATTGATCATATAAGCATGACTGCTCTCGCTTATCTTGATAGAAGAAACTATATCATTTAAAAATGTTTCTGGAGGAACAAAATAAACAACGCCCACAATACCGGCGCCGTGATTTCCGTCAGCATAAAGCGGAGCTGCCACCATAATAGAAAGTTCCCCAGTAATTTTGCTTACTAACGGCTCAGATACATACACTTTTCCTTGCATAGCCTGTTGGACATATTCGCGGTCTGAATAATTATTGCCATCAAAAATGCTGATTCCATCTGCACCGACGACATTGCCTCGTTGAAATCCGTGCATACGCACCCTTTCGTCAATAATAGCCTTTTTTTGTTCTATGGATACATTTGCGTCGGATAATTGAGGAATACAGCCTGTATCCATGGCCACATTCCTATAGGCTCCTAATTCTTGCTCAATGCGCTCGCCAGCAAGAACGGCTGTCTCTCTCATCATCTGTTCTACAGTGTTCAGCGTACTTCTGTAATTTAGCGCAATGCTAGAGAGACCCACCGCAAGTAAAGCGACAAAAACCGTCGCAATCAAACAAATTGTGATTTTTTTTCGAATACTGTTCATCTTAGTGCACTCCTATTTTACAATTTATTACACATATTATAGAATATTTAACAGCGAATTGTCAACAATGCACTATAACTAAAAAATGCTATAATTCAGAACCACATGCATAATCAAAATAAAAACGTTATCCTTTCTTATTCAAAAAATAAAAATCCGGTAAGCAGCCATTCAAAGCGCGTCTTGCCAGATTTTGTCGTGATTATACAAAAATGCTTAAACCATTAGTCAAAAACAAAACTTTTCTCCACCCCCACCATATCCCTAAATTCTGCAACAGCTTTTTCTAAATGGAAAATAGCCAGTTTCTTCATTATAAATGGAGCGCAAATAAGGAGCGTCGCCAAGGGCTTTATTGGCAATAGACTTTCAAAAACAACTTGAAACAAAAAAATGTAATTTCCAAGAACTAACGACTTTGCGGCTCTAATGTGGTCAGGTAATCGCTAATGCCGTAATAAATGGCGTAAGCAACTTTTTGCTGATAGGCGCTTTCGTTTAATAATGCTGCTTCGGTATCGTTAGAAAGAAAACCACATTCAACAATTACTGATGGAATTTGTAAATGCTCAAACAAAAATGTATCATTGCGTACGATAGCTTGTCGGTTAGTATTTTTTAATTGGCTGGTCAACGAACGTTGAATGGCTTGCGCCAAAGCGGCGCTTTCGGGATCATCAGGTGCAAAAAAAGTCTGTGCGCCTGACCATGTTGCCGAAGGCGCACTATTACAATGGATAGAAATATAAAAATCTGCTTGACTGGCGGCGGCAATATTAGTTCTAGCTTGCAGATCTGCCCGTTGTCTGACGATAAGTTTGGCGTCATTTTGTTCAGCTGGAACCAAATCGTCGTCGCTGGTACGCGTCATAACTGTAATAGAGCCACTTTCCGTTAGAAGCGTCTGCAAATAGCTGGCGATAGCGAGATTGATTTCTTTTTCTTCTATGCCGCTGTTACTGACTTTACCCGGAAAAATTCCGCCATGTCCAGCATCGATGACAAAGGTTTTATCAGCGATTTGCCAAGAAAGAGCGGAAGTTGTTGTATCAAATGAAAAAAATAACGCGACACTTATGATTACTAACGCAAAAGGAATGAGCAATAATAATTTTTTTCGCTCTACGATGAAATACATATCAAAACCCCCTCAACTATTTTTCAATACTGTTGGCAATATATATGCCTTTAAAAATGAAGGTATGCTTGCAGAAATAATTTTTTCGATGATACTCAAAATACGCCCTTTATATCGTCCAATATACGCATGATACTTAAATTTTTGCACGAAAAAAGAGCAATTTTACTCCTAATATATTGAAATAACACATTCAGCGTTTGTTTCCCCACTACGATTATCATACTTACAACATTAACTTGTAATTATAAATAAAAAGTACACCAAAGTTCTGTTATGCCAAAAAATGTTTTATAGATATAATACATCTATAACAATAAATTCTATTACTATTTTCTCAGGAAGAAGGTGGGACACCCAAAATGATATGTAATTTATGCTAAGCAAACAGCAAGACAAGGTACTAAAACAACAGTTAATGTAAGGGGTGAAGAATTATGCAAGAAAAAAACATAAATAAAACTGCAGTAATCAAAATGACTGTAACACTTCTGTTACCGTTAATAATTTGTTTAATTCCAACAAACGAAATGTTTACCAATCAAATCCGTTTATTTTTAGCCGTAACTTTGGCTGCAATCTTGGGCTATGCTTTTGAACAATTTAATCAAACGCTGGTGTCCATCTTACTGCCCATTGCATACACATTATTTAAAGTCTCTGATGCCTCTGTCGCTTTTTCCAGTTGGTCTAACAGCGTCGTTTGGATGACTCTAGGCGGCTTGATGTTAGCTGATATGGCGGGAAAATCAGGATTCTTACAACGTCTTGCCTTGAAGTGCATCATCTTAACAGGAGGCACTTATAGCGGTATTATTTGGGGACTGGCAATCTCTGGACTGCTCTTAGGCATTTTATTAGCGGGACAAGGTTATATTCCTATGGCTGCGTTGGCTTTCGGTATTTGTACAGCACTAGGCATCAAGCAAACGAAAGAAGCCGCCGGTATTATGTTGGCTGCTGTTTTTAGTGGTATATTAACCGGAACATTTATTTTTAACACAGGACCTATTATGTACGCCAGTTTTGCTGGTATGCAAATGAATATCAGCTGGGTTGAGTATTTTCTCAAACAACCTGTTGGCTTAATTTATTTTGTTGCTATGTTTTTTATTTTAGAAAAATTATGTCGTCCTAAAGAAGGACTAAACGGTAAAGCATATTTTCAACAAGAGTATGAAAAGCTAGGAAAAATAAAACCTGAAGAAATTAAAGCACTTACTATTTGTTTACTTTTATTGATATTTTTGCTGACAACTAAAATTCATGGCATTTCTGTTATGTGGGGATTTGCGCTATTTCCGCTTATTGCTTATCTGCCCGGTATTGGTTTTTGCGATGCAAACGATATGAAAAACACCAATTTCGGCATGGCTTTCTTTATTGCCGCCTGTATGGCTATCGGAACCGTCGGCACTTCTTTGGGCATCGGTCAGTTGGTTAGTGCTTTGGCAATGCCGATCATTGAGGGAAAAAGTGTGAGCATCGTTTTCTTTGTTATTTACTTATTATGTATTTTATTAAATTTTATAATGACACCATTGGCTATTGCCGCTGCTTTTTCTCTGCCATTTGCACAAATTATGATCAATCTCGGCGTCAATCCCGATGCATTTTTCTTATTTGAAACCATCGCGCTTGATCAAATCTTTTTGCCATATGAATATGTTGTTTATCTAATTGTCTTTTCTTTTGGCGCTATAAGAATTCAGGATTTTATCAAATTAATGTCTATTAAAGCAGTTGTAGCCACCATCTATATTTTCTTTATTTTACTGCCTTTCTGGAGATTGATTGGCTTTTTAATGGTATAAATTTCGGCAAGAAAAAATTTTTTAATCATGTATTTGAGTATTTTAAATCAATAGATGACTACTCAAAAAAAACTAACAATCTAGGAGGAACTAAAAATGTTAAAACGTGATGCGTTAACCCAAAAAATTTTCGTCTTAGGTATTGATGGTATGGACCCTCGCCTAACCTGCAAATTTATCAAAGAAGGCAAAATGCCCAATGTTAAAAAACTAATGGGGAAGGGCTCTTGCCGAGAAGATTTGGTATTATTAGGCGCTAATCCGACCGTAACACCGCCTATGTGGACGACGTTAGCTACCGGAGCTTACCCCATGACGCATGGAATTACTGGCTTTTTTCGCCAATCTCCTGATGATTTGGATGTTATGCAGTACAACTTAGACTCTAGAAATTGCAAAGCAGAATTATTATGGAACGTTTTCGTAGAAGCAGGGAAGAAAACTTTAGTCTGGCATTGGCCCGGCAGCTCATGGCCGCCAACCTCTGATAACCCACTTCTGCATGTTGTTGACGGAACACAGCCTGGCTGCGTTGGCATGGGAACAGCGCAAGTAGAACAAGAATTTATCTTGGGGGCTAGTGAACAAAATACCGAAGTGACGTATATCAACAATTTCAGAGGCGATGTCAGTGCGCCATGTGTCATTACCGATTTAGAAGTTTCATCCAATTCGGGTGGCGGATTTGATGAAGACGCTGTTATGGGCGGCGGCGACACCAAAACAATGGTTTTAGGCTATGGGGATGGTTCCAAAAGTGCAGAGTTACCCATTAATATCGCTCAATCCTATATCAAACCAGCTTCTGGTTGGTCAGAAGCACCAGTAGATGCTAAAGAATTTATTATGCTTTTGAGCAAAGGCTTGCTACGTCGTCCCTGCTTGATTCTCAAAAATGAACAGGGCATTTATGATCGTGTAGCCATCTATAAGTCAAAAAAAACCACAGAACCTATTGCTGTTTTGCAAATGGGGAAAATTTATCCGTGTATTCTTGATGAAGCCATTCGCGACGACCAACATTTTGACGTTATTCGTAACATGCGTTTGTTGAAATTAACAGAAGACGGTAGCGAATTAAAAATGTGGGTATCTGCAGCGAATAACATTCACGATGACAGCGTTTTTCATCCTAAATCGCTTTATCGTGACATCGTGGAAAATGTCGGCTATCCGCAGCCAGGAACCATGATTGGTGAACATGAAATTGATTTAACAACCGAATGCCGTTTGGCCAACTGGTACTTAGCTGCCGATTGGCAAGCTAGCTGTCTGCATTATTTGATGGAAAACGAAAAGTACGATGTTGTTTTCTCTCATTTTCACAATGTTGACTTGGAAATGCACAAAGTCGTCCATTTCTTAACCGATAAAAGAGACAGCAAACTGCCTTATTTCACTAATGACATTGGACGTGCTAAACATCCCAGTGAAGTTTATCAGAAAATGGTAGAAGATATTTATGTGCAAACCGATTATTATATCGGTAAATTCATCCATCTTTTAGACGATAACTGGACGATTTTGCTGGTTTCTGATCATGCACAAGGTTGCCCCAAATACGAGCCTCCCTACCTAGGTGATTGCAATGCCATCAGTATTCGCTTGATGCAAGAATTAGGATTTACTGCCCTGAAAACAGATGAAAATGGTAGTGAATTGCGTGAAATTGATTGGGAACATACCAAAGCCATTGCACTTCGTGAAAATGATATTTGGCTCAATGTCAAAGGTCGTGATAAATATGGTATTGTTGATCCGGCAGATAAATATGAAGTAGAAGAAGAAATTATGACAGCGTTATATAGCTACAAACATCCTGATACTGGCAAACGTTGTGTTGCTCTGGCACTGCGCAATAAAGACGCTGCTTTACTGGGCATGGGTGGACCAGAGAACGGCGATATCATTTATTTTGTAGCGGAAAATTACAATTATGATCACGCTGATTCTTTATCCACTACCCTAGGAACTCACGATACGTCATTATCGCCGATTTTTATTGGAGCAGGTCCGGGCTTTAAAGAAAATTATCGTACTCAAAGAGTATTGCGGCAAGTTGATGTAGCACCGACCATTGCTGTTTTAGGCGGCGTCCGTATGCCTAAAGAATGTGAAGGCGCACCAATGTATCCTGTTTTAACCGAAGAATTTTAGTATATAATAAGGCGATAGATGAGTTTAAGTTTTCATCTATCGCCTTATTTATCATTGATTTTGGGATCTATACATTTCAAACTGACTAAGGGAGACAGTCTTATGCAAATTGATCAATTAAAATATTTCATTGAAGTCGTTAGAAAAGGCTCTATCAATTTAGCCTGTGACGGTTTGCATATCAGTCAACAGGCTTTAAGTCAATCCATGCGCAATTTAGAAAAAGAAATAGGTTTTACTTTTTTGATTCGCCACCATAAGGGCATCACATTGACAGAAAAAGGTCAAGAGTTTTTTTATGCTGCAGTCGATATCGTTGATCGTTGGGAAATCCTATTAGCAAAGCTAAATGAGAATCTTCTCAATGGAACGCTACGCGTATCCATTGCGCCATTTATAGAAGAATACTATTATACTTCCTTATTATATTTTATAGAAAACCACCATTTGCCTATTCAGCTGGAAGTTATCAATTTATTGCCTTACGAAGCAGTTCAACTATTAGAGAAAGATGAATTAGATTTGTCGGCAATCAGTTTTTTTCAAAATACACTAGAAGCGTTTCTGAAACAACATAAAACACTACTATTTATTCCTAAAAAGCAAATCAAACTGAATATTTTAGTCAGTAAATATTCTACTCTTGCCAAAAAAGCTGTGATTGATTTTTCGCATCTTGATAACCAACGCATTATTATCGAAAAAAGTGAGTTGGAAACAGATTATATGCGTAAATTATTGAAATCCAATCCTTCCGCTAATGTTTTGACAACTAACTCCTTTTATGCCAAACAGAGCATGATCGCTAATAATTTAGGCATTGCCCTGAGTATTGAAAGTGGTCCTATTTTGAGCAACTATGCGCATGAGTTAGTAGAAATTCCACTACAAGGGTATGAAACCATGATTTCCGGTATCTTGATTAGTCAAAACAGCCCAAAAGATAAGCTGCTGAGAGAAATTTTAAAAGCATGGTAAGAAAGGGATCATTTAAAATTGAGTCTATTACAACATTATCTGTAAATATTCCTACCATATGACAAAGAATATGCGATGCCATACGATCCAAGCAGAGCCTTGAAATTCTTTGATGCATATATGGAATTCTGGTCTGAATACAGAACCATTTTATATTCTGGATACTCTCTCTTAAGTTTTATCAAATTGCTTAGTTTGCTGATATAAATTATACCTTTCTTTACGTTTTGATGAAAACGAACGGCTCAAATTTCGTTGTTCCACAGGTCCTAGCATAAAATACTTTGTTTGAATGCAGTTTTTGATAAAGTTTAGCTTTTCAGCCAAGCTAGTGCATCCTGATTAAGATTAGTAGCTGCCCATGAGTGAGGTTGGACTTCAATGACAAAGAGCGTATCGTTTTCACTGATGTAAGGTTTGAGGTGAGAGCGAATTTGAGCGGCAGAACGACTGGTACTGACCATCCAAGCACTTTTGGTAATATACGCCCATGAAGAATAGGTTTGCAGCGCTTTATACAAAGGTTGATAATTATAGGAAGGATCATTAAGTTCAAAAGAAATA
>CATJSX010000123.1 GCA_949743265.1 uncultured Peptococcaceae bacterium
CTTATTAAAGCCAACATCGAAAAGTGAAGCAGGTTACCGGCTTTATGACGATAAAGCCCTAGAAAGGTTGCAACAGATTTTATTTTTTCGGGAATTTGATATTCCGTTAAAGGAAATCAAATGGTTGATGGACGATCCCGACCTTGATCAACAGCAGATTTTGCAAACACAGCGAAAAATGTTTATCACCAAAAAAGAACGTTTGGAACGACTAACCACCATGATTGACAACATTCTGAAAGGAGAAAACAAAATGGACTTTGCCGTATTTACTAAAACAGAAATTGAAGCGCTTTGCCAAACGACATTGGCACATATGTCGCAAGAAATGCGTCAGAATATCGAACGAGAATTTGGCAGCATTAACCAGTGGAGCAACCATTATCTGGAGCGTTGTCTTAAAGAAGATGTACAAAGAGGGTATCAAAAAATGGTGGAATGGTACGGAGATAAAGAGACGCTGCTGAACTCTCCCGTTTATACAGCCAACGAAGCCATCGGTACAGCGTTTGCCAATCGTATTAGCGATCTTGAAAAACGATTAAGCGCTAAAAAAATGCTGCCTGTCGATTCATTGGAAATTAAAAAATTGATTGGCGAATACGGTTTCGTCATCAAACAATTTTTTCAAGTTGATTGTGAAACAGAATTGATGACATCTGTGGCCGCCGCTTACCGAAATAAACAACAAATCATTGACCAGAAATATGGTGCGGGAAGTGCTGCATTTTTTGTTCAGGCTATCGAAACATTTTACAAGGCTAACTAATTTAATTCTTTCTAAGACGTCAAAAAGCGTATCAGTTACTGCCAAAACTGATACGCTTTTATTTTTATAATTCTGCTTTAGCTGATTGACGACGAGCTAACGCCGCTTCATCATCATGTACTTTAAAGAAGGCGATTACTAACGCAATTAGTGCCAAAATAGTGCTGAACATAAACGCAGCGTGCATTCCTTCAACGGTGGCGTGGACTTCGCCCATTGTCATAGTAGCAGTCATGACAATAGTCATGATGGTGATCATGATTGCCGTTCCGATAGAGCCTGCCATTTGTCTGGCTGTATTATTAACAGCATTGCCATGGGCGACATAACGATTATCCAGTGCGTTAATTCCCCATGTATTGATGGGCATATTGACCATAGACATGCCAAAAGAGCGAATACAAAAAATAGAGCACAAATAAAGTGCTGTAGAATTTTCTGTAAAGAAACAAAAACTAAAAGTGGTCACTGTCATGATGCTTAGACCAACCAGCGACATTTTGCGAGGCCCAAACCTATCGAACATCATACCGCTAATAGGACTCATAATTCCCATAACAACAGCTCCCGGCATCATTATCAAGCCTGATTTTAAAGCGCTATAGCCCAATACGTTTTGTAAATAAATGGGAAAAATAACGGTGCCAGCGATCAAACCAGCGTTGATTACCATCGTTAAAATCGTAGCATAAGCAAAAATGGGCGTTTTCAAAACTCTTAATTCCAATAAGGGTTCTTCTAATACTAACTGTCGCTTAACATAAACTACTAGTGCAACTGCGCCAATGATTAGCGGCACGATAGTTGTCATGCTTCCCCAGCCATAGCTGCCGGCAGCGCTAAAACCGTATAATAACCCACCAAAAGCGAAGGTAGAAAGAATAACGGATATCCAATCTAATTTCGGATGGCGCACTTCGCCGACATTGCGTAAAAAGAAAAAAGCAAATAAAATATCTAAAGCCGCTAATGGCACAATGAGTCTAAAAATATAATGCCAACCCCATGCGTCAACAATCCAGCCGGAAAGCGTTGGACCGATAGCCGGAGCAAAAGATACGACGATTCCAACCAAACCCATTGCAATGCCGCGTTTTTCTTTAGGAAACAATAACATCATCACCACAGAGCCCAGCGGCATCTGAATACCAGCGCCTATGGCTTGAAAAATTCGAGCGGCTAACAAAATCGAAAAACTAGGTGCAAAAGCTGCCAGCGCTGTTCCTATGGTGAATATGCTCATGGAAAACATAAATAAAAAGCGCGTTGTAAAACGATCCACTAAATATGCCGTTACTGGCACCATAATGCCATTGACCAACATAAACGCTGTAGTTAACCATTGACCTTCGCTGGCATTAATATTGAATTGGCGCATAATGCTGGGTAAAGCTGGCGATAATACCGTTTGGTTGAGAATCGTCACAAAGCCGCCAGAAATAATGATTGCTACGATAAATAAATCTCGCCTAGAAATAAACGATTTATCATTGCTCATCAGCATAACCTCCTTGATTATGTGGGCGTTTTAAAAGAAAATCGTGCAGACAAAAATTTTTTTCGTCGTTATTTTTGGCAATGTTATCAATCATGCGTGTCAAGAGTTTTTCTAAAGACTGTAAATCTTCTTCGCTAAAATCGCTGAAACAACAATTATCAAATTCATTGAGCAATTGACGACAGTTTTGTACTGCTTGTGTGCCTTCTTCGGTAATAAATAATTGATTGCAACGCAAATTATGGGTGTCGACCTGCTTTTTCAAAAAGCCCGCTTTTTGCAGCCGTTTGGTGGAAGCTGCTACAGAAGCCGCTGAAATATGCAGATGCTCGGCAATATCATTTTGCATACATCCCGGATAAGCAACAATATATTCTAGGATTGGCAACTGTCCTTGATATAAGCCGGTCGCGGATGTCTGGCGCTGGATAAAAATTCCCCGCAGCGCCCAAAAAGTATTCATTTTTTTTAATAATGATTGTTGCAACGTGCATGTGTCCTCTCTTTATATTTAAACAGCTAATAGTTAATTGATTAAATATATTGTGACAGAATACACAAGATTTGTCAAGAGAATAATTGATAAACGCTTATCAACAGAGGGATTGCTGCTAGCGGAGAGAGTATCATTATTTTGGGCTGTTGTTATTTACTATATGCTTTGTTTGACAAATTTTTTTGCCTATTGAAGATTGGAGTTCTTTTCAAAAATAAAAAGCGGTTTCATCATATGATGCGGTGTTTTGCTTTTTATTTGGTCATTTAACCAAAACCGTCACGCTCAAGAACGCAAAATATTTCTTGAGTGTGATGGTTTTTTAGTTGTTTTTTATTTTATTTAGCCTGAAAATTGACTTTGATATAGTTGGTGATAAAATCCTTTTTGTGCCAAAAGACTTTGATGAGTGCCTGATTCAACAATACGACCATCGTTGACAACTAGTATTTGATCAGCGGTTTTAATGGTGCTGAGACGATGAGCGATAACAAAGCTGGTGCGTCCTTTCATTAGGCGTAACAGTGATTCTTGGATCAACATTTCGGTGCGCGTATCGATAGAAGACGTAGCTTCGTCCAGAATTAAGAGTGCTGGATCAGCAAGAATCGCTCTGGCAATAGCAATTAGCTGGCGCTGTCCTTGCGAAAGATTTTGTCCGCCTTCAGTTAGTAGCGTGTGATAGCCTTGCTCTAACTGCATGATAAAATTATGGGCATTAGCCAGTTTAGCCGCTTCAATGACTTCTGCTTCCGTAGCGTTTAAACGTCCATAGCGAATATTATCCATAATAGATTCGCTGAAGAGAAAAGTATCTTGTAGTACGATACCAATAGCGCTGCGCAAACTTCGGCGAGTAATTTGGTCAATGTCTTGCCCATCAATGAGCAGTTCGCCGCCATTTTTGCGGTAAAAGCCGGTTAATAAACTAATGATAGTAGTTTTACCAGCACCAGTAGGACCAACGATAGCTACTGTTTGACCGGCTTTAACTGAAAAAGAGGCTTCTTTCAAGATCAATTGGTTTGGCGTATAGCCAAAATTTACTGAACGAGCCATAATATCGCCGCGGATAAAGGATAATTCTTGCGCTTGCTGCCAGTCTTTTTCTGGCGGTTCATCAATGATTTCAAAAATCCGTTCAGCGCCGGCTAATGCTGATTGAATCGTATTGAATAAATCTGCCAACGAATTAAGCGGGCGAGAAAAGTTGCGCATATACAATAAGAAAGTGAATACAACGCCGACTGTCAAATGCCCTTGCATGATGAAGTATGCGCCTAAAAGAGTAATCAAAACGTAGATCAAGTTGTTGATAAAGGACATAAACGGTCCCATAGCTGAGAAAGTTTGTGCCAAGGCAAAATTGCGTTGCAGTTTATCATTGATAGCTGCAAATTCCTTGGCGACATGTTTTTGCTGATGAAAAAGTAAGACGACTTTGCTGCCGGAAATCATTTCTTCTATGTAGCCGTTTAATTGTCCCAAACTGCGCTGATATTGACTGAAATAGCGTCTTGACAATTTGATAATGATTTTACTGACCAATAGCGTTAACGGAATCACCAACATGGCGAATGCTGTTAAGCGTGGACTTAATATAACCATAGCAATAAACATGCCGCCGACATTAATGACGCCGCTAAAAAACTGAGTAATATTTTGCGATAAAGTGGTATTAACATTATCAACATCGTTGGTCAGACGACTCATCAAATCGCCGCTGTTGTGTGTGTCAAAAAAAGTAAGAGGCAAAGTGAGCAGACGGTTAAATAGTTGACTGCGCAGTTGTGCCGAAATATTTTGCGCCATGTCAATCATCAGGAACTGCTGCGCATAATTGGCGATAGTACTCAATAGATACATGATTAACATAATAACGCAAATGATGGCTAGGCCAGTCAAATCACCTGTCATGATGTAGTGATCGACAGCTACACCACTTAAGCGAGTTCCTACAATTGTAATGATGGTTGAAATCGTTACAGCAAAAAATACAACTAACAGTCTTTTCCAGCTGTCTTGTAAATAATTCAGCAGTCGCCTGAATGTGCCTTTGCTATCTTGCGGTTTAATAGGGGCTTTGAGCCGCGCATTATGTTTGCCTGACGGCGCATGGGGCGGTTTGGGTCCCATCATGATAACGCCTCCTCTCCTAGCTGCGAAGCACAAATAGTACGGTAAAGCGGGCAATGGGTTAATAATACTTCATGACGTCCTTGAGCCACTAAGCGGCCTTTCTCTAAAACCAAGATTAAATCAGCGTCTTTGATACTGTTAATGCGTTGAGCAATGATTATGGTAGTGGTTCCATGCTGGTTAGTCTTTAATCGTTTGTATAAAGCGGCTTCCGTTGCGAAGTCCAATGCGCTGGAAGCATCGTCAAGAATGAGGATTTTTGGCATTTTCAGCAATGTGCGTGCAATAGTTAAACGCTGTTTTTGACCGCCGGAGAAATTACTGCCTCGTTGTTCAACCAAATGACTCAATCCTTCCGTCGTCGCATATTCAGCGAAAGACGAAGCGATGAGCGCTTTTTTAAGCAGTTCATCATCGGCTTCTTGATTGCCAAAACGAAGATTATCGGCAACTGTGCCAGAAAAAAGAATATTCTCCTGTAAAACAACACCTACTAATTCTGATAGTTTTTGCTGACTGAGTTGTTTAATATCTACGCCACCCAGCAAAATTTTACCATCGTCAACATCATATAAGCGAGCGCATAGTGCCGCCAACGTACTTTTGCCGCTGCCAGTAGGACCGATGACACCGACGCGCAAACCTTCTTTGAGCGTAAAAGAAATATCTTCCAATACCCATGCGCCGTGTTCATGGTACTTAAAATAGACATGTTCAAATTGTAAGTCATAACCCTGCGGCTGCGTTGCTATAACGTTTTCAGCAAGGGCAGTTTTTACCGCCAAAACGTCATTGATACGGTCAAGTGAAGCCTTGGCACGAGAAATCGACGTCATAATCATCATTGACATCATCAATGAGTGCATTACTTGCAAAATATAGGTGATAAATGCCATAATTTTGCCGACTTCCAATAGTTGATACTGTACCAAAATGCCACCGAACCACAAAATAGCAATAATCGAAAGATTGATGATCAATGTCACTAACGGCGACAAAATAATCATTATGCGCTGAGCCTTGATACTCCACTGTCGTAAATCATCATTACATTGGGCAAATTTCTGTCTTTGACGATTTTCGGTTACAAATGCTTTGATCATGCGAATGCCCAACAATGTTTCGCGAGAAACATTATTTAGGTTATCCAATTTTTCCTGCATGCCTTTGAAAATGCCGTTAGCACGCGTCAGCACTACCAGCGCCAGTACAAAAACGAGCGGTATGGTTATTCCAAAAACAACTGATAATTGCGGGCTTAAACGATAGGCCATAAAAAGACCGCCAATACACAATAACGGCGCTCTGACCAAAATTCGCTGACTGCTTAATAAAAGACTCTGTACTTGCGAAACGTCGTTCGTTAATCTTGTAATTAACGTCGAAGGCTGAAAATAATCAATTTCCCGAAAAGAAAAGGTCTGAATATGGTCGAATAATCGCTGGCGCAATCGTCCTCCAGCAGCAGCTGTTGATTTTGCCGAAAAGAATAGACAGCCAAAGCCACCGATCAAGCCTAATATCGCCATGAATACCATTTGACCGCCTACTCGCAAAATATAAGCAGGATCATTGTTTCTGACGCCTATATCAATAATATCAGCCATTAGCGTTGGTTGATACAAATCGCAATAAACTTCCAAAATCATCAATAACGGTGCTAAAACAAAGAAAATTAAACTGCCTCGCATGGTTTGCCACAATGTTTTCATCAGGGCTTCTCCTTTCTCAAAAGAGGTTTTGTAATGACTGCTTAACTAACCGTTAACGCGGAAAAATTAGTTGGCTTTCTAATAGAGTAATGAATTTATCGGCAGAATATGATGCTAGAGTTTACCGATTAAATTATACAAAACAATAGAGCTGCTGAAAACATTTTTTTCAAACGAGCGCAATAAAAAAGAGACAAAAGCAATTTGCTTTTGTCTCTAAAATTTATCATCTTACATAGTTTCGGTGAGAATCTGATAGACTGGAGCACCTTCACATTCTTTAGGAATTTCAACGCCTAAAAGAACAGCAATAGTCGGCGCAACGTCTACTTCACGAATCCAGCGGTCGGTACGGTAATTCTTTTTGATTCCTTGACCAGCAGCAAAGAAAATAGGTGATAAAGAAGTATCGTTATAGCCTTGTGCCGTTGATAAACCGCTGCCATGTCCAACAGAATAATCGTCATGGACAAAACAAATAATATCGGCGCATAACGGACCGCCTAGTCCTAATAAAACAGCGTCTTTATTGTGTAGTGCCAGTGTAACGACACGATGACCTGTTTCAGGATCTTTTAAGCTGTATAAATCCGTGATAACCCGTTCTTCCATTTCATATTTGTCTTCTGGTTCGACAATGCCATGGGGGTCTCTGCCTTTTAAGTTGATATAGATGCTACTGGAACGAGTTTGGAAAGCCGTTGTCTTGCTCCAATCAACTTCTCTCATTTCATTGCCGTCAGCATCGCGTTTTAATACGGTGTAGCCAAATTGACGCAATGGATCAGCATTAACAAAACTAGTGTCGCCCATGCAGCGGGAACCATCGTTTTCACAGCAGTTCAAGCCATGGTCGGAGCAGACGATGATAGTCCAGCCTTCATCTAAATAATGCAGAAAAGAACCCAGATATTCATCAGTGGTTTGATAGGTTGCTTCTGCAAATTTGACCACTTCGCTTTCGTCATAACGGGAAGTAGGACGATTCTTCATATATTTGATATAGTTGTGTGTTTGTAAATCAACATTATGATAATGAGAGAAAACAGCTTCTATGCCTTTTTCTTTGATAAGATACTGCATGCAATCGGATTGCCATTTAGCAGCCATACGCCATTGTTCGTTATTACATTTCATAATCAAATCGGCATCGTTGCCGCTCATTTGGCTAGTTGGTGTTGGCGGACCGAATAAATCAGTCAGTTCTTTGTGTAAAGATTTTGGGAAAAATACGCTGTCATCATTGCAGAGCATACCACAAGAAGCCCATATACGGACATAAGTACCATCTTCAGCAACTTCTAATAGGCGCATATTGCGAGTAACTTTTGCTTCGCCTTGTGGCGTTGGGATAGTGTCATACACATGATCGGTAAAGACGTCGTTTTCTAAGATGACGATTTCTTTTTCGGTTTGTTTGTCTTTATAAATAGCCACGCGATCGTATTTGCCATTTTCATTTGGTAAAATCAACGCATAACGGATAACTTTGCCGGATAAAAGTTGAATCATAAATTCTTTGCTGTTAGCAGGAATCTCAAATGCCCAATCTTCTGGCTCAGAAATTGGCGACATGGAACAACTAATGCACCAATCTTCGACAGTCCACTGTACATGCTGATCTTCATCAGTGATAACGTCACACGAAACATAGCTGCTTTCAACTTTATAGCCGGGAACGTTAATGAATTCTTCGTATTCTTTTCTGTATTTAGCAGCTTTTTCTGCCATTTCTTTGCCGCCTTTCTTTAAAGAACGGCGTCTTGGCCAAGTATAAGCTTTTAATTCTTCGTCACCTTTTAAATCTGTTATAGGTGTGGATTTTATTTTATAGACAGGTTCTTTGGTTAAAGTGCTGGCAATAATAGCGGTGTCATCATCACATTTAGAACACCAACCGCAGCATGCGCCCGGGCTGGAACCGTCAATGGTGTATAAATTGTCGCTTTCGATAGATGGTGGGAAACTGCCGCCCGGCCAATGAAAGACTAAAGTTTTGATTCCTGCTTGTGCTGTAACGTTGAAAATAGGTTCTGCTTTCAAAAAGCGGGAAGAAAAAGCGCCTAAAGCAACATCTTTATCGGGATCAGCTGAAATATTGTAGTCAGTGATACCGTGTGTCATAGGATAGCAGCCTGTTGCCAAAGTTGCCCATAATGGAGGCGTAATCGTTGGGTTTGCACCTAATAACATTAAATCATCGCGGCAAGCGCCTGCATCAATCAATTTTTGGATGTTAGGTAATTTTCCTTCGTTTAACAAACGTTTGGTGAAACGAGGATCCATACCGTCTATCCCCAATACCATCAGTTTGTTGGTCAATCCTTTGTTTCTCAGCATAATACCACTCTCCTCATAAAATCATTTTAATTCAGTGTGTGCATAGAACACAGAGTATCATTATATGATAACTGTGCTGGGCAAGCAATAAATACTATATATATAATATACAACTAATTCAAAATAAAATCTAATAACTATTTTAAGGCTTTTTTCAATAAGTAATAACCAATGATTATATGAATGTGGAATATTTGCCATTATCTGCTAAAGATGATTAAGCAACAACGGGTTAACAGTTATTTTTTGCTAGTTAGTCGTATTTATTTTTGGAGCTGAGAAGAAATTTTTTAAGTTCGCAACTTTTTTGTCATGATAAATAAAAATAACAGTGGTAAACTATGGTTAAAACGAAAGAGAGATGAACAATGATGCAAATTATTGACAGCGAAAAAATTCGTCGACCTATCAAAATATGGGTTGACGATATGAATCATATTGAAGAAAGTTGTTTAGAGCAAGCCTATCATTTAGCCAATTTGCCTTTTATTTATCAATGGGTGGCATTGATGCCAGATACGCATACAGGAATGGGTATGCCTATTGGCGGTGTTATTGCCTGTCAGGATGTGATTATTCCTCATGCAGTGGGCAATGATATTGGTTGTGGCATGGCGTATATTAGTACCGATGTGCCGGCAGAACTTTTAACGGAGATTATCACGCCCAATGGCACACTGTTACAAGCAATAGTCGGTGATATCTTGCGCAATATTCCCGTAGGTTTTGCACATCACAAAACGGATCAGCCTTCAGAAGTACTTGCAAAAGCGTCGCAAAATCCATCATTGTCTTTGAGCCGCCAAAGTGATTTATTGCCAGAGATTGAGGCGGCTTATCGGCAGATTGGAACTTTGGGCGGTGGTAATCATTTTATTGAACTGCAAAAAGATGAAGCCGGCTATTTGGCGATTATGCTTCATTCAGGCAGTCGCCGTTTGGGCAAAGAAATATGTCATTATTTTAATCAACTGGCGAAAATGCTTAACGCACGCTGGCATACTAAAGTACCGGAGGAGTATGGTTTGCCGTTTTTGCCGATTGACAGCGAAGAAGGGCAAGCGTATTTGGCGTGGATGACCTTAGCGTTAGATTTTGCTGAGGAAAATCGAGCCGTTATGTTAGAAAAAGTAAAACAGATTATCGAAAAATGGCTGGAAAAAATGGCGATTCCTATTCACTGGCAGGAAAATATTAACTGTCATCATAATTATGCTGCTTTGGAACATCATTATGGCCGCGATGTGTGGGTTCACCGCAAGGGAGCCACCAGCGCTCAACTTGGTCAATTAGCTATTATCCCCGGAGCAATGGGCAGTTTTAGCTATATAGTGGAAGGACTAGGCAATGCAGAAAGTTTTTGTTCATCTTCTCATGGTGCCGGTCGGCTATATTCTCGTAAAGGCGCTATGAAGGCTTTTTCTCAAGAAGAAGTCATAGTGGATTTAAAAAAACAAGGCGTTGTCTTAGGCAAACATCATAAAACGGATATTGCCGAAGAAAGCCGCTTTGCTTATAAAAATATTGAAGAAGTCATGGCTTTGCAAAATGATTTGGTTATTATCAAAAAACGATTGCAAACCATGGGCGTCATCAAGGGTTAATTTGATATTTTGACTTCTTTATTCAAGAAGTGATGATATACCAGAACCGAAATTTTCTATATCAGGCATTTTGTATCTGCCGATGGTGCAGTCGGGTTTTACCCGTTGCTGTATGCCGAAAAAATTGGTTCAAAAAGAAGATTGAAGGTTCGAGTCCTTCACTGTCAAAAGACAGTTGGCGAAACGGTTAACGCAAATGTAGAAGATGTGTTGATGGTTCGAGTCCATCACTGCAAAAGGCAGTTAGCGTAATTGGTAGCGCGATCTTGAAGTGACCAGTACAGTCATGAATCACATTATCCTAAGCAAAAGGATACCCACAACTATTCATCGGCAAGGCGAGCCGACAGATTTTTTGACGCAAAAGCAATATAGCGTCAAAACAATCGCGCGGCACCGAAAAAATGACCAGCAGAAGATAGGATACCGTTTAAAACCGTTTTTTGCCAGATAAAGAGCAGGGCTTTATTCCGCAAAAGCGCGTGTTAAACTAAATATCATCTCCGTCATTTCTTTGGTGCCAAACCGATGAATAACGATTTTTCCCTCAATTAAAAGGAGGTTTTTATATGTCAATGATTACAGAGCAGCAAGTCGGTATTTTAAGCAAAAACGGACGGTTCCAAAAAGTTTTAACCGCCGGTAAATACTATTATCCTCAAATTTTAGGCTATCAATTGGAAATTATTGAGGCAAATGGATTGGTACAGCCTCAATCTGTACCGCTGGCTATTTTAGCGAAAGATCCTAATTTTTGTCGCCTGACTGCTATGGTTGAAATAACGGATACAACATTAGCCGCTCATTACAAAGATGGATGCTTGTCAGAAATCATTTATACGTCTGGTCGGTATTATTATTGGAATATTTTACAAGATCATAGTTTCTTGCTGATAAGTTTAACGACGCCTGATATTGCTCAAGAAGTACCGTTGTCGTTGTTTGATCATATCAACAAACAATTTTTTATAGAGATTAACGTTGCCGAAGGCGAAGGGGCATTGGTGTACTTTGATAATAAATTAGAAAGATTATTAACCAACGGTCATTATTATTTCTGGAATTATCTTACAAAAGTAACTTATAAGATTATTACGCTGAATTCACCCTTTATTTCTTGTGTGTCGCAAGGATTGGAAGCGGAATTATTAGCGGATCATCCTGCTATTGCTGAAAAGCTCGCCGTAATAGATGTGCCTGATGGCAACATTATGTTGCACTATGTCAATGAACGTTTGCTGGATGCTTTGCCCAGCGGTTGGTATGGCTATTGGCAAACAAGCGGCGACCATACTTTTCGTTTGCTGGATATTACTGATGCGGAAAGTGCCAATACATTAGGCGACGAAAGCGAAACCATTTTTCGGGTAGTGAATGAAAAATGGTATGATCGTTATGACGTCGCTTCCGGTGAAGTCGGTTTGTTATATCGTGATAATGTGTTGATTAAGACACTTCCCAGCGGACGCTATTATTTTTGGCGGTATCGTGAGAAAATTACGCTGGAAATTTACGATTTGCGTTTGCAGCCATTAGATATTACGGGTCAGGAGATATTAACTAATGATAAAGTAATGGTTCGTTTGAATTTTACCTGTACATATAGAATCGACGACCCTGTTGCCTTGGCTTCTGGTTTGCAAAATTACGCCAGTCAGTTATATACGTTCGTTCAGCTGGTGTTGCGAGAATATATCGGTCAGTATAAATTAGATGAACTGTTAGCGCAAAAAGAGCAGATTGCTTCTAAAGTATTGGCATTGTTGCAGGAACAGAATAAATTTGCTCTGACGTTTGTTAGCGCTGGGCTAAAGGATATTATTTTGCCCGGTGATGTTCGGGAGATTATGAATACTGTGCTTTTGGCAGAAAAGAAAGCCCAAGCCAATGTCATTACTCGACGTGAAGAAGTGGCTTCCACACGCAGTCTTTTGAATACGGCTAAATTGATGGACGAAAATCACACGCTTTATAAATTGAAAGAATTGGAGTATTTGGAGCGCATCTGTGATAGCGTCGGTTCAATTTCTGTTAGTGGCGGCGGGGATTTATTAGGACAATTGGAGCGTTTATTAGTAAGCAAAAAAACAGAAGAATAAAATGAAAAAAAGCGGTAGGAGAGAATCCTGTCGCTTTTTTTCATTTAAGATAATGCATAATATTGTTTGGTGAAATTTACAAACGCTTCTCCCGCCGGTGTCAAGGAAGCATTTTGGGCGATAGCTAAACAGACGGTAAAATTTAAGTCTTCGCGAAACTCTATGGTTGCTAGAGAAGAAGAAGGCAGTGAAGCGACATTTTCGCCATGGATGATTTTCGTAGAAATGCCTATTCCTTGTCCATTGGCAGGGGCTTGCGTATACAGTAGAAAATTATTAGTACTGTAAGATATATTATAGGCGCCGAAACTTGCAAACAATCGCAAGAGGATATCGTCTTCATCTTGCGGTTGTGGTTTCAGC
>CATJSX010000124.1 GCA_949743265.1 uncultured Peptococcaceae bacterium
CATAGGCAATTTGCTAATAACAGCTGATTGATTGTGTTTTAATGTTATAGTTCCGCCGCTTTTAACGGCTCCTTGACTATCAGCATCGGCACCGGAAACAATCTCATAAGGATACTCACCGCTTAATGGTTGATCATCTTCTTGCGTTAAGTTTATTATGAAATTGAAATACTTGTTCTCATCACCTTTAATATCACTCATGACCGTTTTTGTAACCGTTAGTTTGCCCGTTTTTAATTCGTTCGTTATGATAATTTGATTATCTTTATCAGGATTAAAACTATTTTCATCCACATGTTTAAGTTTAATCTCATTATTAGGTTGATACGTTGTTTTATACTTATCACCAAGAATAATTTCCTCTATAGTGTATGTGAATTTTTCATCCATATCTCCTATGAGCAATTTTTCCCATGTATGGGTCCATTCACCTTTCTCTGTAGGTAAATTCACAGGTTCTCCATAGTTTTCACCATTTCGTTTCAGTTGAACCTTAATATTTGGCCGCTCCTCTTCTGAAATATCAACCCATTCTTTTTTAACTGTTAAATCAGCACATGGTATATACTCATTGGTAAACGTCACTACTACATAATTGTTGGTATTTATCCCTGTCTGTGTTATACTATCTTGAGAATCTGTCACAGTATTTGTAGAACTACGTTTAGCCGGACCAACATCTGCTGCGTTGCCAATATCTTCGCTGATATTATCTTCTGTTTCGGTTGTACTGCTATCATTTTCATCTTCGCCAGCACTATCTTCATTTCCGTCAGTATCACTTTCATCTTCGCCAGCACTATCTTCATTTCCGTCAGTATCACTTTCGTCTTCGCCAACACTATCTTCATTTCCGTCAGTATCATTATCAGAAGTATTAGTGTTCTGGTCGCTTAAACTAGCTGTTGCCTTTACCCGACAGTTATAATCATCAATGCCATAACCTGTTTCTGTTACAGTAACCGAAGTCATACACGTATCATGATCATTTCCATTGTAAAACACTATTTCTTGGTCGTGTTTAAGTGTTGCTGATTTATTTAATACTTCACTTTTTTTATTCATACCAATAATATTAAACGAATACTCATGGTTTTTTAGCTTGTTCTTTGCATTGTCCTCCAGCCAAATAGGATATACAACCTCTTTTTGAATAAGTACACTATATGAATTTATGGTTTCACGGTCTATGGAACCTATTGACGATGGTCCAGCAAATGGATTGACTTCCGCCAAAGCTACACTTCCCGCTAACAACGTCATTAAAAGAATCATAACGGTACAAAATAACTTTTTTCTCATTCCTAATTTCATTTCTGCTATTCCTCCTTTATATTTATATAAGATTAAAATTTGCATCGTTATTAAACAAAAGGCTTCACCGATTTTATTTAAAATGCGCTTCCGCATGAATTTTCTTATGGTTGGCTCAGCTGTTTATTGACCGTTTGGGCGATTTCGGTCATTCTGCTTTCCAGATAGGCGCCGGGGCATTCGGTTGCGGCAAACATTTTGTGCATAGTCAGATTCCCTTGTGCATCGCCGGTAAAATAAAGCGATTCAATTTGATTGCGCCGACAAATATCGACGCACAGCGCAATAAGCGCTTCATATGCCGCATCGCTGACTGGCCAGTCACCGCCGTTTTTTTCATTGGCAACTTCAATGGTTATCGCTTGGCTATCGTTATCCTTGTTGCCGGAGGTCCACGCTTGATTGGCTTCTTCTACATAAAGAGCAATCTTGCCCTCACTATCAATAGCATAATTGGCAGACGCTTGTCTGTCCTGATGAGCGAATCGCTCTCCCACTTCTTCCAACGAAAGATTAGCTGCCATATGGTGAATTGTAATCTTCTCAATCGCTGCTTGGCGCGGGAAATAGGCATTAGGTGAAAGCTGAACATACGTGATCAAGGGACTGTTACGGCTAATCACTTCATTTTTTTCAGCACCGGTTAATACTTTGCCGATATTATCAGGCACATCGCTTGCCGCCGAAACACACAAAGCAAACACAACAACTGCCGCTAAGCAGAATCCCCCCAAAAGAAAGCCTATTTCGGAAAAATTATTTTTGCTCATACTCTTCTCCTTATCCCGTCAGCATCAAACAGCAGTATAAATTGCAGCCAAACATCATCAGCATCAGCGCCAACAACAACTGCATTATCCCTTTAGGCAAAGTTTGCTGACAAAACGATTCGCCGATTGTTATCAAACACATAGTCGTGATTCCTAAATAAAAAAAACTCACATCCAGCAAATTATGCGCAAAAAAGGAAGCGATTTGCGCTTTTTGCACAGCTTTTTTTCTGGTTCGCCAACATCTGACGAGCATAATGATTAACAACAATGCGGCAATGCCCCCCAATTCTACCGCTATATGGAGCAGTGTGTTGTGAATATGCCATGTATTAAAATATTTATCGCTGTCATACAAATTCAAAATGCGCCAGCGATAAGGCCCTACACCCCAGAAAGGATGAGCAATCAAATAATCCCAACCGTTACGCATCATCTCTAATCTTTCAGCAAAAGTAGTTATCGCATTAGGGCGAATCATGACAGTAACACCAGCAACCAAGACGCCTATAGCAGAAATCATCGCTGCGCAGCGCGGAAAAACTCGCAAAAATCTTCCGAATTTCTTCCAGCTTATCACCAAGTACAAAACATACAGCAGCAGCGGCAGACAGCTCCAAGAGATATGACTTCGGGCAGCAGCAAGATAAATCAATACGCCTGTTCCAATTCCTAAACTTGCTTTTGCCAACAATTCACTGCCATATTGCCATGCTTTTGTCAAAGATGACTGTCGTTTTTGAGCCGCTATAAGCACCAAAATGCCTGCCGCCATAGCAATAAAACTTCCCATAGACAGCGTCAAAGCAAGCGCTACCAGCAAAAGCGGCTCCAGATAGCCTAAAATACCGCTCAAGCGGCTTACATTTTGCTGGTCACTTTCCCTTTCCACGCAACTCAATAAAGCCAACCAACTAATTACCAAGAAAATCCCCAGCGCATTGGGATTGGACAAAAAACCACCTAATCGTTTGGCTTGTTCCCACACAATGGCATCATAAACAAATTGCCCAATACCTGCCACAGCAACAACACTGGCCCAAAGGACAGCTAATTGCTGCAACAAAAATCGTTCTTTGCTGCTCAAAGAAACAAGGAGCAGATAGATCACGACATAAACCATCTGCACGGCAACATAGCCATCAATGATATTGCCATAAGTAACATAAGAAGAAAGCAAGCTAAGCAAATTGTAAAGCACCAATGGCACAAAGAGCCAGTAATCAACAGTAGCATTTGGCTGAACAAAGCCAATTGCACAAAGCATCAGCCCCAGCAAACTAACTAGTATAATATTTCCTGCACCAACATACGTCAAAATGACTAGTGTAAGCCATAAACAAATTACCAAATAATGCTCGATGAAATGATTAAATTGGTCTTTAAAATTGCTTTTCATTTTTCACTCCTTTTTCGAGAGAAAATCTCCCATAATTAAAACAAAATCACTTATCCAATAAACTATAGTTTGTTAGACACGTAAAATGGCATAAAAAAAGAGCCGACAAACGGCGAAACTTCGTCGCTTATCGGCTCAAAAATTAACTATCTAACAAACTATGCTTTTTTGGAAATTATTGTTGGTATTAGTTTATCATGAAATACTATTCTTGGCAACTGTTTTTAAGCATTTTCATCATCAAAAATCGTCTGGCTAAAAAAACTTAAAATTTTGGCTGCCATATTATTTTTTGAGCATGGCATTATCTTGAACATTTTGCAGCAATATCAAAAAACCGTATCGTTCACTTTGAAATGTATGTTCTTCACCATCACCAATAAGTGACGTTAGTGAAGTAAGCCAACTGTTTTAAGATTCCATTATCTTCTGCCAATATCTAAAAAAAATAGTCATCATGATTTTTTCAAAACGTCTGCCGCAAAATCGCCGCTTTAAATTGTCATTAGCAGAGCAAGCAGCAAAAATAAAATAATGCATTATTTCACCCCAATATGTTAAATCATAAAAAAAATAATCACTATTTCTATAAAATTTTATTTCTTTAAGTCCCCGATAAACAACCCCTAGATATTTTTTACCGGAAACTGCACTTTATCTCCGTAGACTCGCTTGCATCAAAACCCACAATTTTTATTTTACTTCACTATACATTCGCAGACTATTTTAGTATTATTCCCTGCACTCAAAAAAAATAAAATTTTTTCTTCTAAATTTTTTATTAGAATAATTTCCACTTTAAAAACTGTAAAAATCTAGGAGATTTTAGCAATTTTTAAAGCGTTTTTGCAGCAATGCAGACAATTATAAAAACGGTGTCAAAACTGTTAAGTTTTGACA
>CATJSX010000125.1 GCA_949743265.1 uncultured Peptococcaceae bacterium
GAAGCTGTTGAAGCGGACAAGCAGGCGATAAAAGCAGCAGTACAAACGTTATGGAAAAGAGGTAAAGAACATGAAAAGAGAATTAGCAAAAGTCATTAAAATTAGTACAACACATGTACTAGAAATTCTGGAAGTTCCAGATCTGTCAATAGAAACCGTTTCTGGAATCATAGGGGGATATGTCGAAAATGTGAAGCCTAGAAGATTGCCGAGAGATATGGCAATGATAGTTGATGAGGAAGGGTTAATACAAGAGCTGCCCATAAACTTAGCTGGGAGTTACCTCTATGAAACAGATAAACACGGCTCGCCTATCGTAGGAGATATTTTAATTATGGGTGACAGACAAGAAGAGTACAGCTGGAATTGGTGTGGCTTAAGTGAGGAGCAAATCCAAGAAATACTTGCGTTGTTAGAGTTTATAGTAAAAGTCTAACGAAAGAAGGTGAAAACGATGTCAGTAAAAATATCAGATATTATTAAATTGATGGCAGAACAAGGTTATGAAATAAAAACAGCTGCCCATTTAGACATAAAAAAAGCCCTATCAACGTTGGCGCGTCGATAAGGGCAACAAAAATATACCTATTTAAAAGTTTAGCCATGCAAAGGAGATTTGTCAATGAAAATAGCCAAAACAAAAAATTTAGAGCGCAGTCAATGGCTAAAATTGCGACAACAAGGTATCGGTGGTAGTGACGCCGCTGCTATTTTGGGCATTAGCCGTTATAAATCACCTATTGATGTTTGGGTAGAAAAGACCGTCTCTCAACCCATAGAAGCTGACAGCAGCGAATACACCTATTGGGGCAATCTTTTGGAAAGTGTCGTCGCTGATGAATTTCAACGACAAACAGGCTTGAAAATTCGTCGCTGCAACTACTTATTGCAAAACACAGAATATCCCTTTATGCTGGCTAATATTGATCGCGAAATCATCGGTCAAAAATCTGGCTTAGAATGCAAAACGACCAGCGAATACAATAAAAATAAATGGCAAGATGATGAAATTCCCGCCGAATATATCTTGCAATGTCAGCATTATATGGCTGTTACCGGCTATGAAAGTTGGTGGATTGCTGTCCTAATCGGTGGCAACAAATTTATCTATAAACAAATCCAGCGTGATGACGAATTGATTCAAACGCTGATCAAAGCTGAACAGGACTTTTGGCAAAATTATGTTGTGCCCAAAATTATGCCGCCAGTTGATGGCAGTACGGCTTGTACCAATATATTAGGTCAACTGTATGCACAGAGCAACGGTAACACCATTGATTTAGATGCAGAAGCTAAAACACTACTGGAGCAGCGACAACTCTTGAAAGCCAGCCAAGAAGCATTAACCGAAAAAATAAACGAAATAGACAATATTATTAAAAGCAAGCTGGGCGATAATGAAGTCGGTATGGTGGACAAATATCTAGTGAAATGGACCAATACCGTTAGCAACAAATTAGACAGCAAATTGCTTAAAAGTCAATATCCCGACGTTTATCAATCCTGTCTTAAATCAAGCGCCAGCAGACGCTTTACAGTGAGCGTCAAAGCAGTCAAGGAGGCAAAATAATATGGCGACTAACGACAGCATAAAAGGCGCATTAGCCAATAAAAAAACAAAAGTGAATCCCAACGATTTACCCGTTAAAGAGCTGCTGAACAGTATTTCCTTTAAAAAACGGTTTGAAGAAATTTTGGACAAACGCGCGCCGCAGTTTATGGCTAGTATCGTCAATCTGGTCAATAGTGATGCCAATCTCCAACAATGTCAGCCCGTATCGGTCATTCAAGCCTGTGCCATGGCGGCAACCATGAATTTGCCTATTGACAAAAATCTGGGCTATGCGTGGATTGTACCCTACAAAAATAAAGCCACCTTTCAAATCGGCTACAAAGGCTATATCCAATTAGCCCTCAGAAGTGGTCAATATGAACCAAAAGGGCATCACCGACGATAGCTATGTGCAAAAAGTCTGGGGTTATAAAACAGCGTGGGAACAAAGCAGTGATCATCATGAACAGTGAGCAAATGATTAAAGAAATGGTTAAGATGATTCATAAACTATCAGCCAGACACAATACTTGGCAGGTATTTATGGATTTTGTGGAAATAACAGCTATAGCCATTAGCAATTCAGTGGATAAGCATCACTTCAAAGAACGGGAAGACCGTTATTTGACCATGATAAAGCCTTATAACAAAGAAGAACTAGAGTTAATGGCTGGACTCATGGCATTATTAACAGAAGCATTGGAATATTACGTGAAAAATGACCATTTTGAAGATATATTGGGGCAAGTATTCCATGAGTTGGAGCTGCACAATAAATACAAAGGGCAGTTTTTTACGCCTTCAAGTGTTTGCGACATGATGGGAAAAATGCTTATGAGCAAAGAAAAGATACAAAAGGATATACAAGAAAAAGGCTATATTTCCATACATGAACCGGCTTGCGGTGGTGGTGCTATGATCTTTGGCGCTGTCAACGGAGCCGGAGAAATAGGGTTAAATCATTGTAAAGAGCTTTTTGTTCATGCCATAGACGTTGATTTGAAATGTGTGCATATGGCGTATGCTCAGCTTAGTCTTTATGGCATACCAGCCATCGTTATTCACGGCAATACACTGTCGATGGAAGAATGGTCGCGTTGGTATACGCCGGTATATTTTGTAGACGGTTGGCAGTGGAAAAGAAGGAGAGTAAAAGTAAGTGATGACGCTTGTTTGTCAGAAGTTATTGCTGAACCTATAGAGAAGGCTGTTATAGAGAAAAATACCGAATCAGAAGGAATGGACGCTATTAAGCAAGATATACCAGCATTTGAGGTTGAAGCCAATGGACAAATGATGTTGTTTTCATGATGAAAAGCAATAGATGTTAAAATATTATTGTGGGAAGTAGATAGCAATCGGTCGAGTGAGTCTGCTGGTAGCCTCATATAGGCGTCCTTGTGGTGTAAGCAAGGTCGTATGCTGGCTCAAGTCAGCAAAGTAGTAGGTGGTTGTACGTCCACGATAAAAAAGACGTAGCGTAAGACATGATCCTACTGACCGATTTAATTTATAATTACAGGACCTTGCACACCTCTTAATAATGTGTCCCATGCAAGGACATTGAACAGTTCCCGCAAGCTCAAAGAGCGCAACTGCGGGCCATAAATACAGTAAGCAGGTTTAAAAGCCTGCTTTTTTAATTGCTTTGTTCAAAAAATTAGTGTATGATGTTAACAGGGTGAATTTAAATATGCAGATAAGCTTAAATTGTGGTATTGCAGGAATAACGTTTATTGCAGTTTGCATCATCATTATTTTAGTGCAGGCAAAAGAACTTCAAAGGAAAAATAATTGTGTGGATTGTGACCAATATAGAAAAGAAAAAGGGCTGTTTGTACAATTAGAAAGTCTAGTCTGGTGGTTCAAACGTAATTGGAGCGCGTTTATAGTCTATATATCGGCTACAAGTTTAATTGGTTTGTTTTTGGCAACAGTAATTTTTTCAGAAACAATAACGCTTGTTACTATGAACAATTGGGTAAGTCTAATTTTAGGATTTACTGCGTTGTTCATGAGCATAGTTTCAATGGTTTTAAGTTTCTATAATGTAGAGCAATCACATAACAGCGAGAAACGTATGATGCAAACAAATCTAGATATTGGGCATAAATTAGAATTGTTGGATGAGCTGAAAAATCTTTTAAAAGATGATCTAGATACGACCAAACAAGTACAGCAAGAAATTAACAATATAAAAAAAGAAACATTAAACTATAGGCCAGGAGAGGATGAAGGAAAGAGGGCGGATAACAACTGGATTGAAAATGACCCCAGTGAAGGCATAAAAAGTGATATAAGAATAAAAGAGTTAGAGGATGATTCGTATGAAGTACATTGATTTTTTAAAGCGATATAGCATAAATATCATACCATTTCGCGGCTTTGATGAAAAACGGGAACAGTTCGGTGAGATCGTTAATTTTATTAAGTTAAGTGAAATAAAAGCGAATCCTGTTTTGACTTTGTGCATAAGTGTAACTTTAAAAATGCCTATAGATAAAGAAGAATTTGTTATTTTTTTTGATTTAGTAGAAATGCCTAAAAAAGAGTTAAACCATTTATGTGAATATCGCGGAGGGCATTTTGGGACGTATCATTATGTAGTCGATTTAAGTGAGTTCGATAAGCCGGCATGGATAGATGGCTTTTTCGCAAAAGATTTGACAATAACAGAAGTAGGCAATTTAGATTTGAGTAAACCGGGAAAATATAATATATTAGCTTACTGTAAAGTTGATACCGATGATAATTTACTTAATATAATAGATTACAAAAATAAAGATAAAATGGAAAGTGCACGAAGCGAATTTTTAGATGGGTGGCAATTTGTTATAGAAGATAAGTAAGTTCGTTGGTTCAAATCCAACCTGCCGCATAAGGTTTTATAAGACAATCCAATTAGGGTTGTCTTTTTTCATACCCCAAAACGAAACGAAGAGAGGTGGTGATAGTGCCCAAAGCTAGAAGTCCAAACCGAGAGAAAGCCTTTGAGCTATATAAAACTCATGGCGGTAAGATAGATTTAGTCGAAATTGCCGAACAACTAAATTTGCCTGCTGGTACTATTCGCGGTTGGAAGAATAAAGATAGGTGGAAGGAACGGCTTAACGGAACGCTCCAAAAAAATATGGAACGTTCCCAACCCAAAAAGCATGGCGGTCAGCCCGGCAATAAAAACGCCGTAGGTCATAAGCCCAGCACGCCAAAGGGAAATCTTAATGCCCTGAAGCGTGGCGCCTATCAGACGATCTATACGCAGTTTTTGCCAGAAGAAGAACAACGTATTTATGAACAAATGCCCAGCGATAGCGACATGGATGAAGAAATAAAATTGCTGCGTTTGAAGATTTCAGCGAATAGCGGAAGAATTGGCCATAAAAACCAATAACGCTTATGACAAGGCTATCCGATTAGTAAGAACAGAAACCAATTATATGCATAATGCTGCTACGGCTGCTTTTAGTGAAGCGATAGGTATAGAGAAATATCAGTTTCTGGCGACATTGGATATAAGGACCAGCAAGATTTGCCGGAGCTTAGATGGCCAAATTTTTGAATACAAGGATAAACAAACCGGTGTAAACTATCCGCCCATGCACCCCTATTGTCGCAGTACAAAAGTCGATGTGATTGATGAAGAGTGGCTAAAAGAGGGCACTAGAGTAGCCAGAGATAAAGAGGGCAAAACCATAAAAGTGCCGTGGGAGATGACGTATAAAGAATGATATGAAAAGTATGTAAAAGCTGATCCAGAGTATGTAAAGCTAGAAAAGATGTACAAGAACCGCCATGCGGATAAGAAGCAATATGAGAAATACAAAAAACGATTTCAGAACTTATTTGATAATCCTCGGACTAATGAAGCAGTCTACAAAGCAGCAAAAATGATGCTGCAGCATAGAGACGGCACGCCATTTGAAGATATGTATTTGATTGATGAAGCTACAGGAGCAATCGTAGGCGTATCTAACAGCGATAGTAAGGTCAAAGGGGTAGTCTATAACAGCAGTATCAAAAAGGCGCTAGAAGAATACGGTAAAAATACCTTGATTGCATTGCACAATCACCCGCAAGGCTTTCCGCCTAGTGCGTCTGATCTTAATGCTGTATGGAATAACGAAGCCGTTAGATGTGGTATGACGATCGGGCATAATGGGACGATTTATAAATATACACAGCCTAAGAAAATGATTAAGCCAGAGGTTTATGAAAGAGCTTTTAAATCGTTTAAGGAGCAAGGCTACTCTGAAGTAACTTGTCAAGAAAATGCTTTGCAAGATGAGTATGACTTTAAACTGGAGGTATTATAATGGGGAAAGATAAACCGAGATGGGGCGCGGAGTATTGCATTGAAGATGATTCATGGACTTTAAGTGATGATGTGAAAAATGAAGATAAAGGGAAAATCATTAAGCAAAACATTTCCGTGTTTAATGAAATGACGGTCATTAACCACTGTCTTTATCCAAATTTCAAAGCAGTGGAATTTCTAAAAAAATCGGGGTAACGATACCAAGTCAAGCGCTATATAAAGTGTTAAAACTTGGGGAAGTGGATCGACTGGCGGAAGCCATTTTGGAATTTAACGGCTTTGATCGTGACTTTAAAACACTGCGGAAGAAGGCAAAAAACTAATAGAGGAAGGTGACAGCGATACCATTTTATATTTAAACGCGCTAGAGGTGTGGGGATGGCTGTCACCTTCCTTGAGTGTAGAGGAAAAGGCTTTATTGGCGGAACTGCAAATATATGTTGCTAAACGACGGAAAGAACAGGTGAAAGCTTAAATAATAAGGGAAAATTTGTCGCTTATTATCTTTGCAAAGCGAATGATTTATGCTAGAATAACGACGTGGAGTTGTCGTTTGGCGGTTAGTCCCTCTATTAGAAATGATAGGGGGTGATGCATATGATTACATGGATCGAATTATTTCAATTTGGGCTTTTAATTGTAGCCATCATTGCCCTTTGTAAAAAGAGCAAATAAAATAACCGCCTTGTCGAAGGCGGTCTAACCAAAATTCGGGACTGACCGCTCTGCAAAAAGCGGCAACTCCTGTTTATATAGTTATCCTATCACAGAAGAAAATATACGTCAAGCACTTGCTTTTTAAGCAGGTGCTATTTTCATACCCGAAAGGAAGTGATAGCTGTGTATGAATTATACCTAGACGGCTTAGAGTTACCAATTCTGCCGGAAAACTTAAAAGAACAAGTCAGTAAAGATAATAAAACTTACGATGTTTTAAATATGGGCGAGGTTATTTTAGGAGGCAAAATAGGCTTGCGCATATGGCAGATTAACTCTGTGTTCTTTGCCGATGGTGACACTGCGCCTAGTGTTTATCGTGAACACTTGGAGAAACTGCGAGATAGTGAAGAACCTTTTAACTTTGTTCTCAATCGTTGGAATGATGACGGCTCTTTAGCCTTTAATACCGATTGTGAAGTGCTCATATCTGACTGCACTTTTGAGGATAAAGCTGGCGAGCCCGGTACGCTTTACTATAGCTTAAAAATTACAGAGTATCGACCATTTGGGGCGGTGGTCATGTGAACTTTCAATTAACCATTAACAGTCGCAATGCGGGGAAAAAGTATGACGCTACTAATTTAATTGATGGTGATGTAACTTGGACAACTGCTAGAAGCGGCAGTGCTGGCAAACTTACTTTTACGGTGATTAAACATGGTGAAATTATTTTCCACGAAGGCGATCAAGTCAGATTTAGCGCTGACGGTACATCGTTCTTTTTAGGCTATATTTTCATCAAAGAGAAGAAAATGATGACAGTATGCTGTCTGATACAGACTTTTTTGCTAATATACAACTTATCGCAGATACGATGCCAGTCTACAGCAGACTGGTATTTTATTGCCGGAACAGATGGAACTTCACTAAGTCGTTGCATGTCCAAATGAACACGGATAAAGCATTCTTTCCAGATAGTCCTAATTTATCTGACAGAGAAGGGACGATAACCATAGAGAAAAATGCTAACGTTGCTTTGGGGGTACTGGTTGAATATCGGTTGAATTATAGTGATACGCGTATTATTGGACGATATGATGTCAATGCCGGCAATAAAGTCTGGTATCCGTTTAGAAGATTAGCAACCACAGAAACGCTAAATATCCGCACTTATACGACATTGGAGCAAATAGGGTTAAGTGATGCGGATATGGCAGAAGATGATTTTGTGGGGAATTTAGCGAAAATCAATATAGCGCTTGGAGCAGGTTATGTTCATCTGTTCATCATGTTGTCGGATAGCCAACCCAATTTGAGAGAATCGCTTTTTGCTAGAATGGAGAAAGATGGAATTGATTGTCGTTCAATAAATGAAGAAGATGGAGAGTTTACATTATTTTTGGACAGACCGTTTGATACATATCGTGCGATTAAAATTGAAGTGATGA
>CATJSX010000126.1 GCA_949743265.1 uncultured Peptococcaceae bacterium
CTATGCGGTTTTCAAGGTTCAAATATATCTGAAATGCATTTCTGCAATTCATTCAAAAAATTTCATTTTTGACTTGACTTTTAATAGTTAGTCTTTCTACGCCCAAATACTTTTATCCATCCGTAAGTCTTCGCCAATGTTGATATAAAAATGATCGCCTTCCCATCGCGCATTGGTTTGATGATCAAAGTAAGCGCTTAATGTATCCTCAGCAAAGACTGTTTCCAGATCGCCTTGTGCAAATACCTTGCCGTTTTTTAAAAGCATAGCTTTCTTGAAAAATGGCAAAATTTCTTCGGTATGGTGGGTAACATAAATAATCGTTACATCAGTGGCGTCAGCGATTTCTGTTAACGTATTTAAAAAGAAATCTCTAGCGTAAATATCCAAACCATTTAATGGTTCGTCTAATATCAAAAGTTTTGGCGGAGCCATCAAAGCTCTTGCCAGTAATACGCGTTGTTTTTGTCCCTGAGAAAGCATAGTATAAGGATAATCTCCTTTAGAAGCAATACCGAAAGATTCTAATAATTGCCTGACTCGCCGCACGTCTTTGTCGCTGATATTTCCACGCCTGCCAAATCCACCGAATTTGGCGCTTAGCACGATATCGAAGCTGCTTTCGTTTTTAAAGCAACGATCAAAATAAGAGGCGCTAACAAAGCCTAATTCTTTCCGTAAAGTTACGGCGTTATCCAAATTGAGCGGCTGCCCCAGCAGTTCGATGCTTCCGGCACTAAAAGCGCGATAGCCGCAAATCGTGCTCAAAAGCGTCGTCTTACCGCAGCCGTTGGTACCGAAAATGACCCAATGCTCGCCATCTTGTACAGACCAATTGATGTCCTGCAATAAATATTTACTTCCTTGTTTATGCGAAAGATGAACGGTGTTAATAATAGCCATTTGTTCAACTCCTTCTTTGGTTAAAATTGCTATTAGACCTACAGAACATTCCATAGGTCTAATAGTAAATGCATATTGATCAATAGAATATCTGGGATAATGGGATTAAAACTATTATCGCTACGATTAAACAATAAATACAAGCGGTGATAGAAGCGGTATAGCCGCATTTTGCCGAAATCATGGATTGACCGAAGTACATAGCCGACGTTGCGCTGGAACCGGGATGCAAAACGCCAATATCGCCAATAACAGCTATTAACATACAGGCAATATACATAGTAGATTCATCAATTAAGCCATTGACAAACATAGAAGCAATCATCGCTGCTAAGGCTGCCATAACGGCTGCATTGTTTAGTAGATTGGTAAGAACCATCATCACTACTGCAACCGCGATAAAAAAGCCGACACCACCGAAATTCATCAAAAAGGGTGCCATTTTGGCACTTAAGAATGCGGACAGACCGCCTTCAGCCGAAACCAAAGCACCGCCTACGCAGACTGCTGAAGCAAACAAGATCACCAAATCCCAAGGAAATTGTTTGGCTGCACTGGGAATACTCAAGAGCGGTTCGCCGTCGATAGGGATAACTGCTAACAGCGCTACGATAATACAGTTCACGCCGTAAATATTGACTTTGTTTAAATATTGCTGTAGGACTGTGCCATCCGCTTTGCCTAAGAAAGCGACCAAAACACAGCTGCCAATAAAGATCAAACTGGTGATTAAAGCCGCTTTTTGTCTTTTGGTCATTTTGCCGTCAGAAGGCGTTAGCGTTGTCACATCGACATTGGCTAATTTAGAGGCGTCGCAGCCCGGAAATAGGCGCATCACCAATGTCCAACCAATACAGCAAATAATGATAAAGGGAATGACTGACATCAAATAAGGCGGAAACGGCCAAACGAGACCAGTTGCTCGTTGAATAGCGCCCATAGGGATCAAAGACATTCCGCTCCACGGCACTTTCATTGTTACTACAGAACAATTAAGCATCAAACCCATGCAAAGAAATGCTGGGAATAATTCATTTTTGGTATAGCCTGCTCTTTTGAATAATTGCTCAAAAACAGAAAATCCTAAAATTAAGATCAAAAAAGGATTAACGATAAAACACAGCGCCATCATTCCTACTTGCAAACTGATGACGACTCGCCACGGTTTGCCTTTGCAAAAACGGCTGCCCAATATTTTAGCAAATAAGAAGTCGCCCAACCCACAGTCCATAACTGCCGGCATAAAAAACATACTGATGATCATCAAAGCAATGGTGGAGTTTCCAAAGGTAGAAACCAATACGTCGGAAGCCGTCCAAAACTCTGTCGTTGATAATGCGAATAATCCTAAAAGTGCTGGATAAATATTAGTCGGCGTTGGCATACACCAGCCGTAGACCATGCCCAAGAATATGCCTAAAACAGCCATTCCATAAGAAGTGATTGGCGCTGGCGCAGGAACGAAACGCAGACCGAACATTAATAAAAGCATAATTGCCAAATGTACGACCCACATGCTGTTTTTATTTTTTTCTGCTGACATAATGAATACACCACCTGTTATAGTTATTTTGTGATTTTTCTTGAAAATAGTATTAGAATGAAGTCAGTAATTGTATTAAGTGGAGCAGAGATACAAAAAATTCTTTGTATCTCTGCTTCAAATTAGTGTGTCAAAAATATTATAAAGCTTATTTAATCAAACGACCGTGTGGCTCCCATTCATCGCCGCGATCATATGGTGTTTCTTCAAAACCTTCTAATGCTTGATAAATAACGCCGCCTTCTACGTTGCCGGGCATTTTGGTATCTATTAGTTGACAAATAGTAGGTACAATATCAGTTAAGCGCACAACGCGATCCATGTAGCCACCTTTTTTGATGCCTGCACCGCCCATAACGCACAAGTTTTGCATAGACCAGCCTTCGTGATGTACAGTGGAAAAGACATTAGCGTGATCGTTGTTAAAGGTCGGCGTCAATTGGAATAAAATATCGCCGCAGTGTACGCCGCCCATGCCTAAATATTCCATTTCATCACGAGTGAAACAATGAGCAATAATACGTTTGCCATCTTCGTTGCGATAGTTATATAAATCGCTGATAATATCCAACACTAATTGGTCATAATCTTCTGGTTCAACGATGCCTTTAGGATCTCTGCCTTTTAGGTTGATATAAATGTAAGATGACCGTCTGGCAACAGCTTTGGTCTTGCTCCAATCTACTTGCAATTTACCGTTTTCGTCACGATAAGTTGCTGTATAGCCCAGTTCACTCATAACTTTGGTGGTGAATCCGCCGATAGCGCCGATGCCGGGATAATCATCGCCTTCGCTATGCGGCATTACGCCATGGTCGGAAACAACAAAAATGGTAGTATCGTTATCCAAATATTTCATCATTTCGCCGATGAATTTATCGTTTTCTGTATAGACGTCATCTAATAAATCACGATAATATTGATATTCTGGATTTCTGCCCGGCACAGTATCTTGAATGAACCAATGCTGGAAGTTATCAATAGAATGAATGTGAGTGTAAAACAGCTGCCAATCAGGATATTCTTTAAACAGCCAATGAGCAGCGTTGGCAAACCATTCACAGCCTTCTTTGGCATAAGATTCAAAAACGATTTGGTCGTTTTCTTTGTGATCGCCGCGAATATCTACAGAACCGAATTGTAATAGCGGTCCTACATTATCATATAACTTGCGTCCCATTTCTTGTGGGTAAAAATAGTCCAGATTATCTTGATTGCTGGCATGAGACAAAAATAAAATAGCGTTGGAGCCATCGACAGCAATGTCGCATAGTCTTATTTTATAAGCGATCTGCTGATCTTCATCGTCAATCATATAGTAATCCAATACAAAATCAGACCAATTACCAATACCCGTTACTTGAGCCAACGGTTTTTCAGTTTTTTTGTTTTTATAAAGGGTAACAGTGTCATAATGCACGCCATCAGCTGCGCTCAATACCGCAAATCGGCGGGCAGTACCAGAAGCCAGAATAATGGTTGCTTCTTTAGCACCAGCAGGTAATTCAAATGACCAATTGGTCGGATTTTTTAACGGCGTTCTGATCTTGTCTGCCTTAGAGGGACGATAACATTCATCATGGAAATCTTTATTGCTGGTATCTTCCAAATCTTCTACTTGAGCGGGATAAGCTAACCCTCTTGGACCGCCATGCGCCCAAGTCGGTCTATTAGCAGCTAAGTCTACTGATTGCTTTTTCATTTCTTCGTATTGATCGCCCATAACGATACAGTCTTTGTTGTCATTTTTCACAACGTGAGGCGTGAATTCCATAGGGAAATCGCCTTCTTCCATAACGACGACTTTTTGATAATCGACTGTTACTTTTAAAAGTGGGGTCACGCCGCCGCCGTCAATGATAACAGTCTTATCGTTTTCGGTCATGCGAGGAGGCCAAGCGCCACAATAGCTTAGTACAATGCTGCGTTTGCCTTCCTTTGCCATAGATTCCCAAAGATAATCAGCAGTGACATTATCCGTTGTCCAGTTGGCTTCTTCTAATTCCAAAGCTAAGCCCAAAGTTTGATTCGTATAGCAAGTGATACCATGCGTGCGAGGCCAACAGCCAGTAGCGATTGAGCACCAATTTGGCGGCGTTACACTGGGTAAACAGCCTAGCATCGCTAAACTTTTATTAGCTGTACCATTTTCCAGCAATTTTTTTAAGTTAGGCATTTTGCCTTCATCTATTAACCGTCTGACCTGCACTGGATCGGCAGCGTCCAGACCAATAACCATGGCTCTTTTCAATCCCATCAATAATTCCTCCAGTCATTTTTTGCTAATGTTTTTGTTTTGGCCAAAACAATAGGTGTGATTCATGAATCTGTTTTTCATGGTTACATTATTACATTATCTATATTATAAGTCAAACTGATAAAAATCAGTTTATCTTTTGTAACTTCAATTTTGCCAAGGTTACTAACACAAAAATAACATGTGAAATATTTTTGATGCCAAAGAAAAAATGATGAATAGAAATGGCATGAAAAGAACAAATAAAATAGCCGCCCATTAGAGGCGGCTTAAATTGTTTTTCGGAATTAACCGCTCTGCAAAAAAGCGGCAAATTTTTGATTATCTTATCACAGAAAAAATATATTACGCATGCTTTTTAGTGATGCTATTTTTATGTCATAAAGAAAAAGTGAGTAAAATGGCTATTATCGTGAGCGTCAATAATAACGAGAAGTCTCGGTATATCCTAAGTGTAAGTCAATAGGGTAGCGCTAAAGGTAAAATAAGTTAGTAAGCGAAACAAAAAAGGCAAGCAAATCCAAAAAAGCTTGCCTTTTTTGTCTTATAATTACAAGACATGTGGAAAAAATGTATGTATTTATTATCGTATATAAACACGAATTTGTCAAGAAAAATCAAATGATAATGGGTTTTCAAGTATTAACGCTGTAAATGCACTTAATTCGATTGATATTGCGGAAATCTGGGCGAAGTGGAGAAACGTTGTGTGTATATATTCGCCAATATATAGTGGTATTTCTTCGCTTTGCTGCGAAAAATAAAAAATTTCGCAGTGGCTTTTTCAAGGGAATTTTTTAAAACAAGTTGTGTTTTGAAATTTCATGATTAAAATTTTAAAAGGCTCTGTCTTTGGTAATTTTGTCTTTCGGCAATTTTTGCGAAAAAAATTTTAACAAAATTTTTCACAGCACTCTAAACTTTTTATCAGGACAGCCGAAATACAAAATGTAAGGTTGAAAATGGATTTTCGACCTTAGCAGCGATTGGGGAGCAGGACGCTCGCAACGACTGCTATTTTTGGCGTACGCCAAAAGGCGCCTATGACGTCGCGACCAAAAATAGCGCCATCGCTCAGTAACAAAAAATACAATCTATGGTCGGGAAAGGACTCCCGACATTTCGTTCAAGGAGGAACTAATTATGCGTATTCAACACAACATCTCCGCCCTCAATTCATGGGGCAAATTAGGCATTAACCAAAATGCTGCTGCTAAAAACTTAGAAAAATTATCTTCTGGTTACAGAATCAACCGTGCTGGCGACGATGCTGCAGGCTTAGCGATTTCCGAAAAAATGCGCGGTCAGATTCGCGGCTTAGACATGGCTAGTAAAAATGCCCAAGACGGCATCAGCTTGATTCAAACAGCTGAAGGCGCTTTGGACGAAACTCATAGCATTCTGCAACGTATGCGTGAACTAGCTGTTCAATCTGCTAACGGTACTTACCAAGACGAAGACCGTGCTAATACTGATTTAGAAATTCAAGCATTGAAATCCGAATTAGACCGTATCGCTTCTTCTACTCATTTTAACAAAATTCAATTATTGGACGGCTCTTTGTCCGCTGGTGGCGCTAATGGTACTGCTGGTAAAGACGCCGCTAAAGTAACCGTTTCTGATGCTGCTTTATCCAGTGGCGCTATGAATATTCATAAAGCAGAAAAAGGCGTTTATGAAACCAATGTTAATGGCAATGAACCCATGGCTGCTATTCAAGGCAGTGCTACCAATGAATATACCATTACTTACAAAGATGACGATGGTAAAACAAAAACAGAAACAGTCAGCATGAGATATGATTCTGTTAACAAAAAGATTGTTGATGCTAACGGTAATAAATTAGGCGATACTGCCGGTACAACTGCAACTGTTGACGAAACGGTTAAAGCATTACAAGCTGCTTTGGAAAAGAGTGGTTTGGGTGATAAATTTAAAATTGAAACCAATGAAAGTGCTGCTGCCGCTAACGATGCTACCGGTTTGAAATTTACTGCAAAAGAAGCTGGTACAGGTGCAGCTGCTATTGACAGTATTTCTGTACGCAGCAGTGGAGCTGTATCGAAAGCTGTTGGTCAAGGTACTGTAGGTGGAACTACTGTTACTGTCGACCTCAGCAATGTTGATCTCAGTAAAATCAAAGACGGCGATACCTTAAAAATCGGCGATAAAACGATTACTTTTGAAATAGATACAACAACAACAGTTACTAACGATGGTACCAACAAGGTTTATATTAACAACATTACAACGACAGCTAGCTTAGCAGAAGCCATTGCTACAACTTTTGATGCTCAACAACCTATTGGTCTAGGCACTTTATCCGATCCTACCGGTAAGGCTAGTGTTAATGCAGTGGCAAATAGTGGTTCATCAATTACGCTGACTTTAGACGGAACTAAATTAGGCGGCGACACCAACGCTATGCGCGGTGATATAGAAAAGATTATGAGCCAGTTCGAGTACACAAGTAATGGAACTTCGGTAAAAGGCGGGACCATCGGTTTAGGCAATGACTCTGTTTTGTATGGCGTAACTTCAACTAAACCAGCTACTGATCGCTATGAATCATATGATATGACTAAGATTGGTGCTTGGAATCCGGGTAATGATACCGACGATATTGCCGACCATATCTTTGAAGTTAATGGTGAAAAATTCTTGTTCGTTAAACAAGATGCTAAAAACCAATCCATCACTGATGATGCTATTGCTAAAGCAACCGCTATCTATGGCAACAGCTTGAATGTCGTTACCATCAATAGTGATGATAATGACGAAGCCGAAGCTAATGTACCAGTTTCCGAAATAGACGTTATCACCATGGCAGAACGTATCAAAGAAAAAACAGGTACTAATGTTCGTGCTAGTGGCACATCATTGGAATTCCTAGCTACTCCGGGAACAAATGGTGGTTCTGGCACAGGTAAATTGACCTTCCAAATCGGCGCTAACGGCGATGCTGACCAACGTGTATCTATGAGCATTGACGATATGAGTTCCAAAGGTATCGGTGTAGACGCTGTCAATATTTTGACGACTGATTCTGCTAATGCTGCTATTGATATCGTGGATAAAGCTATCAATACCGTATCTGCTACCCGTGCTAATCTCGGTGCTATGCAGAACCGTTTGGAACACACCATCAACAGCTTGAATACTACCAGTGAAAACTTGACCGCAGCAGAAAGCCGTATCCGTGAC
>CATJSX010000127.1 GCA_949743265.1 uncultured Peptococcaceae bacterium
ATTAGACGGCAAAACAGTTGTCTTGACCGTTGGTTCTACAGTACTGACAGTTAATGATGAAACTGTAACCATGGACGTTGCACCATACATTGTAAATGATCGTGTAGTAGTACCGGTTAGATTCGTTGGTGAAGCCTTTGGTTTCACTGTAGAAGCTACACAAGACGCTGAAACTGGCGCTACTGCTTCTGTAGTTTTCTATCAAAAATAATTTACCCAAGAGGTAAATTAGGTAAATAAGAAAGAGCGTGCCTTATGGCACGCTCTTTTTGTCGTTTAAGGTTCCATAGCCAACAAATTTAAAGACCCTTGCTGAATAATCAATTCATCATCCCCATTATTGAAGAGCACCAACTGCGCTTGCTTTGCAAAATCAGATAGCGGTAGAGTAATCATCAATGTTGAAGTTTTACCACATGGGCTTTGACTTTGATAGTGGCAAATGGTTTCATCATTGCAAAGTAAAGACAAATTAACGGTATCATTGCTCATATTGACCATTGTCAATGACAGTAGCACCAAATAATAATCAGCTTCTAATAGTAATGCATCAAATAAAGAAGGATGAGACGGCATGGTCCATTTGACAGCAGTATGACTGCTTAATCGCTGATCAGGCGCTGCAGAATACATTTGATATGGCATCGCTGATAAGGTAGGCGGTTTAACTTCTCTTTCAGCTTCCGCTGATACATTTGTCGATGAAACGGCATGAGTTGAAGTAGGAGCAGTTGTTGATCGTTGTTTAGCATTATTTCTGCCATAAGAACGATATGGGTGATTGTTTGTTAACAAAGTAAGACACCTCCATGGTAGTTTAAAGCAAAATATATTCTCAAGAGAAAATTTTAAAACACTTGCCGAATGTGCTTAATAAACTGCACGTATATTCGTCAATATATGGCGGGTCTTATAGTTGATTGGCTAAAATTTTATTTTTTAATCAGTCCCTAAAATTTCTGTCAGAGGCAATATTTATCGGCAAAAATTTTTTTACCGTCTGTCAACGACAAAAAATGCAGCAAATAGGCAAGCGTTCATCTTGATTTAATATGTATATGTTATCAGCTGAAATTGTGCAACTTTGTTACGATTTATTAAAATAGAAAGACAAGCAGTAATCCTTATGGTATAATAAAATCCGCCAAATTGAAAGAATGCGCACGCAAAACTAATTTTAATATAAAAATCAAATAAGGAGAGAGGACAATGGATCGCAAAGCGACAGC
>CATJSX010000128.1 GCA_949743265.1 uncultured Peptococcaceae bacterium
ACTAAAAAGCGGCTTTTCATTACAAAACAACCGCACATTATCCCCTTCATGAAAAATCATCTCGCCAGCGTTTTTAACGGCTGTAAACTGCACTTTACCAGCATGTCCCCCGCGTTCTGTCGACCATGTTATCTCGCCGTCGGTTACTTCGGAAATATCGTAATTTTTTCCGCTGTTGCGGCTCGATACCACCAACTGCCACTGATAGTCTTGTGGGTTATAGCTTATTTCTGTTGCTGTTACACTCATTGGATCACCGCCTTTTTCATAGTGGTTAGTGATTAGTAAGGCATAGCGTTATGTTACTGCCTTTTCTATCCGTTTAACATAAAATACCAAACACTACTCAGCAAGTTATGCTTTCTACTAAATCCTATCATACTAAGCACTAATCACTGTCCACTTATTATGACTTCTAAATAGTTTTTGCCTTAAACTCTTTGTACTCTACCAACGATAAACTGTAATAAATATCCCCTTCTTCGCCAGCATTATCGGTCATTTCCCATTTATCCAGTAATACCAAAATATTAGTATCGTAAACAGGTGCGCCACTGATGGTTTGACGGTTAATGATTAACCGAAACGTTTTCTTTTGTTCCGCCAGTTCTGTCAGCTTTTCTGCGTAATAGCTGGCAGGCTGTTCCCCTTCCGCGGGAAAATACGATTTAATCTGCCAGCTTTTTAGTTTCGGCTTGCCTATGCCTTGGGCTTCCCCTAGTGTTAACATATCATATTTCTTGTGACTGCCTCCGCCGGCAGTGGTAACATTTGATGGGTTAATAGGCAGTTTAATCAACCATTCATCAGTTTGTAAATAGATTTCGTATAGGCTCATTTACTCTCCTTTGTCTCTAGTGGATAGTGATTAGTGGTTAGCTTAAATTGTTCATATTTTTCTGTCCACTACTTTAATACTCTTTCACATACGTTTGTTCTGTACTGCTAAGCGCCTGTTCATTCAAACTGCCGTTGATCAGCTGCTCAATACTTTCCGCATCAACTTTTTCGGCGTTCACTTCAATGTTATTAATCGTCTGTGGCGCTTCGGTTTTCAAATTGATTTGATTGACATATTTCCGCGTAACCAATTCTTCCAACAGTTTCAAATTCTCATCAGAAATATTAACCTCGTCGTCAATACTCCCCACACTGTCCACTCGGTTAATATTGTCTATAGTATTTTCCATGGCTTCCAAATCAGCAAGCGCATTAAGCAGCGGAAGATCGTTAAGATCAGGCATTTCGTTTGGTTTTTCTATCCGAAAATTATTTAGCTTTTCTTCTCGTTCTGTTGCCCTCTTTTTAACTTCTTCCTGTGCATTGTATAGCTTATTAAATCTCTCCCCTATGCGCGTCCTAACCTTTTCCTCTGCTTTAGACGATAGATCAACCGTTTCTATAGGGTTAATGTTAATAAACGGCACTTTATTGGCTATTCCAATCAAACCGTTGATTTTATCAATGCCGCCGTTAATGGTATTTTCTACGCTTTTCATAATGTCTAAGGCGATTTGATCAACGGTGTTTAAAACGCTATAGAAAATATTTTTCATGGCTAGTCCGATCTGGTCGATGCCGTTTAACACCCCATACCATGCACTTAAAAAGCCTTTAGCAACATTATCATTGGTAATCCAGAAATACACCAAAACACCCACTAATGCCGCTATTAAACCTATAACAATCCCGATGGGATTAGCTATCAGCGCCATATTGAGTCTTAACTGCGCCAGTGTCGCGCCACTTGTCGCAGCATGGTATTCCATCATCGCCACAGTAGCCAAATTTTGTACGGTCGTCCAAAGCGCTGTAGCCCCTGCGGCAATGCCTTTTGCTGCGGCTATGCCCATGACTGCCGCCTGATATGCCACAAAAGCACTGACCAATCCGGCAATGATGGGTACTAATGGTTCCAGCACATCGTTAAAAATCTCCCCTAAAACGCCTAAAGCGTTGCCTAGCCCTTGTATCATTGCGCCTAGTATGGTGAAAACAGTCAGCGCTATCGGCTGGAGATTTTTAAAAGCAACGCCTATTTGTACAATAAACGGTATAAAACTCATGACAACCAGCTTGATAAAATCTATAGCTGCCTTAAAACTATCTATAATGACGCTACCGACATCTTGCGCCTGCAAACCATCGCGCATGGCTAACCCGACTGCTATCATGGCGTCTTGGGCATAAGAGCCCATCAATTTCAGATTGCCTAATAGGGTGGCGTTCATGGTATCCGCCATAGCTTGACTAACGCCATCACTATTTTGCAGTTGCGCTACCATATGATCCAACGCTTCAGCGCCTTGATCGAAAATAGCTAACCAGCCGCTGGAAGGTTCTACGCCGAAGATTCTTTGTGCTGCCGCCAGCCGTTCGCTTTCGCTTAAACCTTCTAATGCGGTGCCCACTTCGCGGATAATTTGTTGGATATCCTTCATTTTGCCGCCAGCTTCGGTAAATGTTAGACCCAGCTTTTCCAACTGCATTTCTGCCCGCGCTCTCGGATCAGCTAAACGGAGTAAACCAGAACGGATAGCCGTACCTGCTTGACTGGCTTTGATGCCGGCGTTTGCCATCTGTCCAATCATAGCAGCCGTCTGTTCGATATCCATACCGAACTGTTTGGCGATAGGCGCGGCATACTTCATGGCTTCGCCCATCATAGCAATATCCGTATTGGTGCTGGTGACGGTTTTGGCAAATACATCAGCCACATGCATGGCTTTCTCGGCGCTCATGCCAAAGCCTGTCATAGTATCCGATACAATATCTGCTGTTGTTCCCAAATCCAACGCGCCTGCTGCGGCAAGGTTTAACATGCCCGGCATAGCGGAAACTATCTGGTTGACTTCCCAGCCTGCCATAGCAAGATATTTCATGCCTTCTGCAGCTTCAGTAGCGGAAAAGGTGGTATTTCTGCCCAATTCTCTGGCGCTGTTTTCCAGCAGCTGATAGCTTTCGGCGCTGGCTCCGCTAATAGCTTTTACCCTTGCCATTTCCTGTTCAAAATTGGCGAAAGTATCAAAGCTGACTTTAACGGCAATGGTGATCATTGAAAGCGCAGCAAGCTGTTTCAGCTTGCCTAATAAGCCGTCGGTTGAGCCAGTGGCACGGTTGATACTTCGATTCATGCGGTCAAGGTTGCTGTTGGCGTCGTTCAAACTGCGACCGCCCTGCCGCATCTGCTGGTTTAGCCGTTCTTGTTCTTGTTCCGCACGTCTGATAGCTGCGCCTATATCGTTTATAGCTTCTCTCGCTATTTCTAAATCACGATTGTTGATAGGCTGATTAGCTGCATTCTGCATCTGTTCAAAGGCGTTTAGTGTGCTTTGCATAGCTCGCTGAATATTCCTCAAAATAGGCGTCACACCATCATGCAGCCGCATGGATTGACTCAATGTTGCCACTGTTTCACCCCCTTTTTATTAGCGTATTTAGCGGCTAGCGACTAAGGTTTACTATTTTAGCTGTTGACGGATTCTTTTTTCCGCTTCAATCTTTAAATCAATAAATGCGTAAATCATAATCTTTTCTCTAAGACTCATCTCGGCAAATTCACTGGGCTTTATGCCTAACTCATGGAGACAGTAGAAGGCGTAGTGCAGCTCGCCGTCTCCTTCTCTGTAGGCTTTTTTATCGCTTCTTTTTCTGCTTCAACGTCCAAATCAAAGCCGCATATCAGCTGGATTTGTTCCAATAATTCTGTATACTCGCCGGGTAACAGCATCTTTCTGATTAACGATTCTTCCCCTATTACCCGCCAGTCGGCTTGTAATTCTGCACTTTTAAAATCTGGCTCCACTGTGCAGGCTGCCACTAAACGCGTTAAATACAAATCTTGATCCATTTCCGTTGTATATTGACCGTATTTTTGTTTGACCTTGTTACGACAGCTTTTTCTCAGCGCTGCATTTTCTTCTTCCGAAATGGCTCTGATGATAAACGGCGCTTTAAAACGTTCCGATAGGTATACCTCTACTTTTTCTGTCGTTTCCACGTTCTTCATTAAAAAATTCTCAATAGACATTTTTCTTCTCCCCCTAATTTGTCATAATGATTAGTAGCTAATGGCTAGTGATTAGTAATTTATTTTTCATACGATTCATTATTCATCAAACGTTCTCCACTCAATTAACTTAACAATTCTGGTTCTTTGAATTTATCCGGCATATCTACCCCTTCAAAGGTGAAGGTTAAACTTTCCTCTAAGGCGTTATTATCTACATCTAGCAAAGCAATAGGTACCTCGTCCAAATTGCAGCGTTTTAACACTACCGTCTGTATGCCCACATCACTAGCCGGATCATCATTCACGAAAGTTAAATCAAAATAAATATCTTTGCCGGTATTGACGTATTCCAACATCAATGCCCGAAATTCGCTGGTCATATAGTACATGGTCAGCGTTCCGCTGCCTGCCCAGCCTGTCGCTTTATTCTGTGTCGCTCTGCCGCCCAATACATTTTTTGGCGTTTTATTTTTCTTAATCGACGCTTCTACTTTCTTTAGGTAGAACATCGCTATATTCCGTCCGTCAATAGTGGCGTAGGCTCTGCCCTCTTTGCCGTTTAACGTATCCCGAACATTTAAAAATCCACTCATTTCTTCGTTCCCTCCTTTCTATTTCGTGTAAAATGCAGAAATTTCACGATGTTTTCTAACTGCTGGTTAGACTTGCTTTGGGCTTTTGAAAACTAATTCTTCTTCCTCTGTTAATTGCTAAGCACTATTGCTTATCCTACCTACGGCTGATTTTTATCCACTAATGTTGCCGTCATGTACATTTTTTCCATACTGTCCACCGGCTGAATATACAGATTAACCACAATGGCATCCGCCTCTTCACCGGGTAAGACTTCTAAATCTTCATCAGCCACAAAGTTTTGTATAGCGTTTATCCCTTGCAGCGTTTCCAAATAGTGTACCAGCTCATTACGGTAAATATTGCGCCCGTCAGCATTATTGTCTACTTTGCCGATATAATAGTTCTCAAAAATCTGGCGAATATCATTAGCTAAACTGTCTATCATGCGAATCACTCGATTTTTGCTGAAAACTTTCCCTTTCTTTGGCTCATAGCCGGTAAAGGTGTTAATATCTTGTTCAACGATGACTTTATCGCCCCGTTCGATGAAAAGAAACTCGCCCTTTTGCAGTGCTTCTATGATCTCGCTGTTCAAATACCTTGTATCAACGGCGACAGCGCCCTCATAAGCAGCGTACGTATTAGACTGATTGACGTTAGCGCCAGCAGTAGCGCCTGCTACATAAACGGCTGCCAGATGAGCTGGCAAAGTCTGTCCGCTGTCTAAAACAACGCCGTTTTTCACGCTGATTACGCCTTCATAATCGGCACTAGCATAATTTGCCAAAACCACCTGCGCTTTTTTCCCTTCCTTATCCCGCATATCGCGAATAAAAGATAATGCTGCACCTTTCACCACGGGATCTTCTGTGGTTAATGCCATGGTATTAAAGTTGTGTTGTTGGGCTTCTTTGAAGTAATCGCTGTAATCTGCTGCTTTAACTTCGCTTGATGTGCCGCCGGTTAAGACGATTCCGGCGTTAACGCTCAAAGCCCCTTCGCCTTTAAAGGTAACAAAATCGTTATCCGTTAGTTCTTCAATATTAGCCGCGCTTTGTTCTTCTTTTAACTCGCCAGCTAAATAAGTTTGCACCAAAAAACCGTCCTCACTATCGGCATCAGCTTCGATAACGACCGTAATATCGTTGCCCCGTTCTCCGCCATATTTCGCCGTAACGGTTAAACCGTCGGCTTCTTTCGTGGCTTTTGTCCCCTCGTTTAAGCGATAGAAAAGCATTTTTGTGGCTTTCTTTAGCCCTTCTTTAATCAGCAGCAACGGTTCTTCCAGCAGGTCATAGCCTAATGTTTTCACAAAATCCGTTTCGTTAGAGAGCACAACGATTTCTTTGCTGGCTCCCCAATCCATGGGCAAAGATAACGTCATCGTTCCGCGGTCACTTAAAGTCCCCAAAGGTTTAGGCGC
>CATJSX010000129.1 GCA_949743265.1 uncultured Peptococcaceae bacterium
TATGCGGTTTTCAAGGTTCAAATATATCTGAAATGCATTTCTGCAATTCATTCAAAAAATTTCATTTTTGACTTGACTTTTAATAGTTAGTCTTTCTAATGTAGATTGTATAAGTTTTGCCTATGTATTTATCATACATCGAAACGGATTATCAGCATAGTTGAACTTATTTATCGGTCATTAGTCACTGAAAAGAAAAAGCTATCGCCTGATTAAGCTCAAATTTTATTTGAGCAAAGCATCCCAAAAATTATTTCTACTAGATGCATGTTATTATTTGTGCCAATTCTGTATCTAGTGAAAGGCTATCACGAATTATTTTGCGCAAATTTGAGCTTGCATATGGCAATAATTTTTTAGACACACTTTAGTAATTTTGATTATTTTGTAGGTTATCAAAGTATGCCAAATTTCAATTTACTGAAATGTTTAGCGCAAACCGTATAAAATTTTTATCATTTTAGTCGAAAAAAGATAAATTTTTGCTTGTTTTTTGAATAGACATTGGCAAATAGGCGTTATTTATAGTATAATGTGGCTATCATCTAAATTGGAGGAATGACTGATGTATGAAGATAGAATTCGTATGCAGTCTTTAATGAGCAAAGTTATGTCTGCTGATGAAGCAGCATGGCTGATCAAAGACGGCATGAATGTAGCGACAAGTGGTTTTACGCCGTCTGGCTATCCCAAAGTAGTGCCGATGGCTTTAGCAGATCAGGTAAATTCTGGCAAGCGTCAATTAAAAGTTAATTTATGGTCTGGCGCTTCGACTGGTGATGAATTAGACGGTCAATGGGCAAGATGCGGAATTATTGATAAACGATTGCCCTATCAAACCAACAATGATTTACGACGGACGCTAAATACTCCACAAGTCAATTATATGGATTTGCATTTAAGTCTAATGGCACAAAATGTTCGATATGGTTTTTTTGGTCCTTGTGATATCGCTATTGTGGAAGTTTGCGCTATAACCGAAGAAGGGTATTTGGTTCCGACCACAGCAGTGGGCAATATGACTACTTTTGTTGCAGAAGCCAAACAAATTATCGTCGAATTGAATCTTGCGCAGCCCAAAGAACTGGAAGGTATGCATGATATTTACTGGGTGAATGATCCGCCCAATCGAGAACCTATTCCTTTGAAAAATGCTGATGAACGTATAGGGGTCCCCTATATTGAATGTGATCCACAAAAAATAGCCGCTATTGTTATCAGCGACGTATTAGATGATCAAAGACCATTAGTGGCAGTTGATGAAGTAAGCCAAAAAATTGCCGATAATATCGTCCAGTTTTTAAAAGATGAAGTAGCCGCTGGTCGTATGCCAGCAGAATTATTGCCTTTACAATCTGGCGTAGGCAGCGTAGCTAATGCTGTTTTAGAAGGCTTGCTTTGTTCCGATTTTGAAAATCTGGAATTTTATTCGGAAGTTATCCAAGATGCAGCACTTAAATTGATTGACGCTGGTAAAATGAAAATTTGCAGCGGCACTTCGCTGACGCTTTCCAAAGAAGGTATGCAGGAATTTTACCGCAAAATTGCTCAATATCGTGATAAAATTATTATGCGCCCGCAAGAAATCAGTAACAGCCCTGAAGTTATTCGGCGTCTGGGTGTAGTAGCAATGAATACGGCTATTGAAGTAGATATTTACGGCAATGTTAATTCAACACATATTATGGGCACTAAAATGATGAACGGTGTCGGCGGCTCTGGCGACTACGCTCGCAGCGCTTATATTACGATTTTTATTACGTCTTCCTTGGCCAAAGGCGCTACGGTTTCCAGTATTGTGCCTATGGTGTCTCATGTTGACCATGTAGAACATGATGTCGATATTATCATTACAGAACAAGGAATTGCCGACTTGCGCAATAAATCTCCACGTCAGAGAGCAGTAGAAATTATTAACCATTGTGCTCATCCCGACTATCGTTCTTTGCTGCAAGACTATTATGAAGAAGCATTGGCAAAAACAAAAGGCGCGCATACACCCCACCTTTTGGATAAATGTTTTTCTTTCCACGAACGTTACATGACAACTGGCACAATGAAATTGCAATAACAACCGAAATGTGCAGTGATTTTAGTCATAAATCTTGTTTAACAAGACTGTTTTTAGCTGTCGAAGAATAGATATATGTTATATTCTAATCATAAAATTTCCAGAAAAACTGAAAAAATTAAAATGCCAAAGGAGTGAAGATTATGGACGGAAAAAAGCAAAGTTTTTTGACCAGTCATCGTACAATATGTCCAACTTGTGAAGGCAGGACTTGTATTGTTTGCTGTAGTATTGACGATAATACAGAGTGTGAGACGATTGTCTGTCCGACTTGCAATGGCAAAGGTTATTTGGTTGAACGTCACAAATTTTGGCTTAAGATCGGATTAGTAATTGTTGTCGCAGTAATACTTGGCAATGTGATTTTTTGGAGTTTGATTCCAAAATAAAAAGGCGGGAAAAAGATGATTAAGCGTGTCGCAAAATGGTTTCAAAAATCCTGTTCCAGCTGCGAAGGAACGGGAGTGACTTATTGTCACTGCAATGAACAGTACGAAATTTCTTGTCCTCACTGCATGGGCAAAGGCGTTGTCGAAAAAGTTATTACATCGACTAATATCGTCGAAATACCTTGTGATCATCCCGGCTGTCAAAAAGGGAAAATAATCTGCGGCTATTGCGGTGGCAAAGGACAATTAGCCAATGGCGAAACATGTCCCCAATGTCACGGCGCTGGAATGACGACCTGCATGGTTTGCGGTGGAAGCGGTCGAGTTGAACGGCCTTATCAGGAACAATGGGTGAAACATGAAATTTGTCCTACATGTCATGGTAAAGCGTATATTCCTTGCCCTCATTGTCATGGTACCAAAAATCGTATCTGTCCAGTTTGTCATGGCAGTGGTGTCGTATTAGACAAAACAAAGATAGTTTCAGTATTACTACTGTTGTTCTTCATGGCAGCTATGCCGATGATAGCCCTAACCATGATGGGATTTATTTTGACTGGTGTAATTTTATCTATAGTGTACCAACGTTTTTTAGCAAAAGACGAAATCATTATTCATTCGTCAGAAAAAGCAACTGATGAAAAAAAATAAGAAACGATAATTTTAATCAAAAAATTAAAGCAGGAAAAATTGACAACAAATTTTTCCTGCTTTTTTTGTACAAATAAGCACTCATTAACAACAAATTTTGCTGGTCTGAACGATGGCGGACAAACATATAATGAAAAAAAACGAAATGAGGGGAACAAAAATGCTTTCAAAAATTTCGGAGCTGCAAGCGCGACAGGTTATCAATATCGCTGATGGTAAATGTTTAGGCAACATTAAGGATATAGAACTTGATTGGGAACAAGGAACTATCCGCGCTTTGATACTTCCTAATCCTACATCGCTTTGGGGATTGCTGCAAAATAAAGATGAATTGATTATTTCTTGGCAGCAAGTAGTGCGCATTGGCGTCGACGTGGTTTTGGTCGATATCAAGCCACAAAATGATAATAAAAATCGCCGCAGCCGAAAAAGTCAAAGCGAAGAAAAATGGCAAGCCGAATTGGCTGCTTATCAAGATGAACTGGCATTAGAACAGCCATCTCAAAAGAGTCGTAAAATGGTGCTCCATCTGCAATAATATTGATAAAACAAACACTAACAGCGTCAATTTAAAACGATCTAAACATAAAATTGTTTTTTTCGTTGTTGAGATGTTTTCTAGTAATGAAAACCAAAAAGCGAGAGAATATGTTATACAACATTACCCGCTCGCTTTCTGGCTTTTATTTATATCATCTATATAAACATGTTTTTTGGTTTTTCAGCACGTTCCCAAATTAGAGGTTGTATTTTACAGCATTTTTTGATAAAATGGAGATGAATTTTAAATAGACGATTGTAGGAGTCTGGATTACCGTTATTTTGAGGGCTTTTGCAATTGATTAAAAAGCTCGAATAGAAGGAGGAAGGATTTTTGTTATGTTGCATACTTTTTTGATCGTTCTACAGGTTATTGCATCTATAGGTTTAATTGCATCTGTAATACTGCAATCAGGCAAAAGTGCAGGTCTATCTGGTGCTATTACCGGTGGCGCAGAAACTTTTTTTGGTAAAAAAGGAATGGATGAGAAACTGGCGACTTTTTCTAAAGTTTTTGCCGTTTTGTTTATGGTTTTAACTTTTGTTATGTCTATGTTTGAATTGTAAAAGAACCAAAAATACTCATCATGTTAAATATTGCTACCGTATAGCGTTGACTCCAGCAGTTTTAATAGTACTTAAAAGATTTATACGCCCAAAAAGCGCTTGATTTGTGCGGGCATATATGCAGGATGTCAAGCTATACTACTCTAAAACTTTTGCTATACCATTCTCTGCCTCATAGCACACGGCATTGAGTAAGAATAAATAAAAATTGAAAGCGGCGTTTCTGTCTTTCACGACTGGAAAGACAGAAACGCCGCTTTTTTATGCCCTTACATTACGCCACAAAAAGTTGCCTTTAATAAAATCAAAATGAGTATCGTTAAATACCCTACATGAGCAAACTTCCGCCGTCATTAGCAACGTTGATATTAGAAAATCCACTGTAGCACTATAATAAATATGACTTCTTTTATTTCTTTGTGATTGACCTTTATCCGCTCAAATCATCAATATTAGCAATTTAGTTATCATCATTGATATGATCGGCAAACGATAATTGTTTCAAAAAAATAAAAATAGGGATTGACTCTCTCATCATGTCAGAGTGCATAATCATCTTAGGCAGGCGGAATAACTAACAAGGAGGTTTGTCATGTGCTGAAAATTGGTGAATTTTCTAAACTGGCGCAAATCAGCGTGCGCATGTTGCGTTATTACGATCAATTAGATTTACTGAGACCGGCTGCCATTGATCCAACGACAGCGTATCGTTATTATCTACCGCAGCAACTAACGCAAGCCAGACTGATCCGCTCGCTGCAAACGATGGGCTTTCATTTGCAGGAAATCAAGCCTTTGTTGGCGGATTCATCGCCAGCTGTTTTAAAACCAGCTATCGTGAAACAACTGAACTTATTCCAGCAGCAACAAGTTCAGTTACAGCAACAGATAACGTTGCTTACAGAAATGTTAGCAAAAATAGAAAGAGAGGAAATCCCTATGACGTATGAAATTATCATGAAAACGATTCCACAAAGACAAGCGGCTTGCTTGCGTCAAATTATTAGCCGTTATAATCGCGAAGGTGATTTGTGGCATTTATTATGCCAAGAACTGACACCGCAAAATCCTCAATTTGCCAATCCGCCTCTGGATATGGCGATTTATCATGATCAAGAATTTAAAGAACGTGATGTTGACGTAGAAATCCAAACCAGCATTATCGGTGATTATTGTGATACGGAACATATTCGCATCAAACAGCTGCCGCCTGTAACAGTTGCCAGCGTTACGTTCAGCGGTGCTTATGAACAACTCTCTGCCGTCGCGCAATGCGCCGCCGAATGGATTGACGCCAACGATTATCGCATCAATGGGACAATGTTTACTATTTACCATATGGGACCACATCAAAGTCAAGATCCCGCCAACTGGCTGACTGAATGTTGTTTACCCATCATTGCTAAATAAATAAAAAATTGAGCAAAGCAACCAAAATCAATCCGGGAATACCTAAAATAGCAATTAAAAGCACCGTCACTGGATTGATGGGCAAATGAAATGACCACATTTCACCGACAATACTTAAAATACAAAGCAGCACTACCGCAACAATAGAATTAACCGCCAGCTTCATCAGCCATTGTACTGGTGAAGCGGCTAATTTAACCAGTAAATAAACTAAAAATAATACCAAAAGCGCTAATAAAACAATATTAAATCCCATGCTGAGCATTATGAATCCCCCTTTGACTTGTCTAACTTATGTCTATGCCTCAAAGCAGAGTGATATGCCAACATGGGGTTTTTTCAACGCAGTTCAATGGTGTAATTATGCATTTGCGCTTCTTTAACTAACTGTAACAAATAATCATACCGCTTTTCAGCGGCAATTAACTGATGGATAACTTGTTCCGTCGCCCGAGGATCAGATACTTCATTCAGAACGGTTTGCAGCGATTGCCACTGAGTTTTGGCTTCCTCTACTTGTTTTAATAAATCTTCATTAGCTGAGCTCGCCCATTCCTTCGCTTGTCTTTGGTGATGAATTTTTTCTCCTATAGCAGTTCCTAGCAACTGAAAACCAGTACTTTGCGGCACAGACGTCGATTTGTCCATAATGATTCGCTCCCTTCTCGATTGCTTATACCATAAGTATGCACTTGATGAGCATAAAATAATCGGCTAAAGCCAAATCCATGAAAATGTTTTGGTTTTATGAAAGCAATAAACATCACCTTTGGACATTGTACGCCAATCATCATCAATTACTCTCTTATCTTGAGAAAGTGATTTAATGTCATTAAGAAATTCCACAAGCGCTATTTACAGATATTCACCAAAACAAATTTTTCAACTGAACAATTCATGCGCCTATTGGTAATTTTATTCACCTAATTAGCTGAACGTCCTAAAACCAAACTCAATTTTCTTTCTGAATTCCCTTCTCCATCAATATAGTAAAATATTCTTAACATAGCACTAAAAAAGAGCCATGATGATCAAGTTAACGTATTCGATCATCATGGCTCTTTTCATTAATGTTTCAATAATTGCTCTGGAACAGGCGGCTGATGAAAATCATTTCTTGAAAGCATAGACACATCAATAGTGCCAATTAGAAAAGCTAAACTTAAAAAAGCACTAAAGCAACGCTACATAAAACAAAATAAAAAATAATTTTTTGCTAATAAACTATCAACACACTAAACGATAGATCATTGCACTTCCTCCATAGTTACCGGCAAGATTATTTTAACCATAAAAACTTTATTTGCACATTTAAAATGGCATCTACCCGTATATTTCCGCACAATATTCTTGACGTTAAGCAACCCATAACCATGCAGCTCTCTATGGGCTTTGGTAGAATGAATATGATCATTGACAATCTCAATATCCTCTGCCACTGTATTGCTGACCATAATGTAAAGATAGTGTATATCTTGCACTATCTGACACCTAATTTTCCTATTTTCTATTTGAGGAATAGCTGTTATCGCCTCAATAGCATTATCCAAAATATTACCAAGTAAAGAAGCCAAATCGTCAGCAGCAATATTGCCAACTTCTATAGCAGCGGAAACATAACATTTAAACTGTGCGCCTAATTGCCGAGCCTGATCTTCTTTTAACGTCAAAATAGTGTCCACTAACGGATGACCGCTTTGGATAACCGCAGTCATCGTCAACTTCCCGCTTTGGTTTTCGGCAATAGCTAGCGCTTCTTGAGTATGCTGACCAGCAAGCAGATTAGCTATCGTATCAAACTGCTGCTTCATATCATGACGCAATCCTTGAAATAATTGATGCCGTTCTAAAAGTATCTGATGATAATGCCGTTCTTGTTCCACTTGTTTTTGCAAAATGGAATTTTCTTGTTTTTTTTGTTGATATTGCAAGATGAAACCAAACAGAAAAAAATACGCTATTGTAAAAAGTGTCAAAATGACAATTGCTATAGTTGCAGCAAAATTGACTTGAGCGTTATGGGAGGCACTCATCAAATTACTCAGGCAATTAATACTATAAGATATGCCTTGAGGAAATATCAATAAAAGTAACGCATAAATCGGAAATCTTAGGGTGTTTTGATTAAGCAAAATATACTCTTTCTTAA
>CATJSX010000130.1 GCA_949743265.1 uncultured Peptococcaceae bacterium
CCTTCAAATTGCACATCTTTTGTTTTGAAAATTTTAGTGACCAGCCAGATAAACGCCATGGCCACGATAAATTCTGGACAGTTATAAAATAATAATTGAACAGGCGTAATAGAAAAATCAGGATAAACAGTTTTCATTCCTTCTGTCAGCAAGCTCATATTAGACGTTTGATACAAAAAAACTTTGACATTTAGCGCTGCCATACCGCCAACGCCCATCATAATAGCGCCCTCTTTGGAACAAGGACGTAAATTCATGGCTTTGCAGATACCATAAACGAAACCAACCATCAAAAAATAGTGTCCGCAAAAACAAAGTTGTCCCAAAACAACACCAACAATATAGATAGCATACAGTGTGGCATTGTAAGAACCGCCCAATTTTTTGATAATAATATAAGAAATTCGCCGCAAAATACCGCATTCGTCTAAAGCAACCGTCAATACATACGCTCCTAAAATAATCCATACGGTCTGCGTGGCAAAACCTTTAAAAGCCGTCGCAGTATTGGTTACATTAAAAACTACATAAAAAGTAGGCAGCAAAATCGACGGAATCAGCATATCCATCAAGCTGAAAGCAATCGTCAAAATTGCCATAATGCTGAGCACCAAAAACATGCGGGCTTCTGGCGTAAAACTCTCAGATGTTGGAATGAACAGAATAAATAACGGTAAACCAACGGCGATTAACCACTTGATAAGTTGATTGCTGTTCATTTTTACATTAGCAGTCATAAAAATTCCCCTTCCCTAAAATTATGATTGAGCAAAAAACGACGGCAAATTCTTTTTTCCCTCCTTCCTAAACTTTACCGAAACGCTTTTATCTATCTCTATTATACATTAACTAATTATGTAATCCATCAGTACTTTTTTTCAATAAACAGCGAGTTGCAATCAAAACTTGACACTCATTAAACGACTTGCGTATAATAAGTGCAATTCTTTGCTAAGAGCGTATTGTTATTGATTAAGGAGGGATTTTTATCATGCGTTTAGAACAATTGGAATATCTCGTTTTGCTTGCTAAAGAAAAATCGTTTAATTCTGCTGCTGAAAATTTGAATATCTCTCATCAAGCGTTAAACACATCATTAAAAAAATTAGAAGAAGAAATTGGCGTACAGCTCATCAAGCGTACTCCGCGCGGCGTATCTTTTACCGCGGCAGGCGAAAAAATGGCAGTTTTTTCCCGTGAAATGCTTCAACAATATCATGCTTTAGTAAAAGAATTGCGCGAAGCAGAAACATCCTCGCCTAAGATTTTGCAGGGAACGATTACGGTTTATGCCACTTCGGTCTATATGATTTCCATCATGCCTAATACTATCAAAAACTTTAAACTTCAACAGCAAAATATCAATATTTTGCTGCACACGCTGAGCGTCAAAGCAATTCTTGCCAAAATTGCTGCTGCTAAAACGAATGATGCTGTTGGTTTTATTGGCATTCCTGACCACGAAAGAGAAAGTATCTTTACTTTATTGAAAGAAGGCAATTTGCAATTTTATCCTCTCTTTCGCAGCAATATGTGTTTTTGTGCCAGCCATTCTTCACCATTGGCCGATCAAGGGAAACAGTCACTGGCTACTATTTCTAAATATCCCATTATTTTGTTTACCTCATCGCAAGATGGTGAAGAAAACGATTTTTCAGCTTACACTGATTTTTTAAAGGAATGCCATATCACCTTATCCACTTCATCTTATAATATTTGGCTTGATGCTGTAATGCAAAACACAGGAATCGGAATGCTTTATGACGTCGTTCTATCGTCAAATTCTTATTTAGCCAAAGATTTGGATAAAATCGCTATTATTTCTACTCGTGAAAAAATCTCAGCTACTATGGGCTATGTTACTACAGCCAGTCCTTCCGAACTGGTGCTATCGTTTATCGCGTTTTTCAATCAATATAACCGTTTATAATTGGCTGGCGAAGATAGCCATGCAACAATAAAATATTCAATTGAGAAATTCACCCGAACTGATTTATTTTTGCCGATTAGGGCACTTTTTTGCATCATTTCATCATATAAATGAAATGAAGTAGAAAGGGTGATAATGATGAGAAAGATATGGCTGCTCATTAGTCTGCTAATCTTTTTAATTGACGTTCAAACTGTAGAAGCGACAGCATATCAGAAAGTTTTTGATTTCAAGGATTTGGAAGATTCCACAGAAGCAGCGGCAGAAGTATTAGCAGAAAAAATCAATCATAATTATCTGATTTTTTGGGACAAAGAACAAAATCAAATTTGGCCGATAACCTTTGCACAAGCAGGAATAAAAGCACAAGCCATTGCACTAACAGCAGAAAACGGCTTTGAGCGACTTTTTGGCAATCATTATGGTGTGAGATTAAATTGGGAGCGCGAAGCATTGCCACAGATGGTACTAGCAACCACAAATTTTGCAGAAATTAAACCTACTGACGCTTATTTTAAAATTGGCTATGATAATTCCGTGACCATTATACCCGAAGTTATCGGCGTTAAACTGGATTTAGCCGCTATAACAACAGATATTGAACAAAGCCTCTCGCCAGACTCGCCGACAGTCATAACCTTAACCACTATTAAAACACCGCCAGCAAAAAATCAGTCTGATTTAGCGCGATTAAATATTGAAGGATTATTGGGAGAATTTAGTACTCGCTTTAACGGCGGTGACACTAAACGAGCAGGTAATATTTGGCTAGCATCGACGAAAATCGAAGAAGTATTTGTTATGCCCGGTGAAGAATTTTCCTTTAATAAAATCGTCGGACCACGTACCAAAGAGCAAGGATTTCATGAGGCAGGCGTTATCATCAATAATCATCACGAAAAAGATTATGGTGGCGGTGTCTGCCAAGTATCCAGCACGCTGTACAATGCCGCTTTAGCCGCCAAAATGACCATTATAGAGCGTCATGGACATTCTATGACAGTACCTTATGTCGAAAAGGGACGTGATGCGGCAGTTGTTTATGATGAAAAAGATTTCCGTTTTCGCAACGATACCGATAATCCTATCCTAATCAAAAGTTATTTTGCGTATGGCAAATTGACCATCAAAATTTTTGGCAAAACCAGTCCTTAAAAAATTGCGTTGAATTTTCAGTAATGAAAATTTCTTTGACCCTAACGACGCTCACATACAGATAAATTATTATTTTTTCCATGACGTACTATTGGCTGTTCAGCCAATACTGAGATAAAAATATCATGAACTCTTGCACATTAAAACTAAAAAACACGAAAAAAATATTGTAATTGCTGGCAAGCTATGATAAAATATGAAACGGTGTTAAATTCACACGCTTGGTGATTTATGGGCGGTTGAGCCTACGGGTTCGCCAATAAAGATGAACGAAGCGGCGGAAACACAAAAAATCAAATTTTGAAAGGAGGTGCCCGAAATGTCAGTAATCTCTATGAAACAACTTTTAGAGGCTGGTGTACATTTTGGTCATCAAACAAGACGTTGGAACCCGAAAATGGCTCCGTATATTTTTGCAGAAAGAAACGGTATTTATATCATTGATCTGCAGAAAACTGTAAAAAAAGTCGTTGAGGCTTACGATTTCATCCGCGAAGTCGCTGAATCCGGCAAACCAATTCTTTTTGTTGGAACAAAAAAACAAGCTCAAGAAACCATTAAAGAAGAAGCGCTTAGAGCAGGCGAATTTTATGTTAATGAAAGATGGTTAGGCGGTATGCTGACCAATTACCAAACCATCGCTAAACGTATCAATCGTCTAAATAGCTTGGTTAAAATGGAAGAAGACGGCACGTTAGATCTTTTGACGAAGAAAGAAAAGTTTAAGTTATTAGCAGAAAAAGAAAAACTGGAAAGATTTTTGGGTGGTATTAAAGATATGCCCGAACTTCCCGGCGCACTTTTTGTCATTGATCCCAGAAAAGAAAAAATTGCCGTTACAGAAGCGAAGAGATTAGGGATTCCGGTAGTGGCTATCGTTGATACCAACTGCGATCCAGATGAAGTAGATTACGTTATTCCCGGCAATGATGACGCTATTAGAGCGGTTAAACTATTAGCCTCTGTAATTGGTGACGCTGTTTTGGAAGCTAAACAAGGACAAAGCATGGCTGAAGCAACAGAAATTGATATGGAAGCTGAAGCAGCGGAAGTTATTGGGGAAGAACAAGAATAATTGCGTATAATGGGGCAGCCGATGATCTCATTGGCTGCTTTTTTGGGCATAATAAAGAAAATAATTGGGAGGTCGATTGACAATGGCAAATATTACCGCAGGCTTGGTAAAAGAATTAAGAGAGTTAACCGGTGCTGGTATGATGGACTGCAAAAAAGCCTTAGTTGAAAAAGACGGCGATTTAACTAAAGCCGCTGAATACTTGAGAGAAAAAGGAATTGCTGATTCCGTAAAAAAAGCTGGTCGTATTGCCGCAGAAGGTATTGTCGCTTCTTACATTCATATGGGCGGCAGAATTGGCGTTTTGTTGGAATTGAATTGCGAAACTGATTTCGTGGCGAAAACTGATAAATTCCAACAGTTAGCTGCTGATTTAGCTATGCAAATTGCTGCTGCAAAGCCAGAATATGTTTCTAAAGAAGATGTTCCTGCAGAAGCTTTGGAAAAAGAAAAAGAAATTTTGACTCAGCAGGCATTAAACGAAGGCAAACCAGAAAAAGTTGTAGAAAAAATGGTTGCCGGTCGTATTGAAAAATTCTACAAAGAAGTTTGCTTGTTGGAACAGCCTTATATCAAAGGCGATGATGAATCGGTTGGCGATTTGATCAAACAAGCTATTGCTGAAATCGGCGAAAATATCAATGTTCGTCGTTTTGTTCGTTATGAAATGGGCGAAGGCTTAGAAAAGAAGGTAGAAAATTTTGCTGAAGAAGTTGCAGCACAGATGAAATAAAAACGTAAAGAGGACACAATGTGTTCTCTTTATTTTTAAAATAAAATAAATTATTTTTATAAAAAGGTTTCGTTGATGACCAGTCGAATTGATACGTTGTGGAGGAAAGCGAATGGAGCAACCAAAATATAAACGCGTAATCTTAAAATTAAGCGGAGAAGCCTTAGCCGGAGAAATGGGTTTCGGCTTGGAAAGTACCGTATTAAGCTCAGTAGCGGAGCAAATCGCCGAAATCACAAAAATGGGTGTTGAAGTCGCTGTGGTAGTGGGCGGCGGTAATATTTGGCGTGGCGTTAGCGGTGCTAAACGGGGAATTGACCGCGCAACAGCTGATTACATGGGAATGTTAGCAACAGTAATCAACGCGCTAGCTTTACAGGATATGTTGGAAGGACTTCATATTGATACGAGAGTACAAACGGCTATTGAGATGCGACAAGTCGCAGAGCCTTACATTAAACGCAAAGCGATTAGACATTTAGAAAAAGGACGCGTCGTTATTTTTGGTGCCGGTACTGGTAATCCTTTCTTTTCAACAGATACGACCGCTGCTTTACGAGCTGCTGAAATAGAGGCAGAAGTCATTTTGATGGCCAAAAAAGTGGACGGAGTATATGATTCAGATCCAAAATTGAATCCCGATGCACAAAAATTTGATCGGTTAACGTACATTGACGTGTTAAATAAAGGCTTAAAGGTAATGGATTCAACAGCAACGTCGCTGTGCATGGATAATGATATTCCGCTAATTGTTTTCGATATGCAGACCAATGGTAATATGAAAAAAGCTGTTATGGGTGAAACCATAGGGACATATGTTGGGAGGGAATAAAAATGATTGATACTATTAAATTAGAAGCAGAAGAAAGAATGCAAAAAACAGTAGAAGCTTTGCGGCGTGATTTTACTTCAATTAGAACTGGTAAGGCTAATCCGTCATTATTAGATAAAGTAGTGGTGGATTATTATGGAGCGCCGACGCCTATTAGCCAAATGGCAAATATTTCTGCGCCGGAAGCAAAAATGCTGTTGATTCAGCCATGGGATAAAAGCGCTGTACCTAGCATTGAAAAAGCTATTTTAAAATCCGACTTAGGGCTGAATCCCAGCAGTGACGGCAACGTTATTCGATTGGTATTACCTCAGTTGACGCAAGAATCCAGAAAAGAATTGGTTAAAAAAGTCAAAAAGAAAGCCGAAGACGCTAAAGTTGCCATTAGAAATATCCGTCGCGATGCCAATGAAGATTTGAAGGGCGCTGAAAAATCGAAAGAAATCACTGAAGATGAAAGCAAAGGCGCACAAGACGATATTCAAAAACTGACTGACAAATATATTGCCGAATTGGAAAAAGTATTGGATAATAAAGAAAAAGAAATCATGGAAGTATAATTTAAATAGGAAAATTTTTATCGGCGGTTATCATGACCGTCGATTTTTGTGTTTCTTATTTTTATACAATGATAATTAGTTTGGCTAAGTAAACTTTAAAAAAATTAGTTAACCTTAGACAGTTTTATCAATAACTATCTCAAAAATTTGTGTCCTGCAAACGCTGACAATACATGAACCATTACTGTTAAAGCAAGACCATAAGCAGTATAGCGATGCATTTTTAACCAATTTTTGCCGAATTTTTCTTTGCAATAATAAGTAACTACCAAAAACAGTAACAATATACCACTAAGTGCGCCTGTAAAAAATAGAATAACACTGCTGCCAATACTGGCAATTATTCCATGAATAAATACTATTGCCAACACTATTTTTCCCCAAACCATATGATGTTTACCGCGAAAATGAGCTAACTTTTTTAAATGAAATTTTCGAGCAAGCAATGTAAAAAATTCACTAAGCAAGATAATCGTAGCAATCCAGCCAAGCCAATGGGCAATCATGGCGTTCACCTCCTTTAATTATGAAACAATTGTATCATAATGTCTTTTATGATACAATCAGCTTACGATTTTATAAAACAAAGGAGAAAACTATGTATCATATTAAAAAAGATAAACGCTCACAAAAATCAGCTGAATTGATTTATACTGCGTTGACGACACTTCTAAAACAAAAATCCTTTCAGCGAATCACTGTCTCTGATATTCAGAGGGTTTCAAGCGTCAGCAGAGCTACTTTTTACCGTCATTTTGATCATTTAACCGATGTATTAGCGTGGCGTTGCGAACAATATTTCGCCGAAATGTTCAGCAATTATCATGGCAGTACCGAAAATACTTACAAATTTATCCATTATTTGTTGGAGTATTGGTTCTTTCACCATGAGATATTGGAAATATTGGTTAACATTCATCGCATAGATATTATCTACGAATGTCATTTGAATTGTTTTAAATCTTTTATTGAACAGCGCATTTTGACTCAGATTCCTTTGGAAGATTATGATTATGCGATGGGTATTCGTAGTGGAATGATGGTTGGTATTCTATTTGTCTGGCTAAAAGGCAGAAAAAAACAATCGCCGGAAGAATTGTTGTCTATTATACAAAAACAAGCGGAATATTTAAAGCAAAGCAATTTTTTGGTATGATAAAAAGCCGAAAGCTATTGCAAAAGGAAAATTTTAAAAATGCAATACTCCTTTATAATTTAGTCATCACAACAAAAAGAGAGGTTGCACGCTAAGCAGACCTCTCTTTTATTGAATACTTTTTTGCTTTATTAACCGCCTAAGTAGGCCTTTTTTACCGCATCATTTTCCATCAATTCTTTAGCATCGCCTTCTAAAACGATTTTGCCTGTCTCCAAAACGTAAGCTCTGTTGGAAATAGACAGGGCTTTTTTGGCGTTTTGCTCAACTAAAAGAATGGTCATGCCGCTTTCATTTAGCTCTTTAATGATACTGAAAATTTCTTTGACCAATAAAGGTGATAATCCCATTGATGGTTCGTCCAAAAGCAACATTTTGGGATTGGACATAATGGCGCGACCAATGGCCAACATTTGCTGTTCACCACCAGAAAGAGTGCCGGCTAATTGTTTTTTACGTTCCAGCAAGCGTGGAAAGCGCATAAAAACTCTTTCCAAATTATCGTTGATTTCGTTTTGATCTTTGCGGGTATAAGCGCCCATTTCTAAATTTTCTTTGACGCTCATACCAGCAAAAACGCGACGACCTTCAGGAACATGCGCCATGCCCATTTTTAGAATATCGTAAGATTCCACTTTGTTCAGATCTTCTCCCATAAAGCTAACCGAACCGCTTTTGGGTTTGAGCATACCTGATATAGCTTGTAAAGTGGAGGTTTTGCCAGCGCCGTTGGCGCCGATTAACGAAACGATTTCGCCTTCTTTTACTTCTAAAGAAACATTTTTTATGGCATGAATGACGCCGTAGAAAACGTTGATATTATCGACTTTGAGCATTTATTTTCCCCGCCTTTCAATCATCATCGCCCAAGTACACCCGAATGACGTTAGGATTATTGATTACTTCTTGTGGCAGACCATGTGCAATAATTTTGCCGTAATCTAAAACGGTGATTTTTTCACAAATGCCGGTAACTAACTGCATATCATGCTCAATTAACAAAATAGCGATATTAAAACGATCACGAATAAATCGAATCGTATCCATCAATTCATGCGTTTCTGTGTGATTCATTCCGGCAGCTGGTTCATCCAGCAAGAGAACTTTGGGATCAGTCGCCAAAGCACGAGCAATTTCCAATTTGCGTTGCTGACCATAGGGTAAATTACCAGCGGAATAATAGCGATATTTTTCCAAATTGAATACTTTTAATAATTCAATAGCTTTAGTTTCAATAGATTTTTCTTCTTTCCAAAAGCCAGGTAAGCGAAACATAGAGCTTAGCAACGATGTTTTCATTTGATGGTCAAAAGCAATTTTCACGTTATCTAAAACAGTGATTTCTTTAAACAAACGGATATTTTGAAAGGTCCGTGCAATGCCTAATTTGACCAGATGATGAGGTGTTTTGCCCATGATACTGTGTCCTTCTAATTCGATAGCACCTTCTGTAGGTTGATAAACACCAGTCAGCAAATTAAAAACAGTCGTTTTGCCAGCACCGTTAGGACCGATTAAACCCACCAAATCGTTAGTTTCCAACGTCAGATTAAAACCGGATACCGCCTTAAGACCGCCGAAAGAAATGCCCAGATCACTAGCTTTCAGTATTGTTGTCATCTTGCACGGCTCCTTTCTTTTTCTGAGTTCGTTTAGCGAAATAACGCTTAATGTCTTTGGGAGTATTGACTAAAGAAAATTCATAACGACCAAAAATCCCTGATGGTTTAAAGATCATCATGACGACCAATAAAATGGAATAAACCAGCATACGATAGTCAGCAAACTCACGAAGCACTTCTGGTAATACCGTTAATAAAATAGCGGCGACGATAGAACCAGTAAAACTGCCGCTACCGCCCAAAACGACAAAGATCAAAATTTCCACCGATTTCATAAAGCCAAAAGTTTTCGCTGTCAAAATTCCCATGCTGTGAGCGTAGATACCGCCGGCAATGCCAGCAAAAAAAGCGGAAACTACAAAAGCTAATGTTTTATAGTAAATGGTGTTAATCCCTGATGATTCTGCAGCAATTTCATCTTCGCGAATAGAAATAATCGCTCGTCCTTGACGAGAGCGCCCCAATGTAAACATCAAAAAAATCACCACCAAAGTAATCGCCACAATGACATATAAATTGGTCATTTTATTGATGCCTCTTAACCCCTGTGCGCCGCCAGTAAAATCAAGATACTCAATAATGACGCGGATAATTTCCGCAAAACCTAAAGTAACAATAGCTAAATAGTCGCCTCTCAGCCGCAAGGCCGGCAAGCCTACAATCAAGCCCACAAAAGCAGCTATCAAACCACCAATGATAAGCGCAATCACATAAATTCCCAATGGCACTTGATCAGTCGCTGAAAAATCAGCCATATATTTTTTAGTAATTAACGCCGCAGTGTAAGCGCCAATAGACATAAAACCCGCATGACCTAGCGCAATTTGTCCCAAAACACCTGTAGTCAAATTGAGACTGACTGCCAATATGACATTGATACACAATAAAATCACAACCGATTGCCAACGACGAGTAAACATTCCACCCGTAAGCATAAGATGCAGAAGGATAAATAATAAAATTACCGAGATGGTATTGAGGATATAAGCTTTTTTCGTATCATTCATTATTTATCACCTACACTTTCTCTTTCGTATTTTTACCCATGATTCCCGCCGGACGGAAAATCAAAACGACAATCAATACGCCAAAGGTTACCGCATCAGCCAGTTGAGTGGAAATATAGGCTTTGGTTAAACTTTCCACAATACCCAAAACCAAACCGCCGATCATGGCACCGGGAATAACGCCGATACCGCCTAAAACAGCAGCAACGAAAGCCTTTAATCCCAACATAGTGCCCATAGTATATTCGACCAAAGGATAGCTCATACAATAAAATATGGCAGCTACTGCCGCTAAGCCTGAACCGATAGCAAAAGTCAGCGAAATTGTATGATTGATGTTAATCCCCATCAGCTGAGCGGCGCCATAATCTTCCGATACTGCCCGCATAGCTTTGCCTAAGCGGTTTTTTTGGATAAAAATTTGCAGCACCAACATAATAACAATAGAAATTACAATAGTTAAGAGCGCACTCATGCTAATTTGCAATGAACCAACGGTAATGGGAGCCGCAGTAACCATTTTAGGAAACGGTTTGGGCGTGGGTGAATAAATCAACATAAAAGCGTTTTGCAGTAAAAAGCTAATGCCAATAGCCGTAATCAGCGATGTCAGACGCGGCGAATTTCTTAACGGTCGGTAAGCGATTCTTTCGGTCAAAATACCTAAAATAGCGCAGAAAACAACAGCGACAAAAACGCAAAGCCAAATAGGCAAACCCATCTGCACCAAAAAAGATACGCTTGTTAAAGCTATGTAAGCGCCAACCATGATAATTTCACCATGAGCAAAGTTGATCAGCTTGATAATCCCATAAACCATCGTATAGCCTAAGGCGACCAACGCGTAAATACTGCCCAACTGCAAGCCGTTGATCACTTGTTGAATGAACTCCATTGTTTCACTTCCTCTCGTTTAATATCAAAGGGACAGAAGACGCCCCTCTGTCCCTTTCATTTTCGTCGTATAAAATTATTCAGCACTTACAACAGAATCAAATGTATATTGACCGTCAACAATTTTAATAATGGTCAAATCTTTGATCGGATCGCCTTGTTCATCAAAGCTGATTTTGCCGGTAACACCTTCATAAGTAGTTGCAGCTAAAGCATCAATAACATCTTGTTCTTCCATAGATTCAGCTCTGCTTAGCGCATCAGCTAAAATGTAAGCAGCGTCATAAGCTAAAGCGGCAAAAGCATTTGGCGTTTCATTATAAGTTGCTTTGTAATTATTGATAAAAGCTTGTACTTTTTCATTGTCAGAATCAGTAGAATAATGGTTGCAGAAATAAGCGCCTTCAACCACATCAGTTGCATCGCCGATAACATCAAGCACACCATCCCAACCATCAGCACCGAGCAAAGTTGCCTGCAAGCCAACTTCTTTCGCTTGGTTAGCGATCAAAGAAACTTGTCCATAATAATCTGGCACGAATAACACATCAGGATTCATGTTGGCAATACTGGTCAGTTGCGTTTTGAAATCTTTATCATTTTCGCCATAGCTTTCTTTGGTCAAAATGGTCAAATTCAGATCAGCCGCTTTTTCTTCAAAGGCTTTGCTTAAACCATCAGAATAGTCGCTGCTGACATTGTAAAGAATGGCAGCAGTTTTTGCTTCTAAATTCTGTACGGCAAAAGTGGCCATTGTTTTGCCTTGAAGCGGATCTGTATAACAAACACGGAAAAAGTTATTGCCATAAGTCGTAATATCGGCAGAAGTTCCTGTCGCTGTAATCATTGGCGTATTATTAGCTACAGACTCTTGAGCTACTGCAGCACACGGTGCGCTGGTAACATCCCCTAAAATAGCGACAACGCCTTCATCTAATAAAGAATTGTATGCAGTGATGGCATCGGCAGCTTCGCCTTTTTCATCTTTCGTATTAAACTCAATCATTTTACCATTAACGCCACCAGCGTCATTGATTTCTTTAAAAGCTAAATCAGCGCCATTTTTATTGGCAGTACCATAAACGGCAACGGCGCCAGTCAATGGTGCCAAACCGCCGATTTTAATGACTTCAGCAGCATCTCCGCCGTTATTACCTTGCTGTTGCTGCTGTTGTTGATTGTTGTTTTTGTCTCCACCACAGCCGGCAGCCATACCAACACACATTGTAAAGACTAAACCCAATGCTAATGTTTTCTTCAATCTTTTCACTGAAAATCCCCCCAAAATATTATCCTCTTTCGTCTGCGAAACTATTGTGTTGCTCATCTGTAGTATAATAAGCTCGCATAACTTAGTATGTATTATATAATACCATGATATTTCAAAATTACAATATGTTTTTATATTTTTTTGGAGATTTTAGCGGAAATTTTATTTATTAAACCGATAATACTTTGCCATCTTCTCCATGCGTATAATCATCAATGTGAAATAATTCTATTGCTAATCGCTGATGACCGTTGATTCAAAGACAAAATCAAGTATCCAGCAAAAATGCTACTTTAAAAACCAAACAAACTCAACGATTGTTTCAAACTGAGCTAATATTTGATAGCAATCCTTTAACACAAAAATCAAAAGCAAAAAATCCTAGCTGTCATGCATACAGATATGGCAATGGCTAAAAAATAAAAAAACTGCCCTCTGGCAGTTAGTGCGACAACCAATATATTGGTCAAACGAAAACAACAAAAGAACTATATGCGTTCTTTACCGCTGATAGTTGACAAACAAACTTATGTAGCATAAAATACAACACACATAAAAAACCTCGCTAAACAGCGAGGTCTAATGATGGCGGCACAGGGACTTGAACCCCGGACACTACGGGTATGAACCGTATGCTCTAGCCAGCTGAGCTATGCCGCCTTATGTTACTAAGCCCACAACCAGGATTGAACTGGTGACCTCCACCTTACCAAGGTGACGCTCTACCGACTGAGCTATGTGGGCATATTGCGGGAGAAGGACTTGAACCTCCGGCCTTCGGGTTATGAGCCCGACGAGCTACCAACTGCTCCATCCCGCGTCATGACACCTTCCTAAAAGGTACTTTTAGATAATATCACTTGCACTACCATTTGTCAAGAGATATTTTTACATTTTGTGAAAATTAAACCCATGCTATAAATTTTTCCAGTTCTTTTACAAAGAAAGTGACCAGTATTATTTTTATCGGACGTTTTGAAGTTTATGTTTTTCAAATTTTAGCAGCGTTAATTAAAGCAACTATCATTCTTTTTTACCAAAATATTTTATGGTTGACAATACAACTATTGTCAGTTATACTGAGGCAAATTTGACCATTTATTTCTAAGGTTTATTTTGTGCAAAATGATTGTTGAATCCAGTAACAATGAAATATATCTGTCCAAACACGTTTCATTCAGCAAAAAAGTTGTTCTTTTATAGAAAGTCTAAATCAAAACAGCTTTAATGAGGGAGGAACCTTCGTTGAGTAAAACGAATTTAACAACTGTAGAACAAGTTGCTTATCGCGTTTCTTTTGTCAGTATCCTCATCAATAGTTTATTGGTGATCATTAAATTAGCTAGCGGTTTTATGGCTCATTCCAGCGCTATGGTTTCTGACGCCGTTCATTCATTTTCTGATATTATCGGCACGATTTTTGTCATCATTGGTGTTCGTATCTCCAACAAAAAAGCAGATCCAACGCATCCTTATGGTCATGAAAAATTAGAATGTCTGGCCTCCATCACACTGGCAATTATATTGGCAACTACGGGTCTAAAAATTGGCAGTGACGCTTTGAATTTAATTATCAGCGTTTATCATGGTGCCGTATTGACAGCGCCCAGTACTTTGGCTTTATACGCAGCTATTTTGTCTATTATCGTCAAAGAAGGGCTGTATTGGTATACTATTAAAGCCGCGCAAAAAATCAATTCTCCATCGCTGAAAGCTGAAGCATGGCACCATCGCTCCGATGCTCTGTCTTCTATAGGCACTTTAGCTGGCGTTGGTTTCGCCATCTTAGGCTGGCCTATTTGCGATCCGCTGGTTTCTCTGCTGATTTGCTTACTAATTATTAAAGTTGCTTACGATATTTTATCTGATGCTATTGATAAATTGGTTGATCATTCTTTGGACACCAAAGATGATGATGAAATTCGCCGCTTGATTTTGGCTGTTCCCGGTGTGACAGGCATTGACGCTTTTCGCAGCAGAATGTTTGGCGCCAAATTTTATATTGATGTAGAAATTTCCGTTTGCCGCGATTTAACATTGGAAGAGGCGCATCAGATTTCAGAAAGTGTTCATCAAACTATTGAAAATCATTTTCCTGACGCCAAACACTGCATGGTTCATGTCAATCCGGGCACTTGTCTTCCAGAATAATTTTATTAACCGTTTTTAAGGTAAAATGAGCCGCGCTTGGTTTGTTGAGCGACGGCTCATTTTATTTTCGTATCAATGAGGGAAAAATAAACTTGTTGCTAAAAAATTTTTTGCCTAAATTCCCTATTTTTTTGTCACATAGAACATACAAAAGCGTCTAACTAATTAAGGGGGTATAATTATGTCAAAAAGAACAGATGAAGAATTGATGGCTTTAGTCGATAAAGCCACGACCGGTGATAAGGAAGCACTGGAAACACTTATTTTCAGCGTGCAGGATTTGGTGTTTAATCTTTCTTTGCGTATGTTGGGAACGTTTACCGATGCGGAAGATGCCACACAGGATATTCTGCTAAAAATGACCACTCATTTGTCGTCTTTTAGAAAGGAAAGCGCTTTCACCACATGGGTATTTCGCATTGCAGTCAATCATTTGAAAAGTTACCAAAAGCATCTATTTGCTCACCAACCGCTAAGTTTTGAGTATTACGGCTATGATATCGAGCATGGACAAGTTAAAGATATACCCGATTTAACGCAGAATGTGGATAAAACACTTTTAGCAGAAGAATTGAAACTGTCTTGTACTAACGTTATGCTGCAATGTTTGGATAGTGAGAGCCGCTGTATTTTCATTTTGGGAACTATGTTTAAATTAGACAGCCGCATCGCTGGCGATATTTTAGGAATATCATCAGAGACCTACCGACAGCGACTTTCTCGCGTGCGCAAAAAGATGGCGTCTTTCTTAAGCACATACTGCGGCGAATATGGTCAAGGCAAATGTCGCTGCCAAAATCGGCTGAATTATGCTATTGCTAGCCATCGACTAAATCCGCAACAATTAGACTATGCTTCTGCAACAGAACTTTCTTGGCAGGCTATGCTTGACGTCAAAAAAGCTATGGAGGATATTGACGACTTTTCACAACAGTTTGCTTTTTGCCGACCATACGAATCACCTGAGCGTCTTAAATCACTGATGCAAAACTTTCTTGACTCCATGACTTTATCTATTGTCAAAAACAATTAAAGGAGGAATATTTTATGGATACAATGCTGATTATGAGTTATCTTGCTGAGCTAAACCAACATAACGAGCGTCAATGGTATCATGACCACAAAACAGATTACGAAGCTGCTAAAAATCAGTTTGAAACTTTATTGGCGCATCTCATCAGAGAAATCAACCAGTTTGACAACAGCATCATTGAATGCGATCCGCGAGAACTTACCTTTAAATTAGTACGTGATACTCGGTTTAGTCACGATAAATCACCTTATAATCCAGCTTTTCGCGCTCATATTGGCGCAAAAGGCAAACAACCAGTGCCAGTAGGATACTATATTATGCTAAAACCCCATAACCAATCATTTTTAGGCGGCGGTTTATTTGCGGACATGTTCAAAGACGCCACTACAATGATCAGAGATTATATCGTCAAAAATTCCAGTGAATGGGAACATATTATCCACGAGAAAGAATTTCAACAATATTTTCAAGTACAAGGCAACGCCTTAAAAAACGTACCTAAAGGCTATGATGCCCAACACCCACAAGCCGAATACTTAAAATTTAAAAGTTGGTATTTAGAATACCCTATTAGCGATGAAACGCTGCAAAACACAGAAATCTTTTTTGAACAAGCGATTAAAGTATTTAAGTTAATGAAACCTTTTAATGACTTTTTAAATCGTGCTCTTGTCGAATTTGAAATGCCCAAACGATAAAATTATTATCTAAAATAAATAAAAAGAAAGCCAGCACTTTTTGGTGCCGACTTTCTTTTTTGTGGTTTAAACAAGGAATTTCAAGCCTAGCGGGATAAGCACAACAGCCATAATGATTGTTAAAAAGATCAACATAATTACCCCAGCAAGGTAAGCAGATTTTGTCGTTGTAAATTCATGAGCGTGAATCATCGCACCGTTGACTGAACCAGAAGGCGTCATCAATCCAATAACGCCGTAAACGGTGATTACCATCAAAGCAACCTGCAAATTGAAGTCAATTTGTGCTGCCAAAGTCATAGCAATGGTAATCATAGTAACGGTAACGGCTACGTTGTTAGCAAAGTTAGTCAACAAAAAGGTTATAACGCCCAACGCTAACAAGAAAGCATAGCTTGGCAAACCAAATAATGGTGCCATCAATTGTCCTACCAATGGTGTAATGCCCGCTTCAGCGCTGGTAATTTGACCAGCAACAACCATAGCAGCAGCTACGACCATAATTAAATCCCAATAAAAGTAACCGGGCGCTGTCTTTTTGTCCAAAATCGGTCTGCCTTCTACTTTTAAAATCATTGCCAACGCGATTAAGAAAATAACCCAACCATAAACGCCAATTTTACTCAAATACAAACGAATACCCGTCGGGCCACCAGCAAAACTAATAAAAATACAACCGATAACGTTAGCAAGCGTAATGCTTAAAACAGCTTTTTGATGTTTTGTCAATGGCGCCATTTCTTTTTGGAACTGTGTAATATCAATATTAACCAATTTATCGACTTTACATCCCGGCGTAATAAACATCACAAGAATCCAGCCAATAGTACTAGCGATAAGTGCTGCCGTTACAGAGAGAATCCAACCACCCATATTGATAGAAATCCCCGCTTTGGTAGCCATACCGACCGACATTAAACACCAGCCACGGAATGGAAATAAAGAAAAAGCAACGCTGGCAATTAACATAAAACCCATCAAAACCATTGCCGGATACAAATCGCCTTTTTTATAACCTGCCTGTTCAAAAATAGATTGATAAATAACAAACATAATTAAGGCAACCAGCGTTTGATTAACGACAATCGTCAAAAAAGCTGGCGCAATAACAATAAATGCCGTTAACATCCAAGGTTTACCGCCCAAAAACTTTGCTCCTAAAAGTCTGTTAGCAAGCCATTGAGTAAGACCGCTTTCTTGCAGCATACCTAAGAAAAACATTCCCATTAACATTAACAGAACGCTCTCATTGCCAAAAGCCGCCGCCATAGCGGATCCAGCTGTGCCAAAGTCTGTTACACCTAAGGCAACCAACGCCAACAAAGACGTCCAAATTAAGTTGTCCGCATCAACAGACCAACCATAAATCAGCCCGATCAAAATGCCAATAACGGCCATTCCGTAAGGGGTAACAGTGCCAAACGGCGGAATAAAACGAAATAAAAACATCAGTGCCACTGTAATAGCAAAATGAATATATTTTGTGTTCTTTTGTGATGTCGCTTCAGCCATACATCATTTCCTCACTTTCATAATTTCTCATCATCAATAAAAGAATTGCTCTAACATCAGCCGTTAAACCAAACTTTATTATTCAGCTATTAAAAAGCCTCCTTTTATGATGGATAGTTATCAATATGCATTTTAGAAATTAGAAAAAATGAATTCTTTCCCGCATAAGTCTGCAATGGCCACTGCATTTTTTTCTGGAAAAATTTTTTCTTGTTGTGAATATATCACATAAGTAGCTTTGTGTCCAACAATTAACTATTGTGTCTTATTGGATAAACTGATACAGCGAGAAATTTTGTATTTTTGGCTGTAGGCAAAGTATACATTCTCTTTTAAATCCTTTAAAACAGTAGCTGTCTTTTGTTATTTTTCAATAGATATCATCGAATTGCATCGGCAATAAAGTTCCCGTCACTAATTCATCAATTAAACGATTAAAATATCGGCTGTCAATCGTATCGGTAATGGCTTTTTGTAAATGCAGCAGCAAATTTTGCCATGCACTGCCGAATTTTGGGGAAACCGGAATCAAATCAGCAATTTCTTCGATATCTCTGTTAAAACTAGCTTGTGCATAGCGGTTAAGTTGCTGATACTGTTCTTTTAGTGGCATTAAATCGCCGCAAAGTACTTGTTTTAATTGGTTAATCAACCGCTCTGATTCTTGACTGGCTTGACATTCGCCGAGAACTGTTTTTAGCAAACGGAGACTGGTCTCTTCATCAAATGTCAAATGAGGCAAAAGATAGCCCAAATCAAGTATATCTTTAGGGCGTAAACGTACCAATGATTGATGAAGTTTCCAAGCGGCTTGCACTTCATGAGATGCCGCATAAGGAACAACAAAAGATTCTCCGCCGCCAAAAGGTTGGTAAGCAATGCTTTCTGGCGCTACAAAAAGCGGCAGATTCATCGTCATTTCAATATCAAAGTCTTGCCAATACTTCGCTTCGTTACAAAAAGCAATTGTCGTACCGGCAGTTACAAAATCATCTTCCATAGCGTAATCAACCAAATAACTTTCTCCTTCATAACGCCCCTCGTTATCAAGACAAGGCTGCAAATCGCTTTCTGCCACCCAAGTCAACTTGCTCAATTCATCCGCAATAACGGCGTAATAATCATAAAAGTGCTCACGAAAATTGAGTTTGTCACCTAGCGGATCTTTTAACGGTTTTAAATAAACAAAATCAATATCTTCAGTAATTGCCAATCGTTTTAATGGCTCAGGATAAACGCGAGCCAACAAAAAACTGCCTTTGAGCATAAAAGGAAAATGTTGTTGACTAATTATGCGCAGCATAGCTTCATAAGTGCGCAGTTTAAATGCTAAAAATTCTTCATTATCACGATTATTATTCATTAAGCCCACCCCTTGTCCAGTAACTGATGATTATCATAAATACAGTATTCAAATTTTTCTTTTAAAATCTTTAATGGCGATTGTTTAACGGCATTGGACATTTGCGTTACTTGACGATAAAAAACAGCACGCTCTTTTTCACGAATGGTGATAAATCTTTCGCCGTTGCGCAAAGCATTTTGTGATAAATGACCGCCATGAAGTTGACATAATTGCTGGGCTATTGGCAAATTTTCTGCTGCAATTTTGCAGTGCCATTCATAATAAAGTCCATCATTTTGAGCGACCGCCTCTTCGTTAGGATCAATTTCAGCTTTGATACGCAAGACAGGATAGCCTTTTATCGCAAAATCCGTTAAAATTGGTTTCAGACTTTCCTGTGCGCCGGCTAGATCATCAGCTTCAACCAGATAGGTAAACATCGGTTGATTGATAGAAACGCCTTCCGCTAAAAGAATCAACAGCGGCTTTAATTGATGCTTTTGACAAAGCGCTGCATAATCATTTTTTTGTTCAGCTGCTAAAGGCGCTGTCGTGACATGAATTTGAAATTGCACTTTTATCTCCTCTTTTCGGATAATCGTTGAGCTCATTGTAGGCGCTTGATTTAACAAAGTCAATATACTATTTAAAAATATGATAAAAACTATACTGGGCAAACACCACATCAGGCGGTATAATAAAAAAGTATCTGAAGAATTGAGGGGATATTATGGGTAAAATCAGTCCGGCGACGGTTTTGTTGCAAACAGAAAAACCCAGCCGCCGTTTAACCATAAGCGCCATTTTTTTGCTGTCATGGCCAGTAATTTTAGAGCAGCTAATGATCACTTTAGTGCAGTATATTGATACGGCTATGGTAGGCGTTTTGGGAAAAAATGCAACGTCAGCGGTAGGTCTTACTGCCAGTAGTATCTGGCTGTTTGACGGTTTCTTAGCCGCTGTAGCCATAGGTTTTTCTGTGCAGATAGCGCAATATGTCGGTGCAGGCTTATTAGCCAAAGCCAAAAATGTGGTCAGACAGGCACTTTTGTTTAATATCTGTTTTGGCTTAGCTATGGCATGTTTGGCAGTGACTTTATCCGAACCATTACCACGCTGGCTAGGCGCTGAAGAAAATCTTTGGCAGGACGCCACTGTTTATTTCCGCATTATCGGGTTATCCATGCCATTTTTATTATTGTCAACACTTTTATCCAACATGATTCGTTGTGCTGGTGATACTAAAACGCCTATGATTTTAAATTTGCTGATCAATATGTTTAATATTATCTTTAATTTTTTGCTGATTTATCCAGTGCGCACTATTATAATTTTTGATCATTCCTTGACGATTTGGGGAGCAAATTTAGGCGTAGCCGGCGCAGCATGGGGTTCTTTTTTAGCAGTACTCTTGGTCAGTCTTATGCTCTTAGCTGTTATTTATATTAAAGAAAGTCCTATTCGCTTAACGCTGCAAGGCGATTATCGTTTACAGCGCGATTGTTTGACGCTTACAGCCAAATTAGGCGTACCGGCGGCAATGGAGCGAACGGTATTGTGTATAGCACAGATTGTAGGAACTATTATTGTCGCTCGCTTGGGAACGGTGGCTATTGCTGCTAACCATTTAGCCATTATAGCAGAAGCACTGAGTTACTTACCCGCCAGTGGAATGGCTATGGCCGCTACAACGTTGGTTGGTCAAGCCATTGGTGCTGATAAAAAAGAATTAGCCGTCCGTTTAAGCCGTCTGACTACCATCATCGGTATAGGCTTTATGAGCGTAACAGGTATCTTGCTGTATCATTTAGCGCCATTTTTAATCAGTTTGTTTACGCCGGATCAGTCTGTTATTGCATTAGGCGCTGCCGTATTGCGTATCGAAGCCTTTGCTCAGCCGCTGTATGCTGCTTCGATTGTTGCTACCGGCGCGCTGAGAGGCGCTGGCGATTCGACATATCCTTTTTTAATCAATTTAGTTAGTATGTGGGGCGTACGCATCACGTTGTCTTTGCTGTTGGCGCCTAAAATTGGTCTTATGGGCGTTTGGCTGGCCATGTGTATCGAATTGTGTGTACGCGGAATCATTTTCTTAATTCGTCTATGGCGCAATAAATGGCTGGATTGTGGTATTATTTAATCAATAAAATTATATGGAGGCTGGATAATGGAAGAAATGAAAATGACTTTTGAAGAATTGGCTGTTGATAAAGAAATTATCAAAGCGCTACATTTGCTGGGATTTAAAACGCCGACCCAAGTGCAACAAGCAGTTATTCCTTTGTTGTTTAATCGTCAAGATGTAGTAGTGAAAGCTCAGACGGGCAGTGGAAAAACAGCGGCTTTTGCTATTCCCTTATGCCAACTGGTAAATTGGGCAGAAAATAAACCGCAGGCGTTAATTTTGGAGCCAACGCGAGAATTGGCTATGCAAGTTCAGGAAGAAGTACAAAATATCGGCAAGTTTAAGCGTATTAAAGCGCCAGCACTGTATGGACAATATTCTTTTTTGCAGCAGCAAAAAGATTTGAAACAAAAATCCCATATTGTCATTGGTACGCCGGGTAGAGTATTGGATCATTTGACGCAAAAAACATTGCCTACAGAAGCAATGCATTATTTAATCATTGATGAAGCTGACGAAATGCTCAAAATGGGTTTTATGGAACAAGTTGCTGAAATTGCCGCAACTTTACCTCAAGAACGAGTAACGTTGTTGTTTTCAGCAACCATGCCCAAAAGCATTCGTCAGCTTAGCAAAGAACTGCTTCATCTTTCTACAGAAATTGTCATTGAAGATGAAACCATCACGCCTAATAGAATTGAACATTTCTATTATGATTGTACCGACTGGGATAAAATTAGCCTATTGGTTGGTATTTTAATGGTACGCAATCCCGACAGCTGTATTATTTTCGCTAATACTCGCGATTTGGTAGAGCAAATTTATGAAGAGTTGACAGCGGAAGAATTTACTTGTCAACGACTTCATGGCGGTATGGAACAATGGGAGCGCACGCGGGTAATGGATGATTTTAAACAAGGAGAATTTCGTTATTTAGTAGCTACTGACGTTGCCGCCAGAGGCATTGACGTAGAAAATATTGAGCTAGTAGTCAATTTTGAACTGCCATATAAACGTGAAAGCTATGTGCATCGTATTGGACGCACCGGCCGCGCTGGTCTGAAAGGAACGGCGATTTCTTTGGCAGAAATCAGCGAAACAAAGCAGTTGGAACTCTTAGAAAAAATGATGAAATTGCCCATCATTCGCTTAGAAGAACCTTCGGCAGAAGCAGTTGACAGCGCTAGAAAAAACTTTCTCCATAAAATGCATCAACTGCCTGCGCCCAAAACAGCTAAAACGGCGGCAATAGATGCTGAAATTATGCGGCTGCATATCGCTGACGGTAAAAAAAGTAAAATACGTCCCGTCGATATCGTTGGCACTATTTGCGCTATTGATGGGGTAGAAGCGACAGATATTGGCACTATTACCATCTGGGATTGGTCAAGTTATGTGGAAATTCTCAATCACAAAGGACCGCAAGTACTAGAAGCCTTGCAAACAAAACCCATAAAAGGACGATTACGTAAAGTAAGCCAAGCGACGCCCAAAAGACATAAACATTGATGTATAAGATAATCCGTAAAAGCGCTGTAATAAAAAAAATTTTTGCTACAATATTTCAAAATGAAGTTTATTTCTCGCGAGTGGCTCGTTCAAATAGCAACGCTTATTGATTAAAGAAATACATCTATTATTTCGTCAAGAAGCTGCAAAACTTGGCGATAAAACCGAAACACCACAAATCTTTAGATAGGTTTCCCATTTATTTCATGCTATAATAAAATCAATAAATGAAAAGAGGAGTTTTAATGATGAAGAAAAAAGGATTTATTACACTTTTACTGGGAATGTCATTAACCTTATTGACTGCACCAGTAATGGCACAAAATATTATTTTGCAAATCAATGGTCAGACCATACAGCCCGCGGTTGCACCTATATTAGCAGAAGGAACGACATTAGTTCCTATTCGTGTTGTCAGCGAAAATTTGGGAGCGACAGTTGATTGGAATAATGATGAGCGCAGCATAACCATCAACAAAGACGACCAGACAATACGTTTAGTCTTGGATCAAACAGAAGTGACCGTCAACGGGCAAACTATTGAAGCCGCTACTGCCCCCTGCGCCATTAACGGCACGACAATGGTGCCTATTCGATTGATATCGCAAAATCTTAACTGCGCAGTAGAATGGGACTCTGCCACTCAAACCATCAAAATTGCCAGTAATGATGAAACCGCAGCGTCAGCCAAATTAGAAGAACCGACACAGCAAGAAACAGCAGCATCTGAAGAAAAACCTGCTATCGCAGAAAAAACAACAACGCCCCAATATTCCGGCGGACATCAAGTAATCAGCGATGAAAACTATGTCGTCTACATTACCAAAACCGGCGAAAAATATCACGAAGGCAACTGTTCCTCTCTGCGCAAAAGCAAAATCGCCACAACATTAGGCGAAGCTACTGACGGTTGGTATGACGCTTGTGATAAATGCAACCCGCCTATCTTGGCTATCTAGTCTGAATAATTTTTTCTAAAAATACAAACGTTATTTTTGGCACACATCAAAAAGAGCTGTACACTATTATTTAGTGCAACAGCTCTTTTAGTTTTTGCAGCGAGCGTTATGCCCACGTATCAAGAATATGGTTAGAAGGCGCCGCTGAAAGCATATCAATCAGCGAATAAGTAGCGGCTTCTTGACTATCCATACTTTGTTTCAGCATAGCAATATCATAATCCTGCTGGAATTCAGCTTGGTGCATAGTCACGCTTAACGCTGCAATAGACATGGTTAAATCCATTTTAATCGCCTCCTCGTTACTCAGTATAACGCAGTCAAAGACAGTTGACAATATTTTTTCCAAAACAAAAAAGAATTTTTCATTGACCGCTGAAACTGTGTAGTCGTTCCAGCAAAGCCGTTTTATTGGCTTCATATTGGGCCAATTTTTCTTTTTCTTTATTAACGACTGCTTCCGGCGCTTTGGCGGTAAAGCCTTCGTTAGCTAATTTTTTAGCAATGCGTTCAATCTCGCCATTGACTTTTGCCACTTCTTTTTCCAGACGAGCGATTTCTTTGTCGAGATCAATTAGCCCGCTCAAAGGAAGCAAAATTTCGATACCTGAAACAACGGCTGTTACCGATTGCTGCGGTTTATCGTCCAATGTTTCACAAAGGGTCAATTCATCTATCGTTGCCAAATTGATTAAATAATCGCGCGCTTTTTCCAAAATGGGCAGATATTTAGGCTGATTAGCACAAATAATCACATGAGCTTTTTTGCCCAAAGGCACATTCATTTCACTGCGGAGATTGCGGATAGCGCGGATGATTTCCATGATCACCGTCATTTGCTCCTCAATATCAACAACAATCAACGTTTTTTCCCCTTTAGGCCAAGCGGTCAACATAACTGATTCGCCTTGATGAGGCAAATGCTGCCAAATCTCTTCAGTAATGAATGGCATAAACGGGTGCAATAACACCATCGTCTGACGCAGCGTATCAGCAAGTACTTTTTGCGCTGTGCGGCGGCTGCTTTCGCCCATTTTACCATATAAACGTGGTTTGACCATTTCCACATACCAATCGCAAAATTCATTCCAAATAAAATCGTAAATCAACCGCGCTGCTTCTCCTAACTCGTATTTTTCCAATAAACGCGTGACTTCTTGAGCAGTAGAGTTGAATCGGCTAATAATCCATTGATCCGCTAAAGTGTACGCCATTTGATCAAACTGTTCATCAAAATCTGCCAGATTCATCAGCGCAAAACGAGCGGCATTCCAGATCTTATTAGCAAAATTACGAGCAGCTTCCAGTCTCTCTTGCTGAAAACGCAAATCATTCCCCGGCGTATTGCCCGTAATCAGCATAAAGCGCAGCGTATCAGCGCCAAATTCTTCAATAACTTTCAATGGATCAATGCCATTACCTAATGATTTACTCATTTTGCGTCCTTGTGCATCTAAAACTAAACCGTGAATGAAAACATCTTTAAACGGTGATTCTCCAGTAAATTCCAATGCGTCAAAAAGCATACGAGCTACCCAGAAAAAAATAATATCTCGACCTGTTACCAAAACGCTGGTAGGATAAAACATGTCCAACTCCGGCGTTTTTTCCGGCCAACCCATAGTTGAAAACGGCCATAACCCTGAGCTAAACCATGTATCCAACACATCGGGATCTTGCTCAACATTTTGGGAACCACATTTAGAACAACTAATTACATCGGTTTTGCTACAAATCGTTTCGCCGCAATCTTGACAATACCAAACAGGAATCCGATGCCCCCACCATAATTGTCGAGAGATACACCAATCGCGAATATTTTCCAGCCACCCCAGATAAATTTTGGTGAATCGTTCCGGTACAAAACGCACTTGATTGGTTAAAGCTGCTTCCATAGCCGGTTTCGCTAACGGTTCCATTTTGACAAACCATTGACGTGACACCATAGGTTCAATGATGGTATTGCAGCGATAGCAATGTCCGACAGAATTATTATGATCTTCGATTTTGACCAGAGCGCCCATTTTATCCAAGTCTTCAACGATTTTTTGGCGACACTCGTAGCGATCCATACCGTAATAAATGCCAGCCGCTTCATTCATTTTGCCTTGTTTATCAATAACTGCCACATGAGGAAGTGCATGACGTTTGCCCATTTCAAAATCGTTAACATCATGAGAAGGGGTGATTTTAACCGCTCCAGTACCAAATTCCCGCTCAACATAATCATCGGCAATAATAGGTACGATTCTGCCCGTAATTGGCAATCGAAGATTCTTGCCAATCAAATGACGATACCGTTCATCATCAGGATGAACAGCAACAGCAGTATCTCCCAGCATCGTTTCTGGTCTAGTTGTCGCCACCTGAAGAAAATCCTGACCATCTTCAGTAGGATACTTTAAATAATAAATCTTACCTTCCTGTTCGATGTGTTCCACTTCAATATCTGAAATCGTTGTTTGACAATGCGGACACCAGTTGATGATATAATCGCCTTGATAGATTAGCCCTTTCTCATAAAGCTGCACAAAGGCCTCTCGCACCGCTTGAGAACAGCCTTCGTCCATAGTAAACCGTTCCCGCGACCAATCGCAAGACGCCCCCAACTTACGCAGCTGTTGTTTAATAAAATCATCGTATTCATGTTTCCATGCCCAAGTCTGACGCAAAAATTCTTCACGACCGACTGCTTCTCTGCTGGTGCCTTCATTTTTTAATTTTGCTTCGACTTTGGCTTGCGTAGCAATACCAGCATGGTCAGTGCCCGGCAGCCATAGTGTATTAAATCCGTTCATACGTTTATAACGAGTTAATATATCTTGCAGTGTGCTGTCCATAGCGTGTCCCATATGAAGTTTACCCGTCACGTTAGGCGGCGGCATAACAATGGAAAATGCTGGTTTATCTTTATCCATTGTCGCTTTAAAATAACCATTTTCTTCCCAAATTTGATACCAGCGGCTTTCTACTGCCTGTGGATCATACGTTTTTGATAAATTTTTATCTTCTGTCATAGCCAATATCCTCTCCCTAAAAATAAATAAAAAACGTCTTCGTCCTTAAATTAGGACGAAGACGCTAATCTCCGTGGTACCACCTATTTTCTGTCAAAAGACAGCACTCAACGCTGTAACGGGCTCACCCGATGGCGGCTACTATTGATTTCACCGTCACGCCTCCAAAGCTACCTTCAGATTATTCAAAGCAAAAAACCTCTCAGACGCGGGTTTTTCTCTCTTCGCTTCTACTGCGATCTTACTCTTCTTCTTCATC
>CATJSX010000131.1 GCA_949743265.1 uncultured Peptococcaceae bacterium
CAGTCAGATAAACGACGTTTGCATGGCGTACTATATAAGGCTAGCTTTGCAACTTGAAAAACTATTCAAGGAGGCAGCCGCCATGAAATATCACAATGCTAAAATCATTCTTCCTGAAAGGCTAGTTGAAGAACTGCAAAATTATATCCAAGCTGGTTACATTTATGTACCTGCTAAAGCCAAACACCGTCGCCGGTGGGGTGAATTGTCAGGCTATCGAGAAGAATTGACAAAGCGTAATAAAATTATTCGGATCAGCTATCATAACGGCATGACGCTGGAAGCATTAGCCGAAAAATATCATCTTTCACTATACACTATACGCAAAATTATTTATCAAAAATAATTTTACTTAAACGCTTTTAAAAGCAGGAATAACGAGAAAAGCTCTCGTCTATTCCTGCTTTTTTAGTGTAAAGCAACGAAAAACCGCTTTATATAAAATTTTATTATTTAATAAAATTTTATATAAAAATAGTTAAATTGATTTGTTTTTTATAGAATAGTATACTAATTATAAGATATCGATTAAGCAATGTACATTGCATGTTTAATTACTATTGATAAAGCAAATTGAAAGGAGTTTACTAATGAGTTTAAACAAGAAGGTTTTAGTATTGGGTGTTGATGGCATGGATCCACGCTTAGCAAAATATTTTATGGACAAAGGAAAAATGCCCAACTTAAAACGCTATGTTGAAAATGGAACAGCACGGGAGGATTTACACTTATTGGGTGCTCATCCAACTGTTACACCACCCATGTGGACAACGTTAGCAACCGGTGCCTATCCCATGACACACGGTATTACCGATTACCACATGCAATCTCACGAATCGTTAGATACCATTTATTACTCATTTAATTCCAAATTATGTAAAGCAGAACAAATTTGGAATGTTACAGCAGAAGCAGGGCTGAAAACACTGGTATTTCATTGGCCCGGTTCTTCTTGGCCACCAACCTCTGATAGTCCTAACTTACACGTCGTTGACGGTTTAACGCCCGGCGCTATTGGTATGGCTGGTGGTGTTATTGATAGTGAATGTATCTGCGTTGCCAATGAATCGCTGACAAAGATAACGTTCCAAACCAATGTCAAATTAACCGCTATTGGTGCTGGCTGCATTATTGAAGGCTTAAATGTCGGCTCCGATACTAATGATTTGGACGCAACCCAAGCCAATGTCGTTACCAATATTATGCTTGACGTCATGGATGGCGATGCTGCCACAGAAGAAATTCAACTGGATTTCGGAAATACACCGATTCGTGCTGCTGAAGGCTGGGCAAATACTCCACCAAATGCCAAAGAGTTCATTTTACTGCAAAATGGCGGTTTAGTTCGCAGACCAACCTTACTTTTGTCCAATGAAAATGGCATATACGACCGTATTGAAATTTATGAAAAAAAAGACCAAGAAAAGCTATTATGTGCCATGAAAGTTGGAGAATTTGCTACTTTTGTGGACAAAGCTTTTCGTGATGATAAAGAACATCGCGTCAACCGTACCATCGGTTTTATGGAATGTGCCGAAGACGGCAGTGATCTTAAAATTTATCTGGCTCGCGGCATGGATATTGATTACAATAGCAATTATTCACCAGCATCATTATATGAACAAATAGTGTCAAAAGCAGGCTATGTGCCGGGCATGCCGACCATCGGTGGCTTAAGAGCCGATCTGATTGAAAAAGGTTTGCTGCCTTGTTGGGAATATTATACGCAATGGCAAAACAAAGCCATGAAAACACTGATTGATGAAAATAAATACGATGTTATTTTTTCACATGTGCATAATGTTGATATTTGCGCCCATGTGCTATACCGTTTAGCCGTGTACCGCAAACATAATCCTGATATAGAAATTGAACGTTATCCCGGCTTTATGGAAAGATTGTACATCGACACTGATCGCTATTTAGGAGAATTTATGGAATACTTGGATAAAGGCTATACGATTTTCATCGTTTCCGACCACGGCGGCGTGATTCCTGAAGCCGAACATCCTCCGCTACTGGGCGATCCGCTTGGTGTTAATGCTAAACTCATGTATGACTTAGGCTACACTGGCTTAAAAAAAGATGAAAACGGCAACCTATTAAAAGAAATTGATTGGACAACAACTAAAGCCATTGCTACTCGCGAATGCTATATTTGGATCAATCTCATGGGCAGGAATGCTAACGGTATCGTACGTCCCGAAGATAAATATCTTCTAGAGAAGCAAATTATTGATGATTTGTACAACTATCGTGATGAGCATGGTGAAAGAGTCATCAATCTGGTTTTGCGTCGGAAAGACGCCGCTTTATTGGGTTTAGACAGCGATGAATGCGGCGACTTAATTTACTTTATTGAGGAAGGTCACAATCATTGTCATGGTGATAGCTTGTCAACAACAGAAGGATTGTTGCACACTTCCGTATCACCAATCTTTGTGGCTTGTGGTAAAGGAATCAAAAAAGGCTATAAAGCAGAACGACTACTCCGACAAATTGATTTTGCCCCAACGATTGCCGCTTTAACTGGCGTACGTATTCCAGCTCAATGTGAAGGTGCGCCAATGTATCAAATTTTTGACGGATCGCTGGAAGTCAAAATCAACTGATTTTAACAGAATACATTAAAATAATATCAACTATTTTTATAGAAAGAAGGCTAACTATGCATGCTAATAAAATTTTAATTTTAGGAATTGATGGGATGGATCCTCGTTTGTCCAAATACCACATGGAACAAGGCTATATGCCCAACTTAAAAAAATTAGTTGAACGAGGCGCTGCTCGTGAAGATTTACGTTTTTTAGGCGCTATGCCGACCATTACACCGCCCATGTGGACCACATTAGCCACAGGTACTTATCCTATGACGCACGGTATTACTGATTTTTGGCAACAGGATCAAGAGAACCTAGGTGCGTTAAGCTACGCGTTGGATTCTACTTTATGTAAAGCGGAACAAATCTGGAATGTCTTTGCCGAATCCGGTAAAAAAACCTTTGTTTTTCATTGGCCTGGCTCTTCTTGGCCACCAACTTCCAAGAGTGAAAACCTTTATGTTATTGATGGTACTAATCCTGAAGGGATTTGCATGGGAACGGGACAAATTGAAAATGAATATATCGCCGCCGCTTCTGTGGATATTCCAGAAATCTCTTATCGCCACAAGGCTGGCGAAACTAGTATGATGTGTGTCGTTACCGATATTGAAATAAAAGAAGAATCAACGGGTGATGATATTTATGCCATAGCATTCAGCCCATCTATTGATCTGGTTCGCTTGGAAGACGATCGCAACAATGAAGCGCAAACAAAAATGAATTTCGACGTCAGTTTATCGCCTGTTAAGACAGCAGAAAAATGGGAATTTGAAATTCCAAACGACAGCAAAGAATTAACTCTTTTATTTTCTGGCGGCTTGATTCGCCGTCCAGCTTTATTAAGCAAAAATGATAAAGGAATCTACGATACCCTAACAATCTATAAAAACAAAAAGTCCGAACAAGCAATAGGCATCTTAAAAAATGGCGAATTTGTAGAAAATATCATTGATGAAGCCATTAAAAATGACAAAACTTATACGGTCAACCGCAATATGCGTATTTTAGAAATGGCAGAGGATGGCAGTAAAATGCGAATGTGGATTTCCGCAGCTGTTGATATTCACGACGATAGCGTTTTTAGTCCAAAATCTCTGCATAACGAAATTATTGAAAATGTTGGCTATCCTATGCCTGTTTCTAACGTTGGCGCTCATGACGCTCAGCTGATGATTGATTGTATGCAGGAAAACTGGAATCGAACTATGGACTGGTGGGCAGATACCATTCACTACATGATTGAGAAAAAAGGCATCGAGATCGTCTTTTCACAAATTCACAACGATGATGCGGAAAAACATAACTTTATTTCTATCTACAAAGAAAAAAGCGCCCGCTCTCTGCCTATGGAAACTTATGACGAAGTCATGCTCAACATTAGCCGTCAAAACGACCATTATATCGGTCGTTTCCTGCATTTACTGGACGAAGGCTGGACCATCTTTTTAGTGTCCGATCATGGTCTAGTAGTCAGCGAAGAAGGACAGTCGCTCTATTACAGCCACCTTTTCAAAGACGCCACTTTTATGCGCCAATGGGGTTATACCGAAGTCAAATACGATGAACAAGGTAATCCATTGCCTGAAATTGACTGGAGCAAAACAAAAGCCATTTGCAGCCGTAGTAATTCCATCTATATCAACACTAAAGGCAGATGGGCAACCGGTATTGTCGAACCAAAAGATCAAGAAGCGTTGGAATATGAAATCATCGGCAAGCTTTACAGCTTGAAAGATGAAAAAAATCGTCCCAAAATTGCTTTAGCTCTGCGCAATAAAGATGCCGTTCTATTGGGTTTAAGCGGTCCAGAATGCGGCGATATCATCGTTATGCAAGCTGAATATAATTTATACGATCATGGTGATAGTCTTTCGACAGCTATTGGATTAAATCATACCTCCGTATCGCCAATCTTTGTTGCTGCTGGTAAGGGCATCAAAGAAGGTTACACAGTTGACCGTTGGATTAGACAAGTAGACTTAGCGCCAACTTTAGCCATTCTAGCAGGCATCAGGGTTCCACGCAACTGTGAGGGAGCGCCAATTTATCAAATTTTAGCTGATGACTTCGGTTTATAAAATGTTTCATCTACAATAAAAAAGAGTTCAGGTAATTTTACCTGAACTCCCACTATTTCATCTTAACTTATACATTAGAGGAGGCGTTATGATGAGTACTGTTATAAAGAGAAAAAAATATCTAGCTTATTTTAAAGTTCTTATAATGTTTTTTTTAGTTTTTGGCATCAGTTTAATCCCACCATTCGGTCAGATCACACCATTAGGCATGAAAGTTTTAGGAATTTTTATCGGCGTTTTATATGGCTGGTGTGTTTTGGATACACTATGGGTCAGTATTTTTGCCATCATCGCTGTTGGTTACACTTGCAACGATATTTTCACTGCTTTTGGCACTGGTTTTGCCAATCAAGTAACGCTGATGGCGTTACTGACAGCATTATTAGGCGGCGCTTTAGATCGACTAAAAATTACAGATCTCATCTGCAACTGGTGCCTGACTAGAAATATTGTCAAAGGTAAACCATGGATTTTATTAACCATGTTTTTAATTGCTGGCGCCCTAATTGGCGCATTTGCTAGCTCCATTGCAGGGACATTTTTATTATGGACAATTCTGTTAAAATTAGCAGATATTTGCCATTATGAAAAAGGTTGCAAAGAAATTGGTTTTCTTATTGGTATGGTAGTGGTTGTACCAGCTGTTGCTAGTAACTGCATCCCTTTTCAGCCAGGAGCCATATTTTTTAACAGTTTTCTTACACAGGGAACAGGGTTGGCAATAGATTATATTCCTTTTTTGATTTATCAGCTTACGATTTCTACGATTATCTTTGTAAGTGTTTGTTTACTCGCTAAATATGTTTGGAAACTTGATCTTTCACACTTCGATATTTCTGACGATATGCGTGAAGATTTACTCAATCAACCTATCACTTATGAGCAAAAAGTCGGCTTAGTTGCTGTACTGATTTTCTTTGTAACGCTCTTGCTACCGGGAATCCTGCCACTTACCTTGCCGGGTATAGCATTTTTAAAAGCAATGGGTATTTTAGGCGTTTCCGGCGCTATTTTAATTGCGTTGACCATTATGCGCAATCATGAAGGTGAATCTCTAATCAATATTGCTGAATGTCATCGTGCTGTACCGTGGAACGTTATTTGGCTAATGGTCGCTATCGCACCTATTTCTGACGCCTTGAAATCAGAAACAACGGGAATTATGGCAACTATTACCCAATATACACTTCCTATATTTTCTAATATCAGTCTTAATATTTTCTTTATCGGCGCTACTATTATCCTTGCTCTGCTGACACAAATCAGCGTTAATATGGTACTTGGCGCAGTATTTATACCCTTTTTAACTCAAATTTGCGTTCAATTAGACGGAAACCCTTATATTTTATTTATGATGTTATATACAGGAATCAATATGGCCTTTTTAACGCCAGCCGCTTCTGCTTATGGCGCTTTAATGCATGCTCACGAATGGATCAAAGGCAGAAATGCTTATCTTGTTGGTGGCATGAATTTAGCAATAACTTTGCTGGTACTGGCACTCATCGGTATTCCTTTAGGTAATTTATTGTTTTAAATTTCGTTAATAATAGCTCACTTCCCTAATATAGAACAGTTTTTGTGATAGGAGTGAATAACGTTATGCGAACAGAGCATTTGAGATATTTTGTAGAAGTTAGCAAATGTCGTTCAATAAGTATCGCGGCAGAGAAGTTATTCTTGACACAGCCAGCCATTAGTTCTGCCATGAAAACATTAGAAAAAGAATTTGAAGTAATGTTGTTTAAACGTTCGAAAAATGAAGTGACCTTAACAGAGATTGGAACAAAATTTTTGGCTCAAGCAGAAAAAATATTAGAAGATGAAGCAGAACTATATACGTTGATTAACAAATATCAAACCAAAGAAAATCATAGCAACGATACTATTTTATATGGTTCTTTAAGTATCTCTGTAGCATTATTATTATCATATTCTTTTTTTCAGGATGCCATCTATGATTTTTGTGATAAAAATCCATTAATCAATCTTACATTGAATCATGATGCAGCCACTCATATTCCCAATAACATTTTGTTGAATAATAGCGACATCGGTCTATCCATATTAGAAAAAAACGCTTTATATACCTTACAAAACGATACTACAATTCACTTGCGAGAGCTATACAATGAAAAAGCATATGTCATTGCTCACAAAAAATTTGGTTTCAGAAACAAAAAATCCATTAATCTTCAAAGCATTTGTGAATTTCCTATCGCACAAACTAGCTTGTTTCCAGTAGCCCAATATTTTTCTAAAGAGCTAGAAGGAAAAGTTAATCTTATTTTGCAGTCATCTTCGCTGGAATTAGTCAAAAAATTTGTTATTAAAGCCAAAGCCATTACCGTCTTAACCAGTATGGCGCTTGATATTTTTCACGACACCCCAGACGTCGATATTATACCAGCTTCAGACCTAGAGAATGGAGTCGTCTGCTTATTTTACAAAAAAGATTCATCTAACCTTGCTTTGCTCCAAGCGTTTGAACAAACCATATTGGAACATTGCTAAAAATAAAAAGTACTTGCGAAAACACGTAAGTACTTTTTGCTTTTTTATGTCTTTTGGAGCAAACACCCAAACTCAAGGACTACACTGCTTCTAGTTGTTCCAAAGCTTGTTTTAGCGCTTTAAGTTCATCTGCCGTAAACGTAACGCCTTTACCCATTTTTTCATGATCTGGCGACCATTCAC
>CATJSX010000132.1 GCA_949743265.1 uncultured Peptococcaceae bacterium
GAAGCCTTAGATCAGTTAGCCAGTATCGCTGTCGACGAAGAAAATCTTACGGAACGGCGACAAATTTATGGGAGAATCAAAAATGAATGATTGGTATCAGCAACTGTTAAATCAAGCAGTCAACGTGGGCTACGCACTGCTGGCAAATGGTGCGGAAATTTACCGGGTAGAGGAATCTATTCAGCGTATTTTACTAGCTTACGGCGTAAAAGGAGCGGAAGTTTTTGCTATTCCGACATGCATTACTACTACTGTTTTTAATGAAAATAACGAAGCGATTACGCAAATACGCCGACTATATCAAAAAACGACGAACTTTGACACCGTAGAGCAAGTTAACGATTTATGTCGGCATATTTGTCAGGACAAGCCTGATCCAGCTTGGATCGAAAGCGAATTGCAACGTATCGCGCAAAGACCCATTTATCCTTTGAAATGGTTGATTTTCGGCTATGCGGTAGCATCGTTCGGTTTTACACTGTTTTTTGGCGGCTCGCTCAGCGACGCGTTTTGTGCGCTGGTTTTGGGAATTATCATTCGTTTAGTAGCGACGGCGATGGAATCTTTAGCGACCAACGCATTTTTTATCAATGTGGTGAACAGCGGTATTATTGCTTTAATAGCCTTGGGCACAGTACATTTTTCGCTAGCGCAAAGCGCCGATAAAATTATCATTGGCGCACTGATGCTGCTGGTACCGGGCGTTGCCATAACCAACTCTATTCGCGACGTTATCGCTGGTGATTTGGTGGCGGGCTTGATGAGAATGACCGAAGCACTGATGGTTGCTACAGCTATTGCCGTAGGTGCTGGCGGAGCGCTCACTATATCGCAATATTTGTGGGGAGGATAGACATGAGTTATTTTTTGCCTTGTTTATACGCCTTTATTGCTTGCGTGGGATTTGATTTTTTGTATAATATTCGCGGACGAAGACTTGTTACCACTTCTTTAGGCGGTGCATTGGGGTGGTTCGTTTATTTATCCTGCTATTGGTTTGATAACGATATTCCCCGTTATTTTTTAGCAACCGTCGCAATATCTATTTATGCAGAAATAATGGCACGCGTGGATAAAGTGCCCGTTATCGTCTATTTGATTACAGCAATTTTGCCTCTAGTGCCCGGCGGCGGCATGTATTACACTATGGAATATTGGCTGATGGGCGATGCCTCAGCTTTTGCCGAAAAAGGCAGCCAAACAATGATGATTGCTGGCGCTATCGCTTTGGCTGTTGTGCTGGTATCTTCTTTAGTACGTATGTGGAAAACCATGCGTCGACTGCGTTATTTAAAACATATCGGCAAACAGTTGCATTAAAAAATTTTATATTGTAAAATTAAGAAAGGGATAGGTAAATTGTTTTTACCTATCCCTTTCTTAATTCTGTTTCAAGCAAAGTTTACCTCTTGTCTATCGTTATAATGATATTGTAAAATCAAATCAAAAATTTATTCTAGGCGATTGCTAAATCGAAAGAGAAGAATAAGTAAATTGAATTTTTTAAATAGTATAGTCGCGCAATTATCGAATGTTTACAATCAACTGAAAATCTATTTTTTATGGAGGTTATTTTTATGCGTGAGGAACATTTAAGATATGTTTTAGAAATTTTACAAGCTGGTTCTATCAATAAGGCGGCAGAAAATCTATATATTTCTCATCAAAGTTTAAATCGCTCGCTAAAAACATTTGAAAATGAGTTAGGCGCAGCAATTTTTAAGCGCACGCAAAAAGGAGTACAACTAACAAAACTTGGCGTACAAATCATAGATAAAATAGAAATTTTGGTATCTACTTATGATGAACTTAGAGAAATTGTCCATCATAACCAAGAGCTAGCAGAAAAATTTGATAGAACGTTTATATTTAATTGTTCTTCGTATTTAAGATTTCCTTTTGTCAGCAAACTTATGCCAAAAATATTAGAGAGTTTTCCTAATGTTAGACTAATCACCAAATTGTGTTCTACAAATATTAGTGCCATAAATGATGGTTTCCATTTAATTTTAACTTGGGATGACTCACTTGAAAAGAAAATCAATCAAAAAGAAACTATGTTTTGGGATATTGCAGAAACAAAAATGTATTTAATTGTTTCTAATGAACATCACTTAGCTAAATACCAAGAGATTTCTTTAGCCAAAGCATTAAAATATCCTTTTGTACTGTTACAATTGGGTGATAAAATGATGAATCCTCTTTTAGAATGGCTACAAATGAAACAATTAACGGCTACCATTGCTTTAGAAACGGATCATATACAAAGTTATGTTAACGCTTTAAAAAACGGAAAATACGTAGGAATATGGCTACAATCTGCATTAGAAATGGATGAATTGAAAAATGATCGTACGCTAAAAAAAATAATGATCAACGATTTGCCTTCTCTTCATATTTGTGGATTAATGTTAAAAAATAATTACGAAAATAATCAAGATATTATGCAGCAACTGATAAAAAATATAGGAAAATTGATATAAATTCTTTACCTCAAAATAAATTTCGTAGCATCATCAATGTTGCAATGACAGCAAAATAGGAACGATAATACTGCTATGCCATTATTTTTCTTGATATTATAATAAAAATACATCAAACATTATTTATATCGTTAATATTGCTATTTTGAGGAGGAATCGTGATGGAAAGAAGTGCAAAAGCAAACAAAATTTTAATTTTAGGCGTGGATGGAATGGACCCTCGTTTGACTAGAAAATATGTAAACGAAGGAAAAATGCCCAATGTAAAAAAATATATTGAACGCGGCGCATGCCGAGAAGATCTGGTTATGTTGGGCGGACATCCGACGATTACGCCGCCAATGTGGACGACATTAGCTTGTGGATGTTACGCAAATGTACATGGAATTACGGATTTTTATCGTAAAGGCAAAGATATTGATGATTTAGATTATAACTTTGATTCCAGACTCTGTAAGGCAGAACAGTTATGGAATTGCTTCGCCGAGGCAGGGAAAAAAACCTTAGTTTGGCATTGGCCCGGCTCTGCTTGGCCACCAAGTTCCGAAAACGAAAATTTAATGGTCATTGATGGCAGTTCTCCGGGTAGCGTTAACATGAGCGTTGCACAATTAGATAGTGAGTTTTTAGTAGGCGGCAGCGATACTTTTACAGAAATTATTTATAAAGAAAAAGGAGCAATCGAAGCAAAAGCCGCTTGCGTTATTACTGATTTGGATTTGGATGCACATCAAGGCCAAGGTGGCGCTTTTAGTATGACGGTAGATGACGGCGAACCAACAGCAAAATCAATTTTTTATAAACGCTCCCAATTAGGAACAAATCAAACCGAAACAGCAGTTGATTTAGTTCAATCTCCAATTAAACCAGCTAATGGTTGGGCAAATGCGCCAGAAGATGCTAAAGAATTCATTATTTTATTCTCACAAGGACTTTTACGACGACCCTCTCTAATTTTAAAAAACGAAAATGGCATTTATGATACAATCGCTATTTATAAAAATAAAAAGGAAGAAGAACCCATCGTAACGCTACCTCTGGGCGTGATGGTTTCAGGAGTTATTGATGAAGCAATCAAAAAAGAAAAACGCTACCATGTTAATCGTAATTTTAGATTATTAAAACTAAGCGAAGATGGTAATAGTTTATCTTTATATGTGTCAGCGGCTATGAATATAGATATTGATTCGTTATGGCATCCCAAAAGGCTTTATAAAGAAATAACAGAAAATGTTGGCTATCCGACGCCAACCTCTATGTTAGGCTGCCAAGATACGATGTTGATTAAAGATTGTATGTTAGCAAACTGGAATGTAACAGCTGATTGGCAAGCAGCAGCTTTGCACTATTTGATTGAAAATGAAAATTTGGATATCGTATTTTCTCATTTTCATGGCATTGATTTACAGGAACATATGTTTATTAAGCATGTTGCTGATCGTCCATTTAATAAAAATGATATAACCGTAGCACAAAAATGGCTAGAAGATTTGTATATTCAAACGGATAATTATCTTGGAAAATTTTATCATTATTTAGACGAAGGTTGGACAATTCTGCTAGTATCCGATCATGCACAAGTAGCTCCAAAACATGATATTCCTTTGCTGATGGATTTAAATGGGATAGTCACACCAATTATGGAAGAACTAGGATTTTCCACTTTAAAAATCGATGAAAATGGCGAAAAACTTCCACAATTCGATTGGGAAAAAACAATTGCCGTTATGAACGGTGCAGGACATATTTATTTGAACTTGATTGGTCGTGAAGAACACGGCATTGTTGATCCAAAAGATCAATACGAAGTCGAAGAACAGATTATGACAGCACTTTATGGATATCGTGATAAAGAAACCGGTCATCGTATAGTTTCATTAGCATTAAGAAACAAAGATGCCGTTGTTATTGGTTTAGGCGGTCCTGATTCTGGTGATATTATTGTCTGCATCGCAGAAGGATACAATTTTGACCATGGCGATTGTCTAGCGACAACATTGGGAGAAGGCGATACTAGTATTTCTCCAATCTTTGTTGCAGCAGGTAAAGGACTAAAAAAGGATTTTATACAGATAGAATTATTCGTCAAATTGATTTTGCACCTACAGTTGCTTTTCTTGGTGGGGTTAGAGTGCCTAAACAATGTGAAGGTGCGCCGGTATATCAAATTTTTGAAGAAGAAATTTAATTGATATACACTTTTAAAATATTGAATGCAGTATAAAAATTTCTTTGAAATGTAGCTGTTCTGTTAAGTAATCCTATCCATCAATGATTATATGATAGTTTACTTAACAGAACATTACCATTATTGGAGGGAATATCTATGGAAAAAGATAAATCAAAAAACAACAAATTTTATCTTACGCTTGTCATTACGATGATGTTGATGTTGGGAGTTGGTTTATTGCCGCCATTTGCATCAGTTACTCCAATCGGCATGAAAATTTTAGGAGTATTTCTAGGATGCATTTTTGCATGGATTAGAGGGGAAATTATTTGGGCAGGTATAATAACCATATTTTTGTTGCCAGCTTATGGTATCAGCACTGTTCCAGCACAATTCGCTGCTGCATTCGGTAATAATAATATTGCAACAGCAATGGCTTGCATGGTATTTTGTTATATTTTTCAGACTTGTGGCTTAATGGGAGAAATTGCAAAATGGCTTATCAGTAGGAAAATCGCCCAGAAGGGCAAGTATTGGTTACTAACGATGTTTTTGATTGCTTCTTATATTTTGAGCGCTTTTGCACAACAAGCTATTTCCAGTGTACTCATTTTGTGGGCGCTATTTTATGAAACAGCCAAGCAAATAGGTGCAAAACCTTATGAACCATTTACTGAATGTGCCTTAATTTCTATCGTGATTACTGGTTGTGCTGGTGTAGCCAATGTTCCTTTTGGTTATTTTACAGTTTGCGGATTAGGCATTGTGCAGGGATATGACCCTAAAATCATTGATACCTATTTTATCACTCATGCTTTAACGATTCTTATTTTTGCAGTAATCTTTATTCCTGCCTTAATCTTTGTGCTGAAATGCCTTATTCGCCCTAAAACTTCAGCTGAATTTAAAACTAGACCTTCATATTCAATTAAATTTACATCCGCGCAAAAAAAAGCATTATTTTTCTTAGTACTAAATACATTAGCTTTAATTATTCCTAATTTATGTGCACAAGAAACTTTTATTTGTCAATTCTTTGTATCTAAAATGGGAACATTAGGCATCTTATTGGCAACTTGTGTGATAATGATGATAACTCGCGAAAATGAAAAACCGTTACTAGATATAGGCGAAGCATTAAATCATATGCAATGGGAACTAATCATTTTGATGGGTTCAGCATTAACATTGTGCAATTTGTTAACAATGGATGAAGCTGGTATTATGCAAACGATTATAGCTTGGTTTACGCCATTGCTCGGAGATGTTAACGAAATAGGATTTATTATTATATTCGGCTTAATAGTTTTGGTTATGACTAATTGTATCAATGATTTTGTGAGTTTGACCGTTATGCTTCCGATTGGATGCAGCTTTTTTATTCCTATGGGCGGCAATAGCGCTGTTTTATTGGCAGTTGGTGTCGCCGCGGCAATGCAGGGATGTTTTATGCCATCTGGTTCAGTTCAAGGCGCCATGATGCATGGCAACAAAACATGGATTCGTTCCAAAGATGTCTATAAATATGTATTTCTATTAGAAATAGTATTTGGTGTTTGTTTAAGTTTAGCAGGCTGGATTGGCATCATGCTATTCTGATAATTGTTTCAATCATCAAAAATTTATTTACTATGAACTATGATAAACATACTGTTATAATTAGTTTTTGAGCCTATTATTCTTTTTCATCAATTTGTCCATCATAAAAACTAAAAAATATTTTTACATTATAGATCATCATCACAAAAAGCCGTTAAAATTCAGTAATAATCTGTTTTAACGGCTTTTTATTTTTACTTATATGTGATGTGTTCTAAAAAAATCTTTTAAAACTGATGCGACATTATCCGCTCAAAGTCATTATTCAAAACATAATCCACTTTATTTTGCCGCACTGAATACACGAAAGAAACTCTTGTTGCCCAAAGCCCCTCTTGACCTACCGATTGCAATAAATGCATTGCATCAACAGATGAAAAATTATTGTGACATTTTTCCAATGTATTTTTTGCCCGCTCAAACCGATCGTCGTTGGACACAATAAACGGTCTTGTTGTTTCAGGACTCAGCAAAGAATAATTCGTCATCAGCGAATATTTTGTTCGTTCTAAACGGTAGCCTATTCCCGGCTCAATAATCAGCGCACGTCCCTTTTGATCAGAAAGCATCGCTTGCATCGTAGTATCTGACGCATAAACGATTTTTTGACGCTGGACGATAGCAAACGCATCATCCAGCGAAAGCGTGCCTTTGATATACTGCTCCGTTAAATCAGCAATAGTAACACAAGATTGGTCAGCACAGTATCGTCCTTCTTCGTTACCCTTAACATAAAGCAGCGTACCCACATTACCATTGCTGTTGACGCCATGAAAAGAATGATACTGACCGTCCGGCATTTTTATACCAATAAAAAATCCATTTTTTTCTGTTATAACCTTATGCGTCCATTGCGAAAGATCAATTTCAAAATTAAACCCCACCAATGTATCATCGCCATTAAAAACAAATCTCGTACACA
>CATJSX010000133.1 GCA_949743265.1 uncultured Peptococcaceae bacterium
AAACACCAGCAAGAGCGTACCTTCCAATCGGAAGATCTTTCCGAATTTCATACACGCAAGATTTATATTGATGTGGATCTCAAACAGATGGGCTGGCAATTTACCGGCGTGAATGCGGACATTCAGGAAGAATATCCTGTGGAGGGTATGGCCGGTATAGTTGGTCAGATGGGTTATTGCGACTATGTACTGTTTGGCAAAGACGGTCTGCCGCTGGCTGTAGTAGAAGCTAAGCGCACCAGCAAAGACCCCAATAGCGGACGAAAGCAGGCGGTTTTGTATGCGGACTGTCTGGAGCGGAAATTTGGCCGCCGCCCTATGATGTTCACTACCAACGGCTTTGAGACTTATTTTTGGGACGATCAAAGCGGTCCGCAACGAAAGGTCAGCAGTATTTTCAGCAAGGACGATTTGCAAAAGCTGATGAATCGCCGTACCGAACGGCTGGATTTGATGACTATACCCATTGATGATAAAATCACCGATCGTTATTATCAAAAAGAGGCCATTCGGGCAGTGTGCGCTCAAATTGGACAAGGTTTCCGCAAACATCTGCTGGTGATGGCCACTGGTACCGGCAAAACGAGAACGGCTTCCAGCTTGACTGATGTTCTTAGTCGTGGCAAATGGGTGACCAATATTCTATTTTTGGCTGATCGTACCGCATTGGTAAAGCAGGCAAAAGATGATTTCAAAAACTATTTGCCGGATATGTCTTTTGCAATCTTTATTCCAATAAGGACGACCGAAATGCCCGTATTGTGTTTTCCACTTATCCCACTATCCTGAATGCTATTGATGACGTCAAATCCAATGACGGGCGACAGTTATTTACACCGGCGCATTTTGATTTAATCATTATTGACGAAAGTCACCGAAGCATTTTCAAAAAGTATCGGGCGATTTTTGAGTATTTTGATGCTTTCATGGTAGGGCTTACTGCTACGCCGAAAACAGATGTGGATCGCAATACTTACGATTTTTTCGAGATGGAGCATGGTGTTCCTACATACGCCTATGATTACGAAACGGCAGTTTATCAGGATCATGTTTTGGTACCGTATTATAATTATGAGGTAAAGACCAAATTCCTTGAAGAAGGCATTACTTATGATGATTTGTCTGCTGAAGATAAAGCACGATACAATGAGGATTTTGTTGAAGACGGTACGATACCAGAGTTTATTCCCTCGGCGGCGCTTAACAAATTTGTGTTTAATGAAACGACAGTGGATATTGTTTTGCAGGATTTAATGGAACGGGGCATTAAAGTGGTGGGTGGCGACCGTCTGGGAAAAACGATTATCTTTGCTCAAAACAAGCGTCATGCTGAATTTATTTTGGAGCGGTTCAACAAACTTTACCCTTGGTATCATGGTACATTTGCGCAGCGGGTTATTTGTGATGATGCCTATGCACAGACGGTTATTGATAATTTCAAACAGCCGGAGAAAGAACCTCATATTGCGGTATCTGTGGATATGATGGACACAGGCATTGACGTGCCGGAATGTGTCAATTTGGTATTTTTTAAAAAAGTGCGTTCCAAGGCGAAATTTTGGCAGATGATTGGTCGGGGCACTCGTTTGTGTAAAAACCTTGCCTGCGTGGATCAGATTGACGGAGCCTATATTGATAAGCGTCGCTTTCTAATTTTTGATTACTGCGGAAACTTTGAATATTTCAGAGAGCACAAAGAAGGTTATGACGCTAGAGAAACCAAAACACTGTCAGAAAATATTTTTGGCAAACAAGTCAAATTGATCATGGCTTTGCAGGAAAGCGCTTTTTCCAAAAAAGATTATCAATCATGGCGAAATGAAATGATAGCAGTTTGTCATAAACAGGTTATAGCGCTCAACGCTGACCTAATTGCCGTCAAATTGCGGAGGCAAGTTGTGGAGAAGTATAAAAAACAGGATTCTTTTCTTTCTCTCAGCGAGGGAGACAAAGGCGAGCTGTTGACACAGATTGCGCCGCTTATCCGTTCTGTTGATTCGGATGAATTTGCCAAGCGGTTTGACAATTTCATGTACGGTTTGATATTGGCACATATAGAACAAATGCCTGCGTTTCAATATGCAAAAAAACAACTGTGCGATACGGCTTCTTTGCTGGAGCGCAAGGTCAGTATTCCGCAAATTAAGGCAAAGCTGCCCATACTTCAAGAAATTCATACCGATGCTTTTTGGAATGCTAACGACATTTTACTGTTTGAAAACGTTCGGAAAGAGCTGCGAGAGCTGATTCGTTTTTGGGATGAAGGCAGCGGAGAAGAAAAACGTATTATTACTAAACTGACTGACTCGATTGTGGATAGATAGGAAGGCGTTCAGCTGGAAGCCGCTTATGATTTTGAGGATTATCGTGCTAAAGTAAACCGCTACGTTAATGAACATGGCGATACGCTGGCTATTTATAAGCTAACACATAATATTCCGTTATCTATGGGCGATTATCAGGAATTGGAACGAGTGCTGACCAATGAACTGGGCAGTCAAGAGGATTATGAACGTGAGTTTGGCAATACGCCTTTTGGTTTGCTCGTTCGCAAGATTGCCAAATTAGATCACGAAGCGGCTATGCAGGCGTTTTCTGCCTTTATCAATGACCAGTCGCTCGATCGAAAGCAAATTGCTTTTGTCAACAAAATTATCAACCATATTGAATTAAACGGGTATATGGAAAATATCACAAAGCTTACCAAACCGCCATTTGATAAGATCATTAGTTTTGTCAAACTGTTTGATGCCAAAACCAGAACTGCTCTGATGGAGGCCATCAATCAGATTCGTGAAAATGCGGTTCAGATTGCTATATCATAAATAGTGAAACCATTCGCTTTTATCGGTTAGCGAATGTAGCTGAGCGTTTTAGTTTGCCAAAAATTTTTTCGCTGAAAAACAAAAGCCAGACGTTTTGTGTCTGGCTTTTTGTAAAAGTACAGTTTGTTTTATCTTTTCATGCTTTCATATTCGCTGTCGATGAAGAATCCCCTGTTCTTTCAGCTTTGCTGAAACATCTGCAAAATTTCGTTTTGCCTAAGATTACGCTTTGCGCAAAAAAATACTATCATTATGAGTCCGCTTCCTTCACTAGATAATTTTATCAACAACGTACTAATCCTACGTTTTTATCATTTATTCTGCGATTTAACCAAAATTGTTCAATAAACGGCTGGAAAACTTCCGATAAAGCGAAAATAGCCAAACTGTTCATTGACAATTTCTTTCACTTTGCCGTTATATTTTAATTCCCCCAGTACAATTACAGCATTATAATCTTTATCTAATTTCTCGGGAAATATTGCTTTAAGTTCGTTTAAATCAAATATTGCGGCATCTTGAAAAAGTTCATCAATCTTTTGGGAAGATTTTTTAAAAGCAATTACGCTAAAATCTTCATCATATGTATTGATGCCAAAATCAATCCCCATTTCGCAGCCTATATCGTCAACGCCTAGCCGTTCGTAATCTTTTTCCAAATAAGCCTCTAGTTGTGCTCTTGATTGACATATTCCAATAAAAACAGATACCCATCCTTTTTTATGATAACTAATCTCCAACTGCTCAACTTCTCTCATCAATGTAGCCTCCCCCAAATTTCAAGTGATGATTCTTTATTTCTTTATGATTCTAAGCTGCCTGAACAACAAGTTTTTAACCTGCAAACTTAAAGACTGCTAAACCTTTCATCATCGACATTATTCGTAGAGCTTTCCCATGTATAAAATCTTTGCTAAAACTGCATAATTGATATTATTCCAATCTACATCATTAAATACAGAAACAGAATAATCTTCGATCCATGACAACATGGCTTCAAGATAAAGATCAACAGTTGAGTTTTCCCATTCCTTCGGGTGGTTACGATAATCAAAAATCAACTCGTTTAGAAAGGTTAAAAAATCTTCTTTATCCGTTATTTTCTCAATTCGTTTTTCAATAGTTTGCATCAATAGATCACTTCCCAAAATATCGTTTGTTTTTATTATACGCTAAATCTGAAAATATGAAAATAGAGTTTTCCAGTGAGATTTCCTATGTCGTCATAACCAAATCATGAACAGATATGCCTTTGCAACGATATTTTAGCGTAAAGCTAAAAATTTTTTGTCTTGCTTAATCTTCGCGCTCAAAAATTCTTAAGAGAAAATTACCGCCTCTGTAGGCTATATATTGACGAATATACGCATGATTTTTTAGCAATACATTTTTATTACAGTAAAAGCCTTTTTGCTGCGATTGGTTTACGTTAAAAAATCTCCCTCATGGTACAATTTTTTCTTGACAAAAATCACAGCAGAAATTAAAATTAGAATTATTCTAAATAGAGAAGTGACGAAGCATGACCAAGTATGCAAAAATGATTTTAGAAATTGTCAACAACACAAATGAACACATGACGGCAGAACAAATTTTTCTTGCGCTAAAAAAAATAGAAACAAAAATCGTTTTAGCAACCGTTTACAATAATTTGAATATGCTTTGCGCAGAAGGCCTAATACGGAAAATATCCTTAGAAGGCTCGCCGGATCGCTATGATAAAATTTTGAAACACGATCATTTGGTGTGTCGGAAATGCGGAAAACTCACTGATATTTGCTTTAATGATTTAACCCAAATTTTAGAAGAGCAGTTAGGTGAAGGGATTTTGAGCTATGACTTAAAAGTACTTTATCTATGTCCCGACTGTCGCCCTAAAAAATTTAAGCAATAAACTTTCAGGGAAAAACCCTTGACGAAAACCATATTTTCGCCAAGTGATTTTAAATTTATCACTTATGAAAAGGAGCAAATCAACCTTATGAACAAATACGCAGGAACACAAACAGAAAAAAATCTTGAGGCAGCCTTTGCCGGAGAATCACAGGCAAGAAATAAATACACTTATTTCGCTTCTGCCGCTAAAAAAGAAGGCTACGAACAAATTGCCGCTTTATTTTTGGCGACGGCTGACAACGAAAAAGAACATGCCAAGATGTGGTTTAAAGAACTGCAAGGTATCGGTAATACCGCAGAAAATCTGACGGCAGCCGCTGATGGCGAAAACTTTGAATGGACCGATATGTATGAAGAGTTTGCACAAAAAGCAGAGGAAGAAGGCTTTCCTGAATTAGCAGCAAAATTTCGCGCAGTAGGACAAATCGAAAAGCATCACGAAGAAAGATACCGCGCATTGCTTAACAATTTAAAAACAGCCGCTGTTTTCCAAAAAGACACCGCGCAAACATGGGAATGCCGAAACTGCGGTCATATTACTGTTGGCACTCAAGCTCCGCAAGTATGTCCCGTTTGCAATCATCCGCAAAGCTACTTTGAAGTACATGCGGAAAATTATTGATTTTTGAACGTTTATTGTTTGGCAAAAACGCCTTGATTTTATTGCATGAAGTTCGTTCGCTAATCCAAAAGCAGACGGTATATCAGAAATTATTGAACAGCATCGTTTGACAGTATAAAAATTCCTGCCGAAGACAAGCTCGTGTCTTCAGTAGGAATTTTTTATTGGGCTTGATAATCTCTCTATTTTCTTTAGAACAAATTGTCTGTTTTGTTTACTCTCCGCACAGGTCTAATATATTTAAAATATCGGCTGGGGTCGTAGTAGAAATACATAATTCTGCCATTTGACAAATCCAGACAATAGCCTGTATCTGTATAATCAAAAGATGCCATAGCTTGTTCGATTTTTTCCTCTACATAGCAATTTTCCTGTTCATAATCAAAGGGGCCATGTTCAAAAACAATATATTCGGCTTCGGCGATATCTGCCATATGCATTTGCGGCGGTACTTCTCCCTGATAATCAAACGGAAGCCGTACACCCCAACATTCTGTACGGCGAAACCCCCAATCGCAAAGCCTACCTTTCTCCTCATCGTTCCAATAAGCCATAAGCTGACCACTGCCGCCATTTACTTCGCTGCCACCATTGTCGTCTAGCTTACCTTTAATGCTATCAAGCAAACCGCAAATAGTTTCATAATCTTGCCCCGATATTTGATTTTGTTTCTGCCAAAAATCCCAATATCCGTTGCTTTCACTATTTTTAATATGTAAAAATTTATGCGCAGGTATGGTTACAAAATAAATTTTGATCTCATCGTTAGATTGAATCATACCGATTTCCTCCAATCCAAAAAAATAACGATCCAGCGGATTAATCTTTGTCCGCAGCACAACAGGTTTAGGATTTTTTCGATAATCACTCGGCGCTACGCCATAAGCGCGCTTAAACGCTCTGGTAAAAGCCTCATGAGAAGAAAAACCATAGTCAATGGCAATCTCTAAAAGATTTTTCGTGCTGTCTCTAACTTCTTTCAGCGCAAACGCTAATCTTCTTCCCTGCAAATAATCTCTCAACGGAATCCCTGATATTTCTTTAAATTTTCGTGTGGTATAGTACTCAGAATAGCCCAATCTTTGCGAAAGAGCTTTCAGCGTTAATTCTTCATCAGCATGTTGTTTAAGACAACCATCAATTTCATCAACGATTATCTGAATCTGCTTCTGCCACTGAGTCATTGTTTCACTCCTTTCTTTGATTAAATGATAACTGAATTACACCCCTTGCGCTTGATTTTACTTGCTGTTTTCTTTCAATATTTACAATTTGTTGTTTTTGAGCATAAGATTATTATGCCCAACAAAAAACGGCACAGCCAAAGCTGCGCCGCCGTTTACAAAATCATTGGGGATAACTTATCTTCTTTAAATAACAATATTAACCAATTTATTAGGAATAACAACGATCTTTTTAATGGTCTTGCCATTGACTTGCTCTGCAATTTTGTTTTGCGCCAACACAGCTTCCTCTACTTCTTTTTGCGATGCATTGACTGCGATTTGCAATTTATCACGCATTTTGCCATTGATCTGAACAACGATAGTCACCTCGTCAACTATCAGCGCTTTGGAATCGTATACGGGCCATTTTTCCCTATGAACGCTAGTAGTATGTCCTACCGATTGCCACAATTCCTCGGTAATATGTGGTGTAAAGGGCGCCAAAAGCAAAATTAAATGATCTACTGCTTCTTTTAACACAGCTAAATTTTGACCATTCTCTTTATCTAAATAATGGTACATGCCGTTGACTAATTCCATAATAGCGCTGATAGCCGTATTAAAATTGAATCGATTGCCGCAATC
>CATJSX010000134.1 GCA_949743265.1 uncultured Peptococcaceae bacterium
CCAAATGTCCGTGAAGATAGCGCTGGACTATAATAATCAAAAATAGGATAACCAACTTTTTGACTCCGCTTCTTTTATTGTTCTCTTCGCTGTGATGTGGTCAAACAAGATTAGTCTTGTCATTCATAACGCCTTTTAACAGGCAACTTGTATCAAGCGGACTTCATCAAGCTGCAACGCTATTTTGCTATGATTATTACTAATTTGATGGTTTTTTATATTTTTTAAGCATACCAACGTTCTAGTTGGTATGCTTATTATTTTGCGCAACTATTTCTGCCATTTTATCCAACGTGTCAAAAATAACGGCGGTTTGTTCCGGCGTAATTGTTTTTGAAAAATCATATCCTACCGGCGTATCTCGTACAGTACCGTCTTTGAAAATATGTTTTACCGTAACGCTGCTGTAGTCAATCGTTTCTTGTTTTTTCATTTTGAATCAACTTCCTTTCGCTAAATAATATGTTTTAGCGTTTTTGTCCTATGCGCCTTCTTGTTGATTAAGCACCATTAAAAATAAATGGATAAAGTACGACTGTCCTTTGCTGGCTCTTTTGATATTTTCGTTATGTGAAGCAATCCGTCAGAAATGACAACGGTTGTTTTTCAATTTGAAATCATATTGTTTCTTTTTTGCTCATTTCAATTTAAAGACCAAAAATCTTTTACAGATAAAAATGTGAATAGAACTATTCTGTTTAGAAAAGATTTAAAATTTATCGTAAAGGAATTTTCCAAAGAAATTATAAAAAGAAAAAACTTTATCGCATAATATTGTAAAAATTTTTTACGTATATTATAGTGCATTGGATTATAACGATTGTAATTTTTATTCTTAAAATACCATAGCAATAAGGAGGTAATTTTAATATACGGCTCACCTAAAATTAAGCAGATATTTTTGCTTGAAGGGACTGATCGCAATAGAATCTTATAACAAGCCGCTTAGCGTTTACGGCTATGCCCGCGTATCAACTGAAAATCAATTAGAAAATTACAGCATAGACGAACAAGTGGATCGCATAAAAGCATATTGTACCGCTAGAGGGTGGCTTTTACAAAATATTTATATTGACGCCGGCTATTCGGGCGGCAATACTAATCGGCCAGATTTGCAGCGATTGCTAAAAGATATTAAAACCCATGCGCCAAACATTGTTTTAGTCTATAAACTTGATCGGCTTAGCCGTTCACAAAAAGATACCATGATGCTGATTGAAGACACATTTTTAGCGCAAAATATTGACTTTGTGTCTATCAATGAAAATTTTGATACATCAACCCCATTTGGTCGCGCAATGGTAGGCATCTTAGCTGTTTTCGCTCAATTAGAGAAAGACCAAATTACAGAACGTTTCACTATGGGGCGTATCGGCAGAAGTAAAGCAGGTTATTATCATGGTGGCGCAACGACACCCATCGGCTACAAATACATTGATGGTGAGTTGATTGTTGATGAATATGCAGCGCTGCAAGTGCAAGAGGTTTATCAATTATTTTTGGCAGGCAAAAGTATCAACGGTATTTACCGTATCATGTCGCAAAAATATGGCGGACAATGGAACAATGCTGCTACTGTCCGCAATGTGCTACTCAACAACGTTTATATTGGAAAAGTTAAGTTTAAAAAAACAGCGTATCCAGGCAGACATCAACCTATTATTTCTCAGGAAGATTTTGACTGTGTACAGACCTTCCTGCGTTCTATGGATCGCGAAAGCAGAAAAAATTCAGCACAAAAAACCCCCTTTCGGGCAAATCATTTACTTTCAAGCTTAATCAAATGTCAACGCTGCGGCGCTCGTTACGGCGCTAGTCACGGCTATTATAAATGTTATTCCCGCTCAAAAGACAGCCAAAAATATGTGATTGACCCTAACTGCAAAAATGCGCATTGGAAAATAGAGGTGTTGGATCAAGTAGTAACCGAACAAATTTATGCTTTAATCAATAATTGTGACCAATTGGCGTCAATGTATACTACCAACAAAGAGCAAAAAAGACGTCAGCCAAACTACAATGCCATTAAACAACGTATAAAAGAACTAGATAAGCAAATTTCGAGAATGCTGGATCTTTACCAAATTGGCAATCTACCGCTTGAGCAAATTTCGCAGCGGCTAGACGAAATGAACGTTGAAAAGAATCGGCTAACCGATGAATTAAACTTTAGTCATGAACACGAAACCAAATTTGATAAGAAATGGAAACTTTTTGTTGACGCTTTACAACAATTCAAAAACACTTTTAACACACTTGATCTCGATAACCGTCGTATTCTGATCAGCACTATTGTTGAATCAATCTTGATTGATGGTCAGCATGTGACTGTACAGTGGCGTATTTAATACAAAATTATAAAATCAACGTGTATGGGATTTGGTTGTAATGCCGCCGGCGTCGTTGGCTGTCGGATTATCGATTCCCCTAGAGAGCGAATGATTGCTGTTTTGACCAATAGTTTTGTTCCTTGCAACGGGCGTTTTCCGGCTATGATCGCCGTTATCAGTATGTTTTTTGTTAGCGGTATTTCTTCACAGCTCCAATCAGTTACAGCAGCGCTTATTTTATTGGCGATTGTTGTATGGGGTGTGATGATGACCTTTTTATTTTCACGATTGCTTTCTAAAACGATTTTGAAAGGTGAGCCTTCCTCTTTCGCTTTAGAATTGCCGCCTTATCGGCGACCCCAGTTTATTTCAGTCATCATTCGCTCCATTTTCGACCGCACGCTATTCGTACTTTTGCGAGCAATACTGATTGCAGCACCTGCCGGATTGCTCATTTGGTGCTTGGCCAATATCAATTTTTACGAACAAACTTTGATTGCCTATCTCACGACATTTTTAGATCCTGTAGCGCAAATAATCGGTTTGGACGGCGTCATTCTGCTGGCGTTTATCTTAGGTTTTCCCGCTAATGAAATTGTCATTCCTTTAATGTTGATGATTTACTTATCAGGCAATAATTTAATTGCTATAGAAGATCTTTCTGTTTTAAAAACGTTGCTTGTTGATAATGGTTGGACTTGGGTAACTGCCATCTGCTTTTTGTTGTTTTCTTTAATGCATTGGCCTTGCTCGACAACTTGTTTGACAATCAAAAAAGAAACCGGCAGCTGGAAATGGGTAGGATGGGCGATTTTACTGCCTTTTTTGTCGGGCTTTCTCTGCTGTTTTTTATTTGCTCAAAGTATGCGTTTATTAGGTTTAGCTTAAATCAAAAAAGAGGACTGTCCAAAATTTTGGCAGTCCTCTAAAAATTATTTATTTTGATATCGATACATTCTACTTAAAGCAGTTTCTTTCTCCGCTGATACCATATCATAAAATTCCCAGCCATATCGCTCATAAAATGACGTATGATCTGTTAGCAAGTAAAGAACGTCGATACCTTTTTCGCGCATATCTTCGCAAACAGCATGCAATAATCGTCCAGCAATCCCTTGACAGCGATAATTTTCCTCAACATAAAGCGCGCAAACATTAGGCGTTAAATCTTTCCTATCGTGAAAATCATTTTCAATAACACCAATGCCGCCTATTATTCGATCGTCAGCCATAACCACATACCATTGCGGAATAGCAGCCTTATTCTCAATGCATGCTTTGATGCTGTCACTATAATCTTCCAAAGGAATCGCCCATTTTTCATGAAACCAAGCGGCGGCGCGTTGTTTCAATTCTGGGCGCTGACGAAGTTTTATTATTTGATCACACATTTTTCCTCCATAATTATTTACATATTTTCCTGCTTAAGCCCATCAACGATATTTTGATGCTTAACTTTAGAAAAAGCATACAACATCGTCGATGCTACAATGATAAAGACCATCGCCATAGTTATCAAAATTTCTGTATAAGGAAGTAAAAAGCCCATACGAAAATTGCGGTCAATCGTGCGATACATCAGCCATAATACTAAAAGACTAATAGGCAGTCCGTAAAGCAGCGCTTTTAAACCATAAAAAATGCTTTCATATTTGATCATGCGGTAAAAACTATGCGGCGTCATACCCACCGATTTAAGCATAGCAAATTCCTGTCGTCTCAGCATGACGCTGGTTGAAATGGTGTTAAAAATATTGGCAACGCAAATAGCAGTGATCAACGTAATAAAGCCTCCGGCAAATATTCTAATGATGGTCATTAAATAACGACTCCGCAAATGGGCTTCATAAATATTATAATAAGACATATATGACTGTCCATCAAGCAACTGATTGATGGTTTCATCCATTTTTTGCTGATCATTAGTCGTTAAATATAAACTTTTATATATATTGCCTTCTGTAAAATATTCGTTGTAAAGTTGATGAATTTCTTCCGAAACCACCAGATAAATTGTATTGTTCTCTACAAGGTCACTCATACCGATTAACAACTCATCACTAAAACCAGCCAGCGTAATCGGTGTCACTTCTTCCCCTTTTTCCCAGCTTTCCTGATTCTCAGCCAATTTCTGCGTAAATAACGGCAACTGATCTCCCGTTTCTGCCAAAATTGATGCTACCCGCTCATACGTTGTACTACTAGTTCGATAGCGCATATGACCAATTACAATTGCAGCTGGATGATTTTTATCAAATAATAGTTCATCATCAATATGAGCATTTCGTGCATATTGACGTAAATTGTCTTCATTAACGCTGATCATGATCGCTTCTATTTGATAAGTTCCATCCGTTTTTTTGCCTTGCGTTTGATAAAATACTGGCGCTTGCGTTTCTGTCAAAGCAGTCAGTAAAGTACCATATTGAAGCTGCGTTTTATCTTTGACATAACTGCCTTCACTGATTTCTTGCAATAATGCTTCCTTTTCTGGCTCATCGCTGTCAAGCACAACCACAGCGTCAAAATTGATCCCATCATCAGTTAATCCCACTGATTCTTGCAAATAAAGCAAAAATCCTGATACGCTAATAAACAAAACAACGCTGATAATCAACGAAAAAACGGTTGCATAATATCGTCCACGATGACGTTTAAGATTTTTCAGCGCCAATTCGCCTTCTAAACCAAAAATTTTGCTGGTGAGCTTACTCGTTTTTAGATTCCTTTTCGTCAACTTAACTTCTTTATTCTGCCGAATGGCGTCAATAGCCGATACACGGCTGGCTTTATGCGCCGGTATATAAGCGGAAATAAAAATGATCAACGCGGCAAAAAGTACAATGACGGCAATTGACCAAGGCGTCACTACCACTTCAAATTGGTAAGCTACTGTAAAAATCTCTTGCACCATAGGATTGATTACTAAAAAAGTCACCCATATGCCTACCAATCCGCTAATAACGCCCAACGGAATACTGATTAAGCCAATTAACATTCCTTCAAAAAAGACGGAATTACGCTTCTGCGCTCTCGTTGCTCCTACACTAGAAAGCAAGCCTAAATAGCGCGTGCGCTGCGCTACAGAAATAGCAAACGCATTATAAATCAATGACACCGAACCGATAATGATAATTATAATCAAAATTCCGCCAAAGCCATATAACGTTTGATTTAATGTATCATCATAAATTACCCCATAGCATTTAAGCAAATTATTATTAAAGCGAACAGAGGTTTCTGATTCGTTTGCTAAAGATTGACACCAGTCAAAAAGCTCGCGATTGACTGTTTTGGCAGTAATACTAACTGATAGCGGACCATTGTCAAAATTTGGCTGTTCAATCAATGTCACAGCGCCAAAACCAACTGACCAACTTTCTTCAATCAGCGGTCTTTCAATGGTTCCGACAATAGTAAAAGTTTGCGGTACATCATGAACGATTTTTTCCAACCTTTCACCGTTGCCATCTTCATAAAGACTATAGTTGCCTTCACGAATGATCGTTTCACCGTCTATGGTACTCATGCGTTCACCTAATGATAGTGTGATTTCATCGCCAATTTGATACGGAAATTTTTCATCTTCTAAGAGCGCTTTATTAACCACAAGCTCCCGACTATTGGTCGGAAGATGTCCTTCCAACAAGCGAACATGATAATTGTTAAGGGCTTGCTGATTGAAACCTTCTACATAAAGATACGGCTTTCTATGATTGTCATTATGCAAATCCGCAAAACCTCTGGATTGACGCAGAGCAATGGTGTCAATGTGGTCATCTTTGGCAATAATGCTCAGTTGTTTATCATCTTCTACACTAAAAACAGCATGCCACAAACCATGTGCATCAATAGCTTCCCTTGCCATCATATCAAACAGTGCCAAAAACAACGTCACCACTGCTGTCAGCATCGCTGTTGAAATGATAACGCCCAAAATCGTCACCAACGTGCGCCGTTTGTTTTCTTTTAAATAACGCCAAGTCACTTTATTGATAATATTCATGATCTGACCACCTTATCACGAACGATTTTGCCATCTTCAATGGCGATAATGCGGTCTGCCTGTAAAGCAATCCGCTCGTCATGGGTAATGATGATCAGCGTCTGCTGATACATTTTATTAAACAGCTTCAGCAATTCTACAATTTCACTGCTATTTTTGCTATCCAGATTTCCTGTTGGCTCATCAGCCAAAACCAACGCCGGATGATTGATCAACGCTCTGCCAATAGAAACTCTTTGCTGCTGACCACCCGATAATTGATTGGGCAAATGATGACGTCGCTCTTGTAAATCCAACTGCCGCAGCATAGTTTCCAACTGCTCTTGATCCACGGTTTGCTGATCCAGCAACAACGGCAAAGTGATATTTTCTACAACGTCTAACACCGGAATCAAATTGTAAAATTGATAAATCAATCCAATATGTCGCCGGCGAAAAATAGCCAACTGAGATTCATTTAAAGTATAAAGCGCTACCCCGTCGACCAATACATTGCCGCTAGTAGGATAATCCACACCGCCCAAAATATGCAGAAGCGTTGATTTGCCAGAACCCGACGGACCGACAATAGCGACAAATTCGCCTTGCTCTACACTAAATGATACGTTATCCAGCGCTTTAACGATATTGTCACCGCTCTGATACGTTTTACACAAGTTTTCAATAGTTAAGATTGCCATGATTCTTCCCTCCAATAATGGTTGATGATGTTATTTTAGCAAAGCATCATGACACGTTAATGACGATTTTGATGACAATTTTGTCACACTACACTACTTGATGATAAAATTTCACACAGAATCGACTGCCTTTGGGACTACTCTCCACTACAATATCGCCATGCTGTGCCAAGACAATGGCGCGAGACATGGCCAATCCTATACCGACACTATCGCTGGTAGCATTTTTGCCGCGATAAAAACGCTGAAAAATATAAGGCAAATCGTCTTGATCAATACCTTCACCATTATCGCTAATAATAATTTCGGTATAAATAGGGTTTTGTTGATAATCAATTTTAATGATACCGCCAGCAGGCGTATGTTCGGCGCAATTTTTGATAATATTGGTCAGCGCTTCGCTGCTCCATGATAAATCACCATAAAATGTCGCTGTTTCGTCTCCTTTAATAACTAGTTGTTGCTCCTTCAGCTCCATCAAAATTAAAAAAGGCTCTACCGCTTTTTTCACCACTGCCGCTACGGAAATGATTTCTTCTTTAAAAGTAATCGTTCCGGCATCAATTTGCGAAATTTTTAGTAACGACGTGACTAACCATTGGATTCGCTCCAACTGCTGCGTAATGGTCTGCAAGAATAATTCCCGTTGTTCTTTTGCCAAGTCTTCTTGTTGTAACAATTCAGTCATCACCATCATGGACGTCAGCGGCGTACGCAGCTGATGAGAAATATCTGACAATCCGTCGGCTAACTGTAGCTTGTCCTTTTTTAACTGCCGTCCTTGCTTAGTTAGCATCGAGGTTATTTTGTAGATGTTGCTACGCAAAAGGCTCAATTCACCTTCCATATTATTGCGCACATCTAAATCAAATTTGCCGTTGCAAATCTCATCCAGCATGATGGAAAGCTGGCGAATTTTTTGATAGCGCCAATAAGTAAATACCCCATAGCCCATTGCCAAAAATGCTACTGTTGCCAATAACACTATTGCGCTTTGGAGAGAAATTTGTCCGGCAATCAAACTCCCCAAACCAACGATGACGATTGAAAAAACCAAAAGCCACTGCACTTCCCGATTGCGCAGCAATTTAATCACCCACCTTATAACCCAAACCACGAACAGTCTTAATCAACGTCGGATTCTGCGGATCATCTTCCAACTTTTCCCGCAAGCGCTTAATATACACGGTTACTGTATTATCATTGACAAAATTCCCCGCAGCGTCCCAAATATTTTCCAATAGTTGCGTACGGGAAAGCACCTGATTGCGATTATTAAAAAATGTCAGCAACAACCGATATTCCAATGCACTGAGTAAAACTTCCTGATTATTCTTGTACACTTTCGCTTCATGAGGATCAAGCCGTACGTTGCCAATCAAATAATGACCGGCAAGCTGCGCTCCCTTATCGTACCGCCGCAAAACAGTACGTAAACGCGAAAAAAGTTCCCGAATGCGAAAAGGTTTGGTAATATAATCGTCTGCTCCCATATCCAATCCCATTACCACATTAACTTCGCTGTCGCAAGCCGTTAGGAAAATAACGGGTATATCTTTTTGCGCTTTAATTTGTTGGCACAAATCATAGCCGCTACCATCAGGCAGCGTCAAATCCAAAAGTGCCACGCCAAAATCTTCTCCCAAAATCGCCTGCGCTTCCCGAATATCGTGACAAATTAACGGCGTATAGCCTTCTTGCTTCAGTGAATATTCCAGCCCCATAGCAATGCCCTGATCGTCTTCAACCACTAATATGTTCATCGTTTTCACCTCGCTACTATTATAAACAAGTTTTGTGATGATTGTATAGGATTATTTGAGTGATACACAACAAAAGCTCCTGAGACCACCATCTCAGAAGCTGATAATTTTGCTATTTGTTTGTCAATTGCTTTGTTTCCTTACGTCAAATTCTTTGCCAGCAAAAAATTCGTTAAACCAATACCTTTACGCCAAACCTGCTGCTCTTTAAGCAGTTGATAGCCTCGTTGAGCAAAAAAAGGACGAGCGGTAATAGACGCGGCTGTAGTCACTTGCTTTTGTCCCATTTCTTTAGCGTATTGCTCCAAACTCTCCGTTAATAATGTTCCCACACCCCGCCTTTGAAAGTCTTTGTGTACATAAAGGCGATCTAAATAGCCCATCTTTGTTATATCGCCAAAGCCGATAATTTTCGCTTCATGACAGGCAACAATCGTTACATGATCTTCTAGGGAACACAGCCATGCCTGCTCGTCAGGATATTGAGGCGCCCAAACATCTAGTTGCTCCTCAGTATAATCTTTCGCGTTGATATAATGAATCGTTTGATAAAACAATGTTAAAATTTCTTGAAGATCCTCAGCTCGAAAGGACCGCAAGGCGATGCTGCAATCTTTCGTTTGGATCTTCCGTACGATTTCAATTAAATTGCTTTCTTGTTTCTTTACAGCAGACATTTTCTAAACCCTCTTACATCTTCTGTGTAGCCAACTGCTTCATAAAACCGATGCGCATCATGACGAAAACCAGACGACACCAGTATGATATAATCACATTGCCATATTTTCGCTTGTGCTTCAATATAAGCCATCATTTGTCGGCCAACGCCTTGTTTACGGCAAGTGCTTTTGACGATCACGTTTTCCAGTACCATAAAATTCCGACACTCGCCCGTCGTATCCAAACAACGAATAGCCAAAAGCGAAGCAATCAATTCGCCAGTTTCCATTTTGCCACCTAACCAAAGATAATCCGAACGCTCATTGATTTGTGCCAACTGCCGTTCCATACTCGCTAAATTGCTATTAACTTCTAATAATTCTCCATACAAAAGCGCTAACGACGGTAAATCCGGCTTAGCAATTGGTGCAAAAGATACCATCATTTTCCCCCTCTTATAATTAGCGTCTATTTTTTAACCAATTCTTATTGTTGACAGGTTTTCCATGTCCAAAATAAATTGTTCGTTCTCCTAAATTGCTGATTTTCTCAGCGCTTGCCAGCATTTGTTCACGATCGTGATACAACATAGCTACTGTTGGGTAAAACATATTCATCAACGCATCGCCTACTAACACATATTTTTTACCGACGTCGACAGCAATAGAGCCTACAGTATGTCCACTTACCGCTATAATCTCAGCATCTATGCCATAAGGCGCTAAACTATCCCCTTCCGCTAAAAATATCGCGGGTACAAAAGACGCGATTCGTTCGCGGCGAAAGCTCTCTAACGAAGCCGCCAAAACAATTTTGCCCAAAAAATGGTCAGCTTGCAAAGATTGGTTTCTATTATCCTTCAACAATTCCATATCCGCCTGCGCCATTCCGATAGGAGCGTGCAGTTCTTTGGTCAAAAAAGCGGCGTTTTGCACATGATCAACGTGTCCATGTGTAAGTAATATTAGCTGTATTTCATATGGTTTACAACTATTCAGCACTTTTTCTCTATATTTCTGGCGACCAGTATCCACCAAAATAGCTTTTTCACCCACTGACAAAATATAGCAATTAACATTACCACAAACAATACGCTCGATTTTAATTTTCTCCATGAACATCACCTTTTAAGCCAATCATTGCATGATTTCCGTTTTTTCTCTTTATCTTTCCTCGCTTTTATTATACAATTTGCCGCTATACTTACTTAGCAACAAAATTTCAGCGTAATTTAGCTATTTTTTGCTGATAAGTCGTGCCCCATTCACTCATAGCGTCCAAAATAGGCTTTAAACTATAGCCTGTTTCTGTTAGTGTGTATTCTACTCGCGGCGGTACTTCTGGATAAACTTTGCGGCTAAGCAAACCGCTTTCTTCCATTGCACGCAAATTGGTCGTCAAAACTTTTTGCGAAATACTGCCCACAGATTTTTTCAATTCACCAAATCGTTTCGTTCCGTCTAATAAATCACGAATGATCAATACTTTCCAACGATCACCAATCAGCATCAATGTCGTTTCTACCGGACAAGTCGGCAATTCTTTTCTCATCATTACCGCTCCTTTTATAGTTTCTGAAAAGTAACTACAGCACAATAAAGTGCCTACTTTACATTTATTCCTTACCACAGTATTATAATTTTACCAATCAAAAAATACAAGAAAAACTCAAGGAGGAAATGATGATGAAAGTTGCAGTTATTTGTGCCAATGGTAAAGCAGGAAAACTGATTGTTAAGGAAGCGCTCGAAAGAGGTCTTGACGTTACCGCTATCATTCGCGGCGACAATCAAACAGCTGCTAAACAAATTATTCAAAAGGATCTTTTTGCGCTAACCAGTGCTGATTTAGCTGATTTTGACGCAGTTATTGATGCTTTTGGCACATGGACACCAGAAACATTGCCACAACACAGCACATCGTTAAAACATCTTTGCGATCTTTTAAGCGGCAAAAAAATCAGACTATTAGTTGTCGGCGGAGCAGGCAGTTTATATCTTGACCAGAGCCATACGACACAAGTCATGGACGGCGCTGATTTTCCTGATATATTCAAGCCGTTGGCTTCTCATATGGCAAAGGCGCTAGCAGAATTGCGCAGCCGCAACGATGTTCAATGGACTTATCTCAGCCCTGCCGGAGATTTTCAAGCCGATGGCGTTAGAAGTGGAAAATACCAATTAGGTGGTGAAGAATTATTGCTAAATGCGCAGGGAGAAAGTGTAATCAGTTATGCTGATTACGCCATAGCGATGATTGACGAAGTAGTCAGTGGCAATCATCTTCAGCAGAGAATTTCTGTTGTCAGTCAATATTGTTAATCAAATAGCCAGTTGAGTAGAAAGGGAAAATTCATGTTACAGCAAGAAAGACGACGTTATCTGATTGATTATCTCAAAAATGAAGATGAACAACTCAACAAGTTGACTATCCCCGATGATGAAAACGAACAAAAGCGATTATTGCGTGCGCTAATGAATATACGACCGCCCAAAGCAATCACCACAGAATTTCTCAACATACAAGATGCTTACTTGCAAGCGGAACAAAAAAGCAAAACCATCGTTTCGCCAAGTCAGCTTTCTTTAGTACAAAAAGGTATTTATTTATGGCAAGGTGACATTACGCTATTGGCGGCTGACGC
>CATJSX010000135.1 GCA_949743265.1 uncultured Peptococcaceae bacterium
AGCGTCCCATGTAACCATGCCCGACGCCTTTCTGGTCGGGTATATCACCCCCTAAAGGGCAAGCCGTCCAGCCGTCATTAACACTGTTAAAAACAGCGCATGACAACTCCACTTCGCTATTTTAATATAACTATTTCATTTTGAACAGGTATTTTTTACTTGCAAAAACGCCAGCTCTTTAGTTGTGGTATAATCATCTCGAAAGGGGGTGATTATAATGACAACTGACGCTGAAAAATTATTAGACTGCATATTAAAAATTTTTTAAGTTCAGCTGATAAAAATCGTATTGAATACACTGAACTGTTAACTTTTGGTTTTGAAACAGATATTTTATTAAGTCTGCTGACAGAACTTGAACAGAATAATAAAATCGAACTTGATCACCATTATGTTAATAGCGCTATCTACTTAAAAGAATAAAATTTAATTAGTTTCACTGGATTTTTCGCTAGAAAGTCCAGTGAAACTTTCATCTCGTAAGCGGAAATTTTTTAAATCAATATCCAAAAGCAAGTCAACCTTGTCTATGCCATCAGCTTCAAATTTTATCTTTCTAATCCCATCAACTAACTTTCCATCAATATAGACTAAAGTAAAGAAATTATGATTGTCTATTCTCAATTTTGGTTCTGGTAAAATAGTCATTATTTTATCCCTTTCTTAAATTTATCTTGTCAACTGTTGTTAAATGTGATATACTGTAATTAGCACGTATATTTACATCATTTGCACCCCCTATTTTTTCTTTGCGCAGCCTGTTCTTTTTAAGACAGGCTGTTTTCTTTTACTCTTTTTTTGAAGTTCTACAAAATGCCCCGCAAATCTCCATCGCCCAATAATGCTGCTTCTAAAGCGTTTTGCTGTTCTTGCAGGTTCTTTGGCAAAGGCAATTCATATTTCTTTTGCATCTTACGATAGAAATTTGCTTGTTCTGCCGACATTTTTGATGTAATTTCCATTGAGCGATAGCCCACAATCTGTACAAAGCGATTATCGTCTTTTAATCCGTCAAACAGCGCCCGAAACTGCCACCAGTGCAGCTTTTCTTTCTGCAAATCAAGATGATACTGGCTATAAAATGCGGCATAAATCAAAGGCGCATCGTGCTCAAAAGAGTAAACAGGACGCTTAAGGTTTTTTCTTTCTTCTTCGTCCTGTTCTTTTGATGTATTCCCGTCATACTTGCCACAACTGTAAAACCAAAGCGCCTGTTCCAATGCCTCTGATAGATTATTAGGCAGAATAGGGTAATAGAGTTTGAGCGCCGCTATAATCTTTTCTTTATTGTCTATCTCGCAGTCATTCATTAGTTCTTCGAACAAAATAGATGCTCTAAAGTCCGTATTGATAGGGTAGTTAAGCCCATCAATACGGACTGTTTCCGGTAAATGGTCAATTAAGATATTTATCATTTTAACCGTTCAGGCGAATATTTTTGAACGAGATTTTCAAAATAATTCTTCTGCTTTTGAGATTCTGCGTTAATAGTTTCTACGGCTTCATAACAAATTCTTAGGTTGGTTTTATCGCCAAAAATTTTCTTGTCCGTTCCTTCACCAAAGATTTTATTAAAATAATTGACATTGCATTTGATACCTTGCCGTATCAATGCTAGTTTGATAAGCAAACCTTGACTAAGGGTTTTAATAGAAATAACGTCTTGATTTTCTGCCAGCAGCGGAAAGTTTTGCTGTTGGTTTTGAGATTCCAGCCAGTCGGTAATTTTTTCAAACAGCTCAATATTGGCTGTATTTTGTTTCAAATCCACGCCATAAGGACCCCTAAAGACAATCAGAAAGACAAACTGCCTAATGCTGTCGCCATTAACATATTGCTTTACAACGGGATTAACCGGTTCCGTTTCAATTGAAAATTCCTTTTGTTTATGACCGAGAAAATCCACATTAAGCCTGCCATTTTTTAAATGAGGACAGCTGGCTATATAATTTCTTACGCTTTCTATCATCGTACTTTCCCCCCAACCACTTGAGCCAATTTATTCAATAAGTCTTTCAGATGATCAGTTTTCATACGTTCAAACCAGAATGAGCCTCGTTTAGGCGCATCATTGTAGGTCAGATTTTTGTTGGTTTTAACCTTCCGTTCGCCTTTTTTTGCCCATGGAGAGCCGCTTTCTATGCCTACCATCACTTTGCCATAGTACAAGAATCTTGCATAAGGTGCATTCCAAATAACCTTGCCGCTACCTAGTATCGTTCCACGTATGCCCGATCCTTTTAAACTCCCTACATGAAAGGGCGTATAAGGCTCTGATAGGCGCAAAACTTCACTATCTAAGATTTTCTGTGCTCGTCCTCTAGCCTCTAAACCGCGTCTACGCAAGATATTATTGATATGGTCTAATTCTACTCGGGTATTTACTCGCATGATTATCACCTGTTTTCTCTGCCGCTATATGCCGCCGACTTCCCAATGACGCATAAATCTGCTGCCGAAGTCCTTTTTATCGATTCGAGTAATTGTAACGACACCATCAAGCAGTTGATCAAGGTCACTGATTATCGTATCTGCTGTTATTTCCAGCTCAAGCGCACCACAAAGCATTTTATCCCCGATTTGCAGCGTCCAATAATTGTTCTTTTCTTCATGGGCTAAACGCTGAAAATCTTTTGCAGTACAATAGGTTTTACTGTCTTTAGCTGCAACATCAAGGGGAATGAAAACAGTCGCTTTATCTGCTGCTTCTAAGCCCATTTTAATGACATTAGCGCCTTCATCATTATTCCAAAATACTTGATTTAAAATGACTTTCTGATAGCAATCTTCTTGATGGTCATTAAGATAATGATTAAACAGCGTCATGGCTGTATTGGTGTACATCATCAGCACCCACTTCCACGATACAAAAGATTGGTTTGACTAAGATATATTCTTAACGTTTGCAGCATCTTTTGGTTTAGTTTCGTTCTGTCACCGTAACTAACGCTGTATTCGCCTACTTTTTCCGCTGTAATTACTCTGCCGTTGTTTTGCTCATCTTGCGCTAATTTGGCTCGCATGCCCATAGAAGCCAGCGCACCAGTAACCATATAGCCGCCTTCTTCTACTTTAGCAATAACGCCGTTTTCTCCCATGATTAAATCATAGTAATCTGGTGAACTTCCTATGATTACATTATTGCCTGCTTGTCTGGCTCTGGTAATAATATCCATAGGCCACGCTGCCGGACGGTTAACCCCAAAAATAATGGCACTATCTACTCGTTGGCCAATAGCTTCTACAATGCGTGGTTGGATTTCCCCTAAGATATCGAAAGAAGCATCGTCAATAACTGCTTCTGGTACAGGGACAATAACCGCCAATTCTTCTGCTGTTAGATAAACATTATCTCATGATTGAGTTGTGGTTTGTTTAAAGCCATTATCCCCGTTGACCCAATAAGCCATAGGCAGCATATCTAATACCGGCATTCTCGTCTGTTTACTGCTCATATTGGGCAAGCGTCTAGCCTGCGCCATGAAGATGGATTGTTTAGGGGTATCCTGTTGAATGGTGTTGATTAGCTGCTCTTGAATAAGCGCCTCTGCTTGTTCTCTGTTTACCATTGTCGTCATAATTGTTTACTCTCCTTTTCCAAATAGTGATCTAAATGCTGCATTGGCAGCTTCTTTTTTGTCTGAGGTGCTTTCTTGCCCGCCTTGATGGCTAAGCCCTGTTTTAAGCAATGGTTTGCTTTCATCTTGATGGAATAGATGGGGGCTTTTTTCTTTATAAGGCTTCGTGATATCTTCCAATCCTACCGGCTTGCCATCAGCAAAGGCAAATTTTTCTAAGCCGCCTTGCTTAAAAATGAGATAGTCTGGATCCAATACTCCTAGTCCTTTTAGTGCTTCTTTCAGAGTATATTCTTTACGAATATTTTCCGCTTTCGCTCGTTCGGCGGCTAATTGTTTCAGTTTGTCAATATCTACACCATCAAATTTTTTAACAGCTTCTTGCAAGCCTTTGATGGTTTCATTGGCTTTGGTAAGTTCCCCATCTTTAACAGTGGTTTTGGCTTGTTCGGCGGCGATATCTTTACCATTTTCGGCCATGATTTTGTTAATTTGTTCTTGGGATAGCCCCAACTCTTTGAGAAATTCTGTTTTCATCTTGTCTCCTTTACTCGGCTAGGCGTTTTAGGTGGTCGCCTGCACCTGCCGTGCTGTTTTCTTAGGTCCGCAGCTAGACCGATTTACTCATAAATAGGCATAAAAAATAAGCCTTTTTTTGCCTTGCTTAGGGCGTGATGTAAAAATATGCTATAATATTGGTGGTTCTGTTAAGTAGAAATGAAAAAGTCATGTATAGTCAAGCATAAAAATGCAGAAAAAAAGCGCACAAAGCTCCCCCCCTCCCATAAACAGCAATGGAAAATTTAGGAAAGTAACCATTGACGTTGTCTCATGTCCGAATAATTAGCACCAGCAACAATAGCTGGCGGCAACTGATTCAGGGAAGAATGCTGACGCA
>CATJSX010000136.1 GCA_949743265.1 uncultured Peptococcaceae bacterium
ATTTTGACCATTCTCTTTATCTAAATAATGGTACATGCCGTTGACTAATTCCATAATAGCGCTGATAGCCGTATTAAAATTGAATCGATTGCCGCAATCGTCGCTAACGCGCTTAACGGTGGTATGCACTAAGCGGCGCAACGTTTTTTCTTTGTCAGCCAAAGGTTCACTAATTACGCCAACGGTTTCTCCTTGTGCCATTTGTGTGTATTTTTCTACTAACCGCCAAACCCGATTTAAGAAACGATAACAGCCTTCTGTAGCGCGATCATTCCATTCTAAATCTCTTTCCGGCGGCGCGGCAAACAAAATAAACAATCTCGCCGTATCAGCGCCATATTTCGCAATAATTTCTTCAGGACTAACGACATTACCTTTAGATTTGGACATTTTGCTCCCGTTCATTAAAACCATTCCTTGCGTCAGCAAATTGGTGAAAGGTTCATCAACGCTGACCAATCCCAAATCTTTAAATACTTTAGTAAAAAACCGCGCATACATCAAATGCAAAATCGCATGCTCTACGCCGCCAATATATTGATCGACGCTCATCCATTGGTCTGCTTTCGCTTTATCAAAAGGCGCCTGACTATTATGCGGATCCGTATAGCGCAGATAATACCAACTAGAACAAACAAAAGTATCCATCGTGTCTGTTTCGCGCAAAGCGGGACGACCACAAACAGGACAAGTTGTATTGACAAATTCCTCACGATATTTAAGCGGCGATTCGCCGTTTGGTTTAAATTCAATATCATTAGGCAAAAGCACTGGCAGCTGATCTTCTGGCACTGGCACAGCTCCACAATGCTCACAATAAATAATTGGAATTGGCGCGCCCCAGAAACGTTGACGAGAAATTAGCCAGTCGCGCAAACGATAATTTACTTTCATTTCGCCAGCGCCTTGTTGAGCTAATTTTTCCACGATGACTTTTTTAGCCGCAGTATTATCCATACCGTCAAACTCACCGGAATTGATCATCACGCCATCATCCCCATAAGCTTCCGTCATTTCATCAACGACTAAAATATCATCTTTAGGCGCTACCACCACTTTAATCGGCAAATGATATTTTTTAGCAAAAAGAAAATCTCGCTCGTCATGAGCCGGCACACCCATAACAGCGCCCGTGCCATATTCGTAAATAACATAGTTGCCAATCAAAACAGGTACTTCTTCACCATTAGCAGGGTTGAGCGCATGAACGCCAATAAAAATCCCCTCTTTTTCCAACTCAGTAGAAGAACGATCGACTTCGCTTAGTTGCTGTACTTTGCGAATAAACTCATTAACAGGCTCTTCATATTCGGTACCGACAATAACCTGTTGCACCAACGGATGTTCTGGTGCTAAAACCAAATAACTAACGCCGAACACTGTATCAGCTCTGGTAGTAAAAACTTGTACAGGCGCTTGATTTTCTTTGATGGTAAAAGTCAGCAAAGCGCCTTCGCTGCGACCTATCCAATTTTCCTGCATGGTTTTGACTTTATTAGGCCAGCCATCCAGCTGCTGCAAATCTTCCAGCAAACGCTCAGCGTAATCGGTTGTCTTAAAAAACCATTGTTCCAGCGCTTTCTTTTCTACGACATTATCGCAGCGTTCACAAGCGCCATCAACAACCTGTTCATTAGCCAGCACCGTTTGACAGCCTGGGCACCAGTTGACTGTAGCATCTTTTTTATAAGCTAAGCCGTTTTTATAGAATTGCAAGAAAATCCACTGAGTCCATTGATAATAATCGGGCAGACAAGTGGTCACTTCCCGCTGCCAGTCAAAACTCAACCCTAAAGATTTGCATTGACGCTCCATATTGGCAATATTTTCTTTTGTCCATTTACTGGGCAGCACGCCATGCTTGATTGCGGCATTTTCTGCCGGCAAACCAAAAGAATCCCATCCCATAGGATGAAGAACATTATACCCTTGCATCGTCTTAAAACGGGCGATAACGTCGCCGATAGAATAATTGCGCACATGTCCCATATGAAGATTGCCCGACGGATAAGGAAACATTTCCAAGCAATAATATTTAGGCTTATCACTGTTTTCATCAGTTTGATAAATTTTGCTCCTTTCCCATTCCTGCTGCCATTTGGCTTCAATCGCTGAAAAATCATAGTACTCCAACATGGTATAACCTCATTTCTCCAAAATTTTAAGCAAAAACACAAAAAGCCGCCCGTCCCATTGGGACGAGAAGCTCTTTCTCGCGGTACCACCCAAGTTAGCAAAAATAATTTGCTCCCTTAATAAGCCTTATAACGCTAAGACACACGGCAAAAACTACTATCTGAGTTCATCTTTGCAGCTAAAAGAGGAGTTTGTCCTGATCAATTTACTATCTCGCACCCTTTCGACAGCTCTCTGAAAAATCGGAAGCAGGCTTACTATTTCTTTATCATCGCTTTTCAATTTATTAGATTTATTATAGTCAACAATATTTCAGAAGTCAACAGCTCTTTCGCCGATAAAGTTATCGCAATAAACTTTTTCCCCCAAAAAATCGTTCACTAATCTATCTTAGACAGACGTATCAAAACTGCTCAATCTAAAATTTCTAATCCTTCTACTGTTTCTGCAAAACCGAAATACTCGTCATCAGCCAACGCAGCCGTTCGGTCTGCCCAATATTCCAGCCAATCAAGAAAATGGAATGGGCGGCCTGTTTTTGGATCAATCATAGGCGATGTCCCAAAGTCATTGGCAAAATCCCAATACCAAACAGTCCCATAAGTATCTGGATCGTTGCTATTGACTACCAAAACACTATCCATCCCACAGCCTTCCGTACAGAGTGTCAGAACACCGCCCAGCGTTTCTTCTTCCTCATTCTCATCGTCCCATTCTTCCTCAGTTAACTGGAAAAGAATCAATGGATTGGTCAACGTATAGTGAAAAGGATTGCTTAAATCAGGCAGATCGGTTAATACTTCCAAACCATAAAAAGGCTGACTGCCGCTGGAAGCAACTGTCGTTATAAAACGACGATAATCTGCTGGTAAATGAATTTGATGCTTTGCTTCAAAAGCAGCGACTGCTTTTTCACTCATGGGAGGCTTCCAAATCGGCGGCCACTCTCCACAAGTAATACTAAACTCTCGTTCCCGCAATGCCTCAATTTTAGACATAATATGTGCAATACGTTCGTCGTATTGTTCACCTATAGCCATCAATCATTCCCCCATAAAACGAACAAATTTTTGATTTATACATTGAATCGGAACA